>JAEEIK010000111.1 GCA_016281335.1 Lachnospiraceae bacterium | reverse complement strand
CCTTTCTTGAAAGCAGCAGTGTCACAAAGCCCACCACAGCCATTACCGCCGCTGCGATCGCCAGTATCAGCGATACAACGGTACCGTGTTTCTTTCTGTTATCAGAACGTTCTTCGCTCTCACCGAATTCATCTTCCACATCAAAGATATCATCAGACTCCGCTTTTTTCCTTACGAGATTCTCCTCTTCCGCCGAAGCCTCTTCCGTCAGGACCGCCGCCTTCTTTCTTGCCGTGCGGTAGCAGAGATATGCCGCCACTCCGGTCAGCAGACTGCTGATGATCATTCCGCTGTATATCTCCACATAAAGATTCCCGTGTCTCTGCACATAATACTCAAGATAACCTGTCACTCCCTCGGCCGCAAGCAGCATCAGCCAGAACAGGATATAATACCATTTGAAGCCGTTTCTCTTTATCGCAAGTATGGCGCTGATAAAAAGGATCAGCAGAAATACCACTCCGGCAAATATCTGCAGCACGCTGACAAAACCGTTGAAGCGGAAAAAACCCGCATCATATCTGGTGGAGTCCAATACGAATTCCGAAGAGCAGAAAGAGATAAGAAATACCATAGTCGTGGCACCCTTGTGTTCTTTCCTGTTAAAGTAGTATTCCATGCAGATACCGCTGATAAAAAACATCACGAGAAATGAAAAGAAGAAAGTGGCAAAGCGGTATTCCTGCACACCGCCTGCTGCCGTTATCGGTGAAGAGAACGGAAGATGCTGATATTCGGGATTCGTCACTACCACCTTGCCCCTGCAGCCCGCATTGAACAGAGCTGTCAGGTACAGTATTCCCATACCGACTCCCGCTCCCGTGGAAAGCGCATCCAGCATAGCGAGAAAACTCTTATCCAGTTTAAGTGCGGCGACAAGCGCCGCTGCCAGTACCACTCCGGGTATGATGCCCAGCATCATGAAACCATCCACGCTCATGTCCGTGAGCGCTCCCGTCAGCCCGTCGTACTGTTCGCTGTGGCAGTACCAGTACAGTATGCGGGAAAACAATACCGAGAAAAACACTGCCGGTATAAAGAATATCCACATGGCGATCCTTTTTCCGCCGTTTGCGGTGTAAATTGCATAGCTTAAGAAAAACCAGCTGAGTATAGCCAGTATCATGATGGTCAGTGTCCACGGCACTATATAGCCGCCTATGATTATAGAGGCTGTCTCCATCATCTTTCCGCGTCCTCCGGCAATGCCGTTGCAAAATAGATAATATCGCTGACTATTCTTTCGTTGCCGTAATCTATGGCATTATAGACCTTATTGTCTATTACTATCTCGGCAGTCTGCCCGCCGTCCAGGGCATAAGCCTGTCTGCAGCCTTTGTCATACATAATGTTCGCAGTCTCGCTGATAGTGGCTCCGTGAGTGTTATAGCCGTAATTCAGGTTCATCATAAGATAATGATGCTCACCGAGCTGCCCTATGGCTGATCTGGAATAGTTTTCATGCACCTGTCCGAGCAGATAATTCCCGGAAGTATCACGTTTGACTCCGTCTGCCACCAGCACCGGTCCGAAGGCAAGGGTAAAAAGTATATCGTTATCTTTAACATACTTCCTTGCGCTGTCTTCATCTTCAAGTTCACCCGCATAGGTAAACTTCAGATCCCCGTTGGAATCCACATGGCAGAGTTCCAGTTTATAAGGCTTGAATCGGAACAGCTCCCTATTGTAAACCGTCACGCCTTCTGTACGGAACTTGTAGAAATCGCCGTTCATGGCAATTACCGCATTAGCCTCGTTGGAAAGCTGCGAAGCCGATTTCTGCACAGCCGAACCGTAGGTATCCTCGGCAAGCTTCCTTCTGAACTGCGAGCCGTCTGCTACGAACACTTCCGCAAAAGCACAGTAATGGTCCTCAAATATCTCTTTCCATGACACGAACATTATGGTCTCATCCGCGTAATATCTGAAATCGCCGCCTTTGAAATTACCTTCTCCGCTCCACACGTGCTTCTCATCCCCGGTTAATTCGGAGTACTCTTCAAAAAGCGCATTTATCACTTCCACATCATCCGTCTGCCCATAGGCTTCAGCTATGGGTGCAGGACAGACCGTTGCATCTTCCGCTATCGTATATATCTTCGGGATATAAGTAAGACCGGAAAGCACTTCACTCTTTGCGTTATTTGCAAACTCCTCACCGGCTCTGACTCCGCCCCTGAAAGCATTATCCAGTCCGGGTCCCGGATCAACTTTCCATTCCCCGTCGATATAATCCAGTTCTACAGCATATTCCTCGCTGATATAGTGCTCTTCGGCTTTCGTCAGTCCCCTGTCTACCGCAATGGTGTATACCTCATCAAGAAACTCATGCCTGTAGTTTTTATCCTCATCAAAGATCTCATTCTTGCTTCTGTTTTCCACCCCGTATTCCACCAGGGGATCTATCTCTGAAGTAATATCCGGTATCAATGCCTGCATATCCAGATAGGTAAAGGAAACCGGCACAGTGGCATGGGTATCCTGCATATCGGTCTCTCCCGTTATCTCGTATGAATAACTGCTGCGCAGCGCCTCGTAGAAACGGTCTTTTATCTCGTCCTCACCTTCATTCACCTCGGGCAGCACGGCTCCGCTTACCAGATAGTTTTTGGCCCCTGCCGTATCCCCGTTCAAATATGCATCAAGAAAGACTCTTACCACATCCTCCGGCTTACTGTCCGGTTCGAACACCAGCGTACCTGCCGCCGAAGCTATAACACACATAAAAAGAGCCACGCCTGCACAGAGCATGGACAGCAGCGACCATACCAGCCTCACCCTCTTCTCAAAGGCATAACGGAAAAACCTGATCAGCATCGCCAGAAAGACACCTACTATCAGGCACACCAAAAGAAGATGAAGGTAATCCATCTCCTTAAGCGTCCTTATTATATTGGCAAAACCCGTTTTACATACGTATAAAAACACATCAAACATAACAAGATATTTTACCATAGCCGATTATTAAATGCAAATAAAACAAAGGCCACGGGGGCATTCCCCGCGGCCGCTGATCATGATATCCCGGCTTCTTCCATCCTACTTTCTTTTCTTCTGTTTTGCCATATCCTTCAGTTTTGCCAATGCCTTTTCAATAGTGTATATATCCTTTACTCTGATCACCGAGTTTTCATCCGGGATCATTACTATCTTCACCTTAGTTGAAAGCCCGTCTTTTTCAACCTCAGTCTTAAGTCTTTCAATACCGTTAACAGCCTTATTTATCGTCATTCCGTCCTCTTTATCTATATTCGAAAACATAAAAAGCATTTCCTTTTTTGCCCCTGCAAAACTATTCAGCATGCTTTTTCCCACAAGGCTGTCATAGTTTTCAAAATATGTATACTCTTTATTTGTATAATACTTTTTCATATCCCTGTAATGATCTACGGGTTTATGAGTTCCGTCCATTGCTCCGGTTGTACACTTATACTCTATATAACTGAATATGATACCTTCGCCTTCTTTACGTACTCCTATCATGTCCGGCTTTTTTCCTGCAGCTGCCCCCGGTATTTTTGACTCCATCTCAATAATTTTGATCACGCTGCCGGCCTTTCCTGTATTATTATGGGCTATGACCGTTTCACGCAGACGTTCAAGATATTGTTTATCACCTACAAGGCCATATCCCCTGTTCCTGAATGCAGATAATACCAGAGCCCAGTCTTCTGTTTGCATGGACAACAGTCTTTTTAGCCGTTCCCTGCTTCCGCCGACATTATTCTTGACTTCCGCTATGGTTTTCTTGATATCATTTTTTGTTTTTTCAGATACATTTCCCAGATATGTATCAAGATACTCCTTATCAAATAAAGAGAAACTCACCACCTTGTTTTTTACATATAATTCAAGAACGCTTCCGCCATATGCATACAGAACAAACCCCTTCTGTTCGGGATCTCCGTCCTTATTCTTCGGACACCAGTATGTATAAGCAAGATGCTCTTCGGGTATCATTTTCTCTATAACGTTTTTACTGTTCACAAGTTCTTTAATGATGTCTTCCATACTATATCCCTCCTGATATTCGGATTATAACGGACACTGATGCTTTGATTATAACATATCGTCTCGGTAACGCTACCCTGCGTACTGCCAATCTTTCAGCTTTTACATCGGATACCATCCCCGCGTAGCCGATGATCGAAATGTACCGTTTTAAAAGCAAATAGTAAAGCGGCACGCGTAGCGTGCCGCTCATATGAGGGGGAGATAGTAATAAAGTAATTCACTATCTGAAAATAAGTCTACTATTAAATTGTGTCCATTTTGTGTATTTCATATGAAATGAATGTTCAAATTCACATACATTCCCAAATTGTATATATATTTATACAAAATCAGTCAGATTTTTCCCAGATTTTGTTTATCTCTATCCTTCCTGCAAATCTGGACTCGTCTTCCGGCAGGAACAATCCGCTCTCCTCCGAAAGCGCAGCCGCCGCCGACACAGCCACCGCTTTGATCAGGGTTTCCTCGTCTTTCAGATTCCTGATGATCGAATACGCAAAAGCGGCAACCGCAGCATCCCCGCAACTGACGGTATTGATGGCATTAAGTCTCGGAGCCTGGGCATACATACTTACGTCCTTCGTGACATAGACCATTCCCCTGGCTCCCATGGAAACAGCTACCCTCTCGATTCCTCTTCTGACCAGCTCTCCGGCAGCCCTTGCTATGTCCTCCGGCTCATAAAAGCCTCTGCCGAGTATGTATTCGAATTCCCTGATATTGGGTTTTATCATGTAAGGAAGAGCTTCAACGCCTTCACGCATGGCTTCTCCCGAAGAATCAAAGATCAGCTTTTTCCCTTCGGCTTTGGCCTCTTCTATAAGCTTTCTGTAAAAACCGGTTTCCATGCCATCCGGAAGCGATCCCGATATCACGACAAGTGAAGCTTTTTTCAGCTCCATCCTGTACTTTTCGAGGAAATCCGCTATCTGATAATCCCTTGGAGTATGTCCCGGTTCCAGTATCTCGGTTATGTATCCTTCGTCGGAGATGATATTAAGATTCGTCCTGGTATTCTTATCGGTCAGAGTAAAAGCCGTGCGTATGCCTGACTTTTCAAGGGCATTCTTAATATATTCGCCGGTACCGCCGCCGATGAAACCCATGGCGCATACATCTTCACCAAGGCAGTTTAAGGCGCGGCTGACATTGATCCCCTTTCCGCCGGGGCATATCTGTACTGCAGACAGGCGGTTCAGCTGTCCGGGAATAAGTTTGTCACATACCGCAGTCTTGTCTACCGCAGGATTCAGGCTAATCGTAAGTATCATAATCCGCCTCCACCATAGGCTTTTCAAAAGTCCTGTAACCGAAAAGGAAAGAAAGTTCTTTTCTCCTGAATATCAGTACCATTACAAGTATCGTCACGATCAGTACGACCGCATGTACACAGCTTGCCGCAAATCTGTTATGCATATTGGCAAGCACAGCCACATAAGCATTGTAAGAAAGATAAACAGCTCCAAACTCATAAGCGCAGATATAGATTATCAGCGCATGTCTGCCCGCAAAGTCTACAGGCGGTATCGTATCCACCCAGACACTGAGGATATAAAGTGCCGCAGCTACCGCAACCGCTGCCGGCACGGTTATTATCGGCTTACCGAAGCTGAAATCCTCCCAGCTCATTTCACCCGTATATATGGCCAGAGCCGTGCTTCCTGCCAGGAGCACAAATGCGAGTATGACAAAAAGCAGTTTCTTCTTCCTTATGATATCATACATACCGTAGAGCAATTCACCGATAAAGCAGAAGAAAGCTCCCATCATCCCCCGCCATATCACCATCGCCAGCCTTATGAATACTCCGGCTGCGCCTGCGCTTCCCACATCAAATATCCTCTCCGAATTATATCCGGTGAAATATAAGAGTCCGCAAAAGCCTGCAAACATTATTGTTATTATAGCTCCGCGCACGTTAAAAGCCATGCCGTTCCTCTTTGCGAAGCCGCGCACCGCTATTGTAAGAAAGGCGGAAGGCAATATCCAGAGTCCGTTATTTCCGTAAAAAGTAGCAGCATTTTCCACATTTTCCAGCAATCCCTTAACGGTATAGTCCTTAAGATCCAGCATCACCGCTGCGGAGTATATCACTAGTCCGGCAAGTGAAAACCACATATACGGCATGAGCAGACCTTTAGCAGCCTCCTTTATCCCGGTGTTGTCTCCGCCAGCTTCCTCAATATGCATAAGTTTAAGACCTATCAGTGAAAAAACCACCGGCACCATCCCAAGCTGAACAGGATAACGCATCTTTCCGGGATATATACCGCAGGTCACGACCAGATACATTATGATCCATAACCCGGCATACAGCTCCAGATGTCTTTTTTTCCTCTCGCTGAGACTGTTCATTCTGCCCACTTGTAATCCTCCACGACTATCTGCAATCTTCTGATTCCATTATATACATTCCAGGCCACGCTGTACACTATGTTTATTCTGATCACGCCCCGTCCGGCGTACAGCGCATTCAGCTTAGCCTCGCCGTATCTGTTTACCAGCTCTTCCTTAAAAAGCTTATTCATACCGAACATAGTCAGTTCAGCGCTGCTGCCCTGATCCAGCGCATCCAGCTTGATCACCTTGCCGCTGGCGCCTATATTCTTTATACCCTTTATCTCTACTCCCATCCTGCCAAACAGCGCCTTATCATTGCCTTCGCCATACGGCTCCAAAAGCTCCAGCGCATCGGCAAGCGAGGCATCGGCGTATGCAAGCGGCAGTTCCATATCCACTTTCATGACCTCTTTAAAATCCCCGTCTTCTAAACGGCAATTGGCATTCAGACGTGTTCTCAACTCTCCGAGCTTATCTTTAGGAAGTGAAAAACCTGCTGCCTGGGAATGTCCGCCGAACTTGATGAATATATCCTCAACTTCCAGCATCGCATCAAACATATGATAAGCGGGGATCGATCTTGCGGAGCCCTTCAGCTCCTCACGGCTGTCCGTGACCACCAGCACAGGCTTGATATATTTTTCTCTAAGCCGCCCCGCTACTATTCCCGCTATGCTCTCATGGCAGTCAGGCAGATATACCACAAGGACTCTGTCATTCTTAAGCCCTTCGCTTTCCATCATAGCTTCGGCTTCTTCCACCGCTTTCTCAGTCATACTCTTGCGGCTCTCGTTCAGCGCCTTCAGTTCTTCAGCCTTTTTCATCGCGCTGATCTCATCTTCACTGAGAAAGAGATCCAGCGCCCTGTCCGCGCTGTCAAGCCTGCCTCCCGCATTGACCATCGGCCCCAGTACAAAGCCCAGATGAAAGGCGTTGACTTCGCCCTCCTCGAGCCCGGCTACCTTTTTCAGCGCTGCTATTCCCCTGCAGGGTTCCTCACACATCAACTTAAGGCCGCGCTTTACCAGACCGCGGTTTTCACCGGAAAGCTCCATTATATCCCCCACCGTGGCAAAAGCTGCCAGCTGCTGCATCTCACGGTCAAGCGCGCTGCCTTCAAAGTCGGCGTCTTCTCTTTGCATGATGTATCTGATCAGCTGATATGCCACCAAGGCGCCGCATATTCCGGGATAAGGATAACGGTTGTCCTCCCTCTTGGGATCCACAACAGCCGCTGCATCCGGGAGTATGTAGCTTCGCTTCCCTTCAGTTTCTTCATATCTTACTTCATGGTGGTCCGTCACCACCACCTCTATTCCGAGTTTACGGGCCAGCGCGCATTCTTCCATGGCGGCTATGCCGTTATCGCAGGTCACGATCAGCCCGATCCCTGCCCGGCCGGCATCTTCTACCATGCCCGGGTTCATGCCGTATCCGTCAATTATCCTGTGGGGTATGGTATGATCGGCAAGGGCGCCTATATGCTTCAGCCCCTTCAGCAGTATAGCCGTAGAACACACGCCGTCTATATCATAGTCGCCGATCACCCTTATCTTTTCTTTTTTCTCTATCGAAGCTTTAATGACCCGGTATGCTTTATCCATATCCGGCAGAAAAGCGGGGTCAGATAGGGGAGTCCCTTCCTCGCTTAAGAATTCGGGAATAAGCTCTTCTTCCACACCCCTGTTTTTAAGAAGTCTGGCTATAACAGGCGAAATGCCGTACTTTTTCCCAGTCTCGACATAGTCACCGCCTTTTCTGATCAGAGTCCATTCTGCCAACTTTACGACTCTCCCCCTTCTGAAAATACCTTTCCTGATACAGTATACCACAACAAAACACCTAGTTCACCATTATTTCACTTTATTTTTTTTGAATTTTGATATATACTCTCTACTTGGGGTCTGAAGTAATACCTTCAGTCCATATAAGCAGTAACGAAGGAGAAAGACAATGAGTGAAACAACAAACCATGATGAGAAATTAAGCAAATCAAAACAGAAACGTATGGCGGAAGCAAAAGCCCGTGAAGCACAGCGCCACCAGAAAGCCATGTCGGCTATGTGGACCGTGCTCATTCCCGTTATCATAGTCGCCCTTATAGTAACACTGGTGGTGATCCATAAAGCAAACCAGCTCAATTATTCAAAATACCTGAACGATAACGGCACCATAGCCAACCTGAATATTGACGACTACGTAAGCGTTGATTACGAGAATATGAGCTTCTCACGCGCAGAGCTCGAGCCTTCCGAAGCAGCTATAGAGTCTGAAGTGGACAGTGCCATAGAAGCGCACACCACCCTTTCCACCGACACCGGCCGCATCGCTGAAGACAACGACACGGTAGGCATCTCCTATACTTCAAGGATAGACGGCGAAGTACATGAGACCATAGGCGAAGACAGCGAGTATAAATACACTATCGGAAGCGAAGATATAGACGAAGCTTTTGACGAAGCACTCATCGGTCACAAAGCAGGTGATAACTTCAGCCTTGACATCAGTTTTGACGAAGATTCTTATGATGAGGATTATGCCGGCAAGACCGTTAATTTCGAAGTAAACGTTAAGGGCATCTATGAAGAACCCGAATTCAACGATACTTTCGTTGCCACATATTATCCCGAACGCGGCACCACGGCTGATCAGTTCCGCCAGTCCGTACGCGATGAGAAATTCCGCGCAAGCTTAAAGAACAAGATCTCCTCTTCCATATCCTTAAACAGCGCTTACAAGGCTTATCCCAAGAAGTTTATGGATTATCAGACCAAGGTGCTTGCTGCCCAGGATGAAGAGAACCTCACATATTACAACCAGATGTACATGCAGTACACAGGCCAGGCTATGTACGGCACCGTCTTTGATATGTACGGTGTATCCTCGCAGGATGAATACGATGCTCTTCTTCAGGAACGCGCCAAGACCAAGACTGAGAAACTCATGAGCCTGCAGTACGTCTTCAAACATGCAGGTCTCGATATAAGCAAGGACGAGATCAAGGAAAAAGCAGGCTACACAGGTGATGACGAAGCCTTCAAGGAAGCTGTCAAGACTTACGGCTACGGCTACATGGCCCAGAGCATCCTCGACGACAAAGTCTGCGAATACCTCTGCGACGTAGTTAAACTCACTGACTGAGATTAAAACAACAGCTTGATCATACTGAGTCCGGGCTATAGACAGCCCGGACTCTTTTTATATATAATAACTGTAATACTTCATTGCAGAGGAAAAACCATGAACGATTACTCCGACATGTTAGATATGCCGCATCATGTGTCGAAGCGGCATCCGCAGATGAGCCTCGAAAAGCGTGCCGCCCAGTTTGCTCCCTTCGAAGCCCTTACAGGACTTGAAGAAAAGCTGGATGACACAGCCCGCCACAAAACCCAGACCATATGCGACTCGGAATCCGGCATTCCTTTCGAGGAAGCACCATAAAAGTAATACAACACCCGGCTTCAGCAGCCGGGTGTTTTCGAATTAATTTCGTAATAGTGATTCCGTTCTTGGTTCCCTTAAAGCTTGTGCCCTCAAGCGCCGTTAATTCTGCTTTCCTGTTAGCAGCATCCGTGACGCTTATCTTAAAAGAGCTTGGCCGCCTTCTTTGCACTGTAGGTGAAAGACTTTGCTTTCTTAACGCCTTTGATCTTCATCTTTACCTTAATACTCTTAAGACCTTTAAGTCCTCCTTGCTCATCCAGCTGCAATGCACCATTCTTAAGCTTAGTCTTGATGCTTACGCTCTCTGCCTCAGCAAGCTTAAGAGGAGCGATCTGATACTCGAACTTTGTGTCCTTAAGCTTATCGTTCAGCTCCTTTACAAGCTTTGTCAGGGCTTTCTTGTCATCGCCCTTTATCTTTGCTTTCTTTACAGCCTTGCTATTAAGCTTGACCTTAACGGTAAAATACCCTGTTGCGCCGGCATCCTTATCTTTGCTTATAGTTATACTATAGCCAAAGAGCTCGGATACGTCTGTGCCTTCCTTCATCTTATCGATGTTATTTGAATGCGTGTCTCATCATCAAAAAAGCATCCGCATGCCCACCTTTTAATTCACTGCAGTAGACATATCTTGAAAAAAGTTGCCGCTCTTTCCTCACCTAAAACAATTCGCTATGTGATCCTGTCCGGATCAGCTCGAGTATCAACTCAGACTTATACACTCTATATACCAATAACCAATCCGGGTATATGTGACATTCACGAACATTCTTATATTCCTTGGAATCCTGAAGCGGATGATCCCTGTATTTTTCAGGCAAAGGTTTCTGCTCTACCAGATACTGCAGCACCTCTATAAATCTTCTTCCCTACACCCGCTCTTGATAGCTTTTTTATAATCCTTCTTGAACTGTGTGGTACGCTTGATCTCCTTAATCATTCAGATCCTCCATCAGCTCCTCTATGGAAGAAAACGAAGCCATCTTTCCTTTTTCGGCGTCTTTTATAGCCTTCATGGTTACCTCATTAGGTATATCAGCAGATATTGGAAACGGGATCCCGTTACTTCTGATCACCTGTTTTAAGAAGACATTTATAGCTGTTGACATATCCATGCCCACATTTTTAAACACATTTCCTGCCTGTTTTTTAACGTTCTCATCTACTCTTACTGTGATTGTACTACTCATATCATCGCCCTCCTTGTAATAACATTGTAGCACAATATAAGTACATTGTAAATCAAGAGTGTTAGTCTCCGCCGCAGCAGGCACTTAAGACCCACGACCGCTTCGCATTGCCGGTTCTGACACATATGTGCAGGGACCGGCAATAACAAAAAAAAGGCTGCCGCTTTTGCGACAGCCTTTGATGAATCCGGGTTATTTTCAGTCGTCCTCTTCCGAAGGAGGGAATTTCTCCCTGAGTACGAACCACAGTGCGCCGGTCACGCAGACTGATGAGTAGGTACCGCAGATGATACCGATTATCAGCGGCAGAGCGAATTCCCTTATGGATGATACACCGTTGATATACAGCATGATGACCATGATGACCGTAGTCAGTGAAGTAAAGATACTTCTTGAAAGTGTCTGGCTGACACTCTGATTTACACAGTTCTCAAGTGTATCTTCTGCAGTCTTCTTACGCTTCTCATTCATAGCCCTTAAGTTCTCTCTCACACGGTCGAAGATGACTATGGTGGCGTTGATCGAGTAACCGACTATAGTCAGCATACATGCGATGAAAGTGGAGCTTACGCTTAAGCGTACCAGTGCGTAGAAGGTGATGACCACCAGCACGTCATGAACCAGTGCGCATACGGCGCTGGCGCCGAAACGTATATCACTGAATCTGAACCAGATGTAGATCAGCATGCACAGCGTAGCTACGAGTACGGCTGTGAGTGATTCTTTCTTCATCTCTCCGGAGATAGTTGATCCTATGGTCTCCTCGGTGATCTGTGATTCTCCGATACCGAACTTGCTTTCCATTGTATCAAGGAGCTTCTGTCTCTCATCCACATTCAGTACTCTGGTCTTGAAGATAACCTCGTTGGTATCGTTGACTGTCTGCCACTGTACGTTTGCATCACCTGTGATGTGCTCCAGCTCGGGTATTACCTGAGCCTCTATCTCTTCACGGCTCATTGCCTGATTGAAGGCAACCGTTGTAGCGGTACCGCCCTTGAACTCAAGGCTGTAATTCAGAATATCGCCTGTCCTTACCTTACCGACTATCATAGCGATGATGCCGATAGCGATAACGGAAAGTGATATTGCAAAGAAGATCTTTTTCTTCTGAAGGAAAGGTAAGATCTTCTGGGGCTTTTCCGCATCTTTCTCACTGTAGCCGTATAAGCCGGGTTTATTAAGTCCCAGTGCATAGAAGGCATTTACCAGTGACTTGGTGATGAACAGAGCGGTAAACATGGAGAGTACGATACCGACTGCCAGTGTGTATGCGAAGCCTTTGATGGTTCCGCTTCCCATTATCATCAGCACGATGGCTGCGATGAGGGTTGTGATGTTACCGTCGATGATGGCTGAAAGAGCCTTTTCAAATCCGGCCTTGATGGCTTCGTGAACCTTGGCTCCGGCCTTTAATTCTTCTTTTATTCTGGCGAAGATGATGACGTTCGCATCCACCGCCATACCGACCGACAGGATGAAACCTGCGATACCGGGCAGTGTCAGGGTCATCTCAAACATGTTGATGCACAGGATTACCAGCATACAGTAGAGAACCAGCGCGATGGAACTGCAGAAACCGGGCAGTCTGTATACGACGATCATGAAGAGTACCACCAGTGCCAGACCGATAAGACCTGCGATCAATGAGGACTGTATAGCGTCCGAACCGAGCTGTGCGCCTACCACGTTGGATCTTAACTCCTGGAGTTCCAGTTTCAGACCACCGATCCTGATGCTCTGCGCAAGTATCTCAGCTTCTTTGAAATCAGCCATGCCGCCGGAGATCTGTGCACGTCCGCCTGCTATCCTCTCATTAACCGTAGGTACGCTCAATATCTCATTATCATAGTAGATAGCGATGGTTCCGTTAAGTCCCGGCTTGCCTACAGCGTTGCCTGTAGCATCGGCAAAGATGCTTGCTCCCACCTCTGTAAAGGTAAGATCTACGGCATACTCGATGTTCTCGTAATTATCCTTATGTGAAGCAGCCTGTGAGGTAGCAACATCGGTTCCCGAAAGGACCGCGCTGCCGTCGGCAACTATATCCTCTATAGGTCTTGTCAGCGCATAATAGGTCTTGCCTGTAGAGGTATCGCCGGCAAACGGTATCTTTGCTCCGCTTGCATCAGTTGCTGCCGCATTTGTATCCTTATCATAAACATAAGCAACATTTCCGACCATTACAAAGAGGCCGTCATCACCCTTAAACACGCTGTTCCCGTCTTCCGTCTTCTTTGCTTCATAGTTCATCTCGCCGGTAACAGGTGAGGTTGCCTGTATGAAATACAGAGATCCGGGTGAACCGAGATCTTTCAGTATGGCGTTGGCATCCGTAACACCGGGGATCTCAATGCTTATACGGTTGGTTCCTTCGGGATAAACGTTAGCTTCCGTTGAATACTGGTCGATCCTCTTTCTGAGTTTGAAGACCGTATCATCCAGATCCGCCTTGGAGGGAGCCTCGTCTCCCACTACTTCGTAGGTGATGCTGACACCGCCGGCCAGGTCCAGACCCAGCTTGGTATTCTTTGCCGCACCTGCGCCATTCTCACCGACACCGTTCATCACGAGATAAGCGCATCCCGCCAGTGCCAGTATCATCACCAGTATGGTAATGACGCCTGTTGACTTCTTCATGTCTTTAATTCCTCCTTACTCTTCCTCGCTCTCTGCCACTTTCAGCATAACAGCGCATTCCACACGTTTTCTTTCAAGCTCGCATCCCACTTTGTATGCGCCGTAGATATCTCCGGTAAAATGCTGTGAATTTGCCATGCAGCCGCCGCTGCAATAGTATCTGGCAAAACACTCCTTACATTCTTTCTTCGAATATACGTTGCAGTCGTGGAAACGCTTCACGAGTTCCTCATTCTTTATGCCCGTAAATACATCACCCAGCTTGTACTCTTCCTGTCCCACAAACTGGTGGCAGGGATAGATATCCCCCCAGGGCGTTACCGATACATACTCACAGCCCGCGCCGCAGCCCGAAAGCCTCTTATATACACAGGGTCCGCAGCTTAGATCTATCATGAAGTGGAAGAAGTTGTATGGCCTGCCCTCTCTTCTTCTCTTCAGCATATCCGCCGCAAGTATATCGTACTGTTCACATAAATAACTTATGTCGTCTTCCGTAAGCGCGTAATCCATGGAAGGCTCAGCCACCACGGGTTCCACCGAAATCTGTTCAAATCCGAGATCCGCCATATGCATTACATCCTGGGCGAAATCCCTGTTGAAGTGGGTATAGGTGCCTCGTACGTAGTAATTCATCTGGTTACGGCTTTCCGCCGCCTTTATGTACTTCGGCACTATCTCGTCATAGCTGCCCTTTCCGTCACGGTAGGGACGCATGCGGTCATGCACTTCTTTACGGCCGTCTATGGAAAGCACGAGATTGCTCATCTCCTTGTTGACGAATTCCATGATCTCATCATTAAGAAGCGTGCCGTTGGTGGTCAGGGTAAAACGGAAATTCTTTCCGGCTTCCTTCTCTATAGAACGTCCGTATTCCACAAGCTGTTTCACCACATCCCAGTTAAGCAGCGGTTCGCCGCCGAAGAAATCCACTTCCAGATTCTTCCTGTTTCCGGAATGCGCCACCAGATAATCAAGCGCCGCCTTGCCTGTCTCAAAACTCATGAGCCCGCAGGGTCCGAAGTATTCGCCTTCCCCGGCAAAGCAGTATTTGCAGCTTAAGTTGCAGGCATGGGCGATATGCAGGCACATTGCTTTAACCACGGTCTCTCTTTGCATGAAGTTCTCTATATGATCCTCATACTCGTCCTTTGCAAAAAGACGTCCCGCATTCTTAAGCTCCAGTATCTCGGACAAAGCTTCCTTCTTTTCTATATCAGCCAGTCCGCCGCCGAGCTGTGCGATTATCTCCGCATCGCTTTTTCCTGCGTTCACTGCCTCTTCCACAGCGGGTATCAGTCCATAGCAAAGCTCGTCAACCACGTGCACACTGCCGCTGTTGACGTCCAAAACTATGTTATAACCGTTGCTCTGGTAAAGATGTATCATACGCACAACAAACAGCGATCCAAAATTCGGACCGCTGTCCCTTTCTTACTGTTTAGATAGACATTACTTGTCCTTCTTAACCTGCTCGCAGCTCTGATTTCCTACTGTGCAGGAGGTCTTGCATGCTGACTGGCAGGATGTCTGGCACTCACCGCAGCCGCCTTTCTCAAGGCTCTTCTTAAAATCTCTGGTATCAAGTGATTTAATGTGTTTCATCTTGTTTCCTCCAAATTCTTTTCGGGCTTAGCCGCCCGACCGCTGACGATTATAACACATACATGATTTTAAAGCAAGCACCATAAAATGCCCCTTTTTTCCGCATATCTTATGCCTGTTCCGATGCTTTTGACGGATGCCTGCAAGCTGTGATATAATACCCCGAAGAAATGGACACGGAGAATATAATAAAACTTGTAATACTGGTGGTACTGCTCCTGCTCTCGGGCTTTTTTTCATCTGCCGAGACGGCTTTCACCACACTCAGGCGCGCACGGGTGCAGAGCCTCGCTGAAGAGGGCTCGAAACGGGCCGCTCTGGTACTGCGCATACTCGAAGATCCCGGCAGGATGATCTCTGCCATACTCATAGGAAATAACATAGTCAATATCTCGGCTTCGGCCCTTATGACCGTGATCGTCACCGAGCTGGTGGGCAGCTGGGCCGTCGGTCTTTTCACCGGCATACTGACCTTGCTGGTACTTGTTTTCGGGGAGATACTGCCCAAGACTCTCGCCATGCTCAACAATGAGAAAATAGCTTTTGCCTATGCGCCTATGATAAGGCTTCTGACTTATCTGCTGCTGCCTTTCATCCTGATCACGGATATCATATCCAATCTGCTCCTTCGCATGCTGCATGTTTCTCCCGACAACAAGGTCATGAGCATCAGCGAAAAAGAACTGCTCCACTATGTGGATACCGGACATGAGGAAGGCGTGATCGAAAGCAGCGAAAAAGAGATGATCCACAACATGTTCGAGTTCACCGATGCCCAGGCCAAGGACATCATGATCCCCCGCGTAAACATGGTATCCATCGATATCCACAGTTCCTATGAAGACATAAAGGAACTCTATCTTGATACCATGTATACACGTCTGCCTGTCTATGATGAGACACCTGATAAGATAATCGGTTTTCTGAACGTTAAGGATCTGCTCTTTGCAGACGCTTCTTCTTTCCATTTAAAGAAGCTGATCCGTGAGGTCTATTACACTTACGAATACAAAAACCTCGCTGACCTGATGGAAGAGATGAGACAAAAGAACATGGCCGTATCCATAGTACTGAATGAATACGGAACAACGGAAGGCATGATCACCCTGGAAGACCTGCTGGAAGAAGTGGTTGGCCAGATCAGGGATGAATATGACGCCGACGAAGCGGAACTTATAATGAATGTGGGAGAACGGGAATACATAGTCGACGGCTCCGTTAATCTTGATGATATCAATGATGCGCTGGGCACCTCCTTTGAAAGTGAGGATTATGACTCCATAAGCGGCATAATAATAGAAAAACTCGGAGATCGTCTCCCCGAGGCTAATGAAACCGTTGTTCTTGATGACGGCACCGTTATCAAAGTCGAAGCCCTTGATAACAACCGTATAGTCAGCGTACGCCTGACTCTTCCCGAAAAAGAAGAAGCCTCTGAGGCTCCTTCTTCTGAAGATCCTTAAGCTTTCATCCTCTGCCTTACCACTTCATAGGCAAGTATCCCTGCGGCAACCGAAGCGTTAAGCGAATCCAGTTTTCCTTTCATCGGGATAGTTGCGTGCATGTCGCAGCTCTCTTTAACCAGTCTGCTGACTCCCTCTCCTTCCGAGCCTATTACCAGACCGATGGGACCTTTAAGATCCAGATCGTACATCAGGGTCCCGTCCATATCCGCTGACACGAACCAGTAGCCCTCTTTTTTCAAAGCTTCTATAGTCTGGGTCAGATTGGTCACCTTGCATACCGGTATATAATTCAGCGCTCCCGCAGAGGTCCTGGCCACAGTCGCTGTAAGTCCCACCGCCCTGTTCTTCGGTATTATCACCCCGTGAGCTCCCGCCTGGTGAGCTGTCCTTATTATCGCTCCGAGATTGTGGGGATCCTCTATACCGTCAAGTATAAAGATGAAAGGCGGCTCGCCGCTTTCCTCTGCCGCTTTCTTTATATCCTCCAGTTCTGCGTACTCATATGCGGCCGCTACCGCGATCACGCCCTGATGCTTTCCGGTCTCGCTCATCTGGTCCAGTCTTTCCTTAGTAACGAACTTGATCTGGCAGCCGCTCTTTTTTGCCTCTCTCTTTATGGTCATCACCGGGCCGTCCTGACAGCCGTCAAGCACATAAAGCCTGTCTATGCTCTTCCCGGATCTGAATGCTTCTATGACAGCATTTCTGCCCTCTATCATCGATTCACTGTATGCCATCTTCTTTCTCCTTAAGGATCTCCATGCCCTTTCGTATCAGTTCGAGTATTCTGTTCTCCTCACCCTTCAGGTAAAGATAACCTATGAGAGCCTCCAGCCCTGTTGCCCTGTGATAATCACCGCTGGTGGCACTCTTCGGTGCCGCATGACTTTTGGCATTTCTTCCTCTTCTGTATATATCCGCTTCGTCTTCGGACAATTCATCCGCGATCGCCGCAGCCATTGCCGACTGATAGGAAGCCCTGGCATAAGCGCTCACCCTGGAGTGCAGCTTCTCAACTCTTGTGTTGCCCTGTTCCAATATCATGGTCCGGACTGCCAGGGAATAGACCGCATCCCCGACAAAGGCCAGCGCCAGCGGGGAATAGCTCCTTATATCCTGTTCGTGGGTCTTAAAGGCCTCTCTTATATCCTCAGCTCTCAAACCTTCTTCCACTTGACCCCTTCTCTTGTATCTTCCAGAGCAATGCCTTTTGCAAGAAGTTCATCCCTTATCGCATCTGCCTTTGCAAAATCCTTCTCCTTCTTGGCAGCCTTTCTCTCTTCGATCTTTGCCAGCACATAAGCTTCCAGTTCACTGTCCGTCTCTTCCTCGACAGAAGCATTTAAGAGTTCAAGACCAAGGACAGTATCAAAGCTTTCAACCAGCTTTCTCTTGGTAGCATCATTTATGTCTGACTTCAGCACATCAAAGAGCACGGTGAATGCACTGGAAGTATTCAGATCATCGCATACCGCAGCCTTGAACTCTTCGGTATACTTATCAAACGCCGCCTGATCAACCTCACCTTCCGCAGAAAGCTGGGCACAGCGATTCACGAGTTTCTTATATGCCCCGCTCATCTGATCCAGCACATCATAGGAAAACTCAAGCGGCTTTCTGTAATGTGACTGCAGGCAGAAATATCTGTATGCCAGCGGATCATAGCCTTTCTCCTTAAGCAGTGATAAGGTAAGAAAATCGCCGCTTGACTTGCTCATCTTTCCGCCTTTTTCAACCAGGTGATGAACATGGAACCAGTGCTCGCACCAGGGATGTCCGAGATAAGCCTCGCTCTGGGCTATCTCATTGGTGTGGTGCGGGAAGATATTGTCTACGCCGCCGCAGTGGATATCGATGTATTCACCCAGATGCTTCATGCTCATGCAGAAGCACTCTATGTGCCAGCCGGGATAACCGTTGCCCCAGGGGCTGTCCCATTTCAGTTCCTGATCCTCAAACTTTGACTTCGTGAACCACAGAACAAAATCGGATTTATTTCTCTTATTAGAGTCCTCATCCACATCGTCACGCACGCCGACTTTCAGTTCTTCTTCGTTCTGCTTTGACAGCACATAATAGTTATCAAGCTTTGAGGTATCAAAATATACGTTTTCGCCGGCTTTGTAGGCATAGCCTTTTTCAAGGAGCACCTCTATCATATGTATGAACTCGGGTATGCAGTGTGTTGCCGGTTCCACCACGTCGGGCATCACCATGTTCAGTGCCTGGAAATCCTCAAAGAAAGCATCCGTATACTGCTTTGCTATCTCCAGCACGGTCTTGTGCTCACGCTTTGCGCCCTTGAGCATCTTATCCTCTCCGGTATCGGCGTCTGAGGAAAGGTGACCCACATCGGTTATGTTCATGACACGCTTGACTTTATTTCCCGCATAACGCAGTGTTCTTACCAGTACATCCTCGCAGAGATATGTTCTCAGGTTACCTATATGTGCAAAATGATATACTGTTGGTCCGCATGTGTAGATACTTACAAAGCCTTCCTCCCTCGGCACGAAGTTTTCAATCTTTTTTGTCTTGGTATTATACAGTCTCATTTCCGATCTCTCTCCTGTTTTCATTTATCGTTTATCCGTCTCGGGCAGGCGTTACATCCCCCCGTAAGATTCTCTGAATATAATTCCTTCGCAGCTTCCAGAAGACAGACTGCCTGTGCGGCTATGCCTTCTTTTCTTCCGGTAAATCCCAGCTTTTCTTCCGTCGTAGCCTTTATGCCCACCTGGGACATTTCTATTCTGAGGGCCTTTGCTATGTTTTCCCTCATCTGATCGATGTACGGCCTCATCTTCGGAGCCTGGGCGATTATGGTCGCATCTATATTGCTGATGATGAAACCGCCTTCGTCCAATAGTTCTTCCACATGTTTTAAGAGTTCTATGGAGTCAGCCCCTTTATATTTCTCATCGGTATCCGGAAAATGCTGACCGATATCACCCATAGCCGCAGCACCGAGCAGTGCATCCATGATGGCATGAGTAAGGACATCCGCATCCGAATGTCCGTCCAGGCCTTTTTCGTGCGGTATCTTCACCCCGCCGATTATCAGTTCCCGTCCTTCCTTTAAGCGGTGGACGTCATATCCCATTCCTATACGCATCGTATCTCCCTATAAATATTGTCTGTAAGTCTTTTTAGAAGGAAGCCCCTCCATTTTGGTAAGCTTTCCCTTTTTGTCATAGCAGGTGAGGATCGAAGTATTATGAAGCAGCTTCATCTCTTCCTTTTCTTCTTCGCTGATCTCTTTCTCGGCCTCTTTCGTATCCCTGATCTTCTCGTCATCTCCGTACCAGAACAGTTTGAGTACCTTGTCGAAGAATTCCTTAATGCTTTTCCTTATCTTCGCGAAAGCGCCGGATACGTCAAAACCGTCGGTATCCGCACTCTCTTCTTTTGCCTTTATTTCGACCTCTTCGGTCTTTTCTTTTTCTTCCTTTTTGGCTTTAGGCTTTTCTTTATTATCCCGGCGATCCCAGATCACGCCTTCTTCATCTCCAAGTAAAAAAGCCGGCGCATCAGTCTCTGATCGTTTTCTTTTCCTGGCCGTACTTTCATAAGCGGCGGCGACCGTAGACCTGTTGTCGACTCTGTTTACCATGGATTTCTATATTACCTTTCTATGCCCCGCCACCGAGAAGCGGATTCTGATTCTCTCCCAGCACAGTATTGGAAGTAGGCTGCTGACCGTACGGCCCCGAAGTAGGCGTCGGCGCAGTGGGTGCCCCCTGCTGCAGGAAAGGATTGTTGTTCGTCGGATTATACGGACCGGAAGTCTGTCTCGGAGCTGCAGGCTGGGCAGTCTGTGCCAGGAACGGATTCTGGTTCGCTGAATTATAAGGTCCCGAAGGTCTCGAAGTGATCACCTGCTGCTGCAGATAAGGATTGGAGGGCGCAGATGTCTGTGCTGCCGCTCCGCCGTATGCCTTCGCAAGTTCCTCATAAGTAGGTTTATCGGATATCTGTGCAGGACCTGTGGGTTCTTCAGGTTTCTTGGGAACATCAGGTGCTGCAGTATAATTCCTTCTGTTATTATAGCTGTTGGTAAGCTTCTGCTGCTCCATGAATTCCGCTATGCTCATATTGCCGTGAAGACCGCCAAGAGGCTGCTGTTCACCGCTGTTGATAGCCTTCTCCTGAGCACGCAATGTTGCAGACTCGAAGATGGAAGCTTCCGCTCTCTCTTTTTCCTTCTCTGCTCTTATCTGCTCCATTACAGTAGGTTTGGAGAACATACCCGAAAGAGCTCCGCCGCCGCTTCCTACCGTAGTATTGTTAAGTATAGCCGATTCAAAAGGCCCGGTTGCATTACCGATATTTTCCTGTGCTGCAGGTGCAGCAGACCAGGGTGTGGAGCTGTTGGTCCTGTTTCCGACATTTGCTCCTGCCTGCTGGTTGATCGGTTTTTCATATTTAGGAGCAACGAATTTCGGTGCATCCGGTTTCCTGTTAAGTGAAGGTGATTCGAATACCACCTCGGGTGCCGCAGGCGCAGGCGCTGCCGGCGCGGAATATGCAGGCGCGGGTGTCGTCGCTGCAGGTGCCGAATACGCAGGCGCGGCTGTCGGCGCTACCGGTGCTGAATACGCAGGCGCGGGGGTCGGCGCTACCGGTGCTGAATACGCAGGCGCGGGGGTCGGCGCTACCGGTGCTGAATACGCAGGCGCGGGTGTCGGTGCTGCAGGCGCCGAATACGCGGGAGCAGGTGCAGGTGCTGCGGGTGCTGAATACGCAGGTGCTGCGGGCGCTGTTGCTGCAGGCGCTGTATACTCCGGTGCAGGTGCTGCTACAGGTGCAATAGGCTCAGGTGCTGCCGGTCTTAAGAAATCCAGCGCCGGTGTAACGGGTGCCGCTTCACCCGCTTTGTTATAAACACTGTTTAAGGAAAGTCCGCCGATGGACATTCCGTTCTTTTTCATTTCCTTAACATATTTCTTGATGTTCATCTTGCATCCCGGACAGGAACGCATGGTGTCATCAACAAATCTTTTACATTGCGGACATGCAAAACTTGCCATACTGCCTCCTTGTAAAGCCCCAAGTAATAAAAACCCCAAAACGTACTAACAGGTCAAAGCATAATGACCCGCTTAATAGTATACCAAATACATAAAATAATTCAACCACAAAAAAACATTTGACAACCACAACATATTTGAGCTATAATACCATTTGTCTGCAAAAGAGACATGGCGAGATAGCTCAGTTGGCTAGAGCACGCGGTTCATACCCGCGGTGTCGAGGGTTCAAATCCCCCTCTCGCTACTTAAACCGCCGCAATGGCGGTTTTTTATTTCCCGCGCTGTCTGCCTTAAAGGTTTACGTCTCCTGAAATCTTATCTTCATTAGCCGTATAATATGCCTTACCGTCCTCGGGTTTGATATAGATCTTCAGATCCTTGATCGCAGCACGGCTCTTCTTCTTAAGGTCTGCTTTGACCTTTGCTTCTACAGCCTCCAGATCATACTGATTCTCAGCTACTTCCAAAAATACTTTTTCCATCGTTCTTGTCCTTTCGTTATAGTAATTACATATGTTCAGGCGCCGAAAAACCAAGCATTTCTATGCCTGCTTCAAAGAGTTTTAAGGCATCCCTGATAAGCGCTATATAGCCGTTCTTTTTATCCGCATCTTCTTCGGTGAGTATCCTGGTATCATGATAGAATGAATTCACGTCATTTGCAAGTCCGAAGAGGTATGAACATACCTTGTGCGGTGCCCTTTCACTGAACGCATCCTCCACCATCTGCGGGAACATCGCAATATCCTTCATTATCTCCTTGGCATGAACGGAATCCGGAACGTTACAGCTTAAGCCTTCCAAAGCTTTCATGTTAACGGGTGAATAATCTCCCTCTGCTGCCCCCAGATATTTTCTGAGTATGGATTTGATACGGCTCATGGTATAAAGGATATAAGGTCCGGTATCACCTTCCGAAGCAGTGAATTTCTCCACATCAAAGATATAATCCTTAGCCGCCTGGTTGGAAAGATCGCCGTATTTAAGCGCTGCCAAAGCAGTGATCTTTGCAGTAGCTCTTGCCTCCTCTTCTGAAAGCGGTGTCTCTCCTCTTGACTCTTCGTTCTCACGTATTCTCTTGAGCATGCGCTCTTCGATATCCCTGATCAGATATTCAAGTCTCGGCACGCCGCCGTCACGGGTCTTAAAAGGATGTCCGTCGGCACCGTTAATAGTACCGTTTCCGATGAATTCGAGAACCGTTCCTTCTTTTGCAAGCCCGCATTTACGCGCGCAACGGAAGGCCAGGGTAAAATGCAGTTCCTGGCGTTTGTCCGTAATATAAATAATATGATCCGGACCTATCTCGTTCTCTCTCCACAGTATCGTTGCCAGATCCGTAGTATCATAATTGAAAGAGCCGTCGCTCTTTACCACGATGCAGGGCGGCAGTTCTTTTTTATCGCTGTCCTCACGTACATCCACAACAAGAGCCCCTTCGGAGATATGAGCATAGCCGTCGGCTTTCATTTTCTCCACCATATCGGGTATCATATCGTTTACATCGGATTCGCCCATCCACAGATCAAAATACACATCAAGATTTCCATAGTTGCGCTTAAGATCCTTTACCGATACATCCATTATATGATGCCACAGAGCCAGATATCCGCGTCTTCCGTGCTGCAGATCGTACACTGCCTTAAGGCACTTCTTCTTAAACTCTTCATCTGTCTTGCATTTTCCCGATGCGGTGGGATATATCTCTTCCAGATCGGAGATCGTAAAAGGAGGCTCCGTAGGATAATCTCCTTCATAGTTCTCATCAAAATATGCAAGCTCAGGCTGACGCTCCGCAATCTCTGTGATCACCTGTCCCATGGGCATGCCCCAGTCTCCGAGATGCACATCGCCGATCACCTCATGTCCCGCATAGCGCGCTATCCTCTTTATGCTCTCACCGATTATGGCCGGACGCAGATGACCCACATGCAGCGGCTTGGCCACATTGGCCCCACCGTAATCTATGACTATCTTCTGCGCCTTCTCAGGCGCTTCCACGCCGTACTTTTCCTCTTTCATCTGGGCATTCACATATTCCGTAAGGAAAGCGTCGTCCAGCTTCAGATTAAGAAAGCCGGGCATCACCGCTTCCGCCGACGAGAAGGCCTTGGAATCCTTCAGCTTCTCAGCCACCTCATTTGCGATATCGATGGGCTTCTTTCCGTATTTCTTTGCGCCTGCCATGGCCCCGTTGCACTGGTATTCACACAGGTCGGGACGATTGCTTATATTTACCCTTCCCAGTTCACGGTCATACCCCGCCTCCTCAAATGCTTTTTTCATCTCCTCCGAGATAGCATCCAAAAACTTTTTCATAATTCCTTTTTCTGCCTTTCCCTTTCCGCTTTGCTGAAAGCACAGCCGCAGTAATCCTGCCTGTACAGCCCGTACTTTTTGCTAAGCTCTATACTTCTCTTGTAGCCGTTCTTCTTTTTAAAATCGGACGGCATGAATTCCGTTTTGTAAATCGCCGCCTGCTCCTGACCTATGGCATTGAGCGCCGCCGCATTCTTAAGCGGAGATATCGTAAGCGTGGTCGAAAACAGTTCGTACCCGTTATTCGCAGCATATTCGGCCGTTTTGGCAAGCCGCAGCCTGAAACACTTAATACATCTCAAGGCGCCTTCCGGCTGGTCTTCGTAGCCTCTTACCGCTTCCAGAAAGCGCGCCGGCTCATACTCACCCTCTTTGACTTTAGCAAGGTATCCGCTGTCCTTATGCAGTTCTTCCGCCAGCCGCTTTACCTCGGCTACCCTGTGGACATACTCCGCTTTCTCTGTAATATTCGGATTATAATAATACAACGTAATATCAAAATATGGAAGCAGGTATTCCAGGCAGTAGCTTGAGCAGGGCGCGCAGCAGGAATGCAGAAGCAGCCTGGGCCGTCTTTCTCCCCCGTAGGCCGCGATCAGTCTGTCCAGCTTTCCCTGGTAATCCTCTTTCTTAAGCTGCAGCATTTCCTCGTCGCTCATTTAAGCCTTATAATACCTTTCGATAAATTCCGGAGCGGGTATGGGCTTTGAATAAAAGTATCCCTGAACACAGCTGCAGCCCATATTACGAAGCAGTTCCACCTGTTCCGCATATTCCACGCCTTCGCAGACAACCTGCTTGCCGAGTTCATTGACCATGTCAACTATCTTTCTTAAAATGACGCCCGCTTCCTCGTTGTCGGCAGCGCCTGCAAAGAACTCCCTGTCGATCTTTATCACATCAAAGGGAACATCCTTCAGCACATTCAGTGAAGAATAACCCGAGCCGAAATCATCCATGGCAACTCTTACGCCCAGCTGCTTTAATTCTCCGACTATTCGTATCATATCTTCCCTGCCGTTTTCAAAAACGGTCTCGGTAATTTCCAGCTCTATCAGTTCGGGCGGTATCTCATATTCTTTAATAATGGAAGTCACGTTTTCCACGTAATCGGGACTGTGAAGCAAAAGACGCGACTGGTTTACCGATACCGCATGCACCTTTCCGCCTTTTTCCATGGTGTCCTTAAGTAATGAACACACGGACTCCAGCATATAGAAATCCAGCTGTTCCACAAAACCGTTATTCTCGAAGATGGGAATGAAATTATCGGGAGGGATAATGGTACCGTCAGGTCTGCACCACCTTACCAATGCTTCCGCTCCGCAGACGCGGTCATTCACTATATCCCACTTGGGCTGCAGATATACTTTGAATTCAAGTTCGGTAAGAGCCTTGTGCATCAGCGACTCTATCCTGTCTATCTTACGCATGTTATCTACGATCTTCTCGCTGTATGTTGCCTGCAGATCTTTGGTATCCTGGCTTACGGATTTCCTCGCAACATTGGCATGATCGATCATGGTATCTATATCATGATCGTTCTTCTTTACAATATAGATACCTGTCTTGAAACGTATCGGATATTTGATATTCCTGCTTCTTGTATCCGCATTTACCGCTGCCCTGAACTCATTCTTCCGCTTTTCCAGCGTGGCATCATTGATCACAAGAGCAAGGAACTGATCGGAGTTCATCCTGACACAGAGTTCCTTATCCGAGAATATCTCCTCAAAATTTCTTATGCATGATTCAAGTATGTAATCAGCCCTGATATGTCCGTAGGATTCGTTGATATATCTGAAATTGGAGATATCGAACCTGTAGATCGCATACGGGGTATCAGGCGATTTTACCATTGTATCCAAAGCAAATTCCCTGAAATAGCTGAGGTTCTTGCCCTTGGTCACAGGATCCTCATAGGCCAGCTTCTCCACTGTCATGTTTATGCGTTTTGCGTTTGCCCAGACCATCAGCAGACATATGATCATCAGCACCATGATGAATATGCAGGCCAGTACGCTCCAGAACAGCATGGGTCTGAACATTTCATCCTGAAGTCCCGGGGTATAGCAGCAAAGGTAACTGAGCTTCGGTACATTTGCCACCGGGCAGAAATTGATCTGCATCTCCAGCCCCTGCTTTGTCTTTACCACCACATAGCCGCTCTCATTATTATTCAGCGCATATCTTATGCCTGCTAACGCATTTCTGTTCTCCTCGGTATCACGGCATATTTTCAGCACCGATTCTCTGAAGGATTCTGTATCCTCATTAGATATGGACGCCGTTTCGGCCAGTATTTTTCCTTCCGAATCCACCACAAAGCATTTGCCCCTGGTTTTCTGATAATCGAAAAGAGGTGAGCCAAACAGCCTGTCGGTATCGACAATTCCGGTAATATAACCTCTGATACCGTTATTGCTGTACACCGGCGTAACTATCATGATCCTCGGTTCCGCCTGACTGCCGATCGCTGACAGCCTCATTCCAACATATATGTCATCACCTTCATAATCAAGCCCTTCCAGTTCCGCATATGCTTTTTCAATATATTCGGGATTTTCGGGCACCTTCGTGCCCTTATCACCATAGAACATACCGTCACTTCCCAGATAGAAGATATGGCTGAAAGATTCAAACTCCACAAGTTCATTTGTGACAGTATCCAGGCGTTCTTCAAAGTTCCTTCCGTACAGACGTCCGAGATCCCTTACTCCGCCGCGCATATCATAGGCAAGGGAATAGATATGCCTTCCCAGTTCTTCACCGGCGCTGATATGCTGATCGCAGAACTCATCGCAGGCAAGATCGGTATATTCACCTTTAAGGTATATGAACAAAGAGATGCAGAAACAGATGCACAGCAATAAAGCTATGCCTCCGGCATACATAACCACTCTTGAACCTCTGTTCCTTCTTCTGTATTTTCCCACTTTTCCTGTCCTTTATGTAAGCAAAAATATTCAATATATTTTACCACAGGCTGTTTTGTTTTTCAATCGGGGGCAATCAGGGGGACGGTTCCTCGGTTGTCAATCAGGGGGACGGTTCCTCGGTTGAAAATCAGAAATTTTCAACCGAGGAACCGTCCCCCTGATTGACCTTAAACGTATATTATTATAAAATACAATGAATAAAATATTGTGAGGTGTCTATGAGCGATAAACCACGCTTAGTCGAAAACGAGATAAAGAAAGTTATCCACGGTAAGGACGAGGTCATACGTCTGACCGTATGTGCTGTCCTGGCCGGTGGGCATGTGCTTTTGGAAGACATTCCGGGTGTCGGCAAGACTACCCTTGCCCTGTCCTTAAGCAAAGCTCTTTCCATGAAGTACAGGAGAGTCCAGTTCACACCGGATGTACTGCCCTCGGATCTGCTGGGTTTCTCCATCTTTGACCGCGAGAGCAATTCCTTTAAATTCCAGGAAGGCAGCATCTATACCAACCTCTTCCTTGCAGACGAGATAAACCGCACCTCACCCAAGACACAGTCTGCATTGCTTGAAGTAATGGAAGAGAGACATGTCACTGTAGAAGGCGTGACCCGTGAAGTTCCGGAACCTTTCTTCGTCATCGCTACCCAGAATCCCTTCGGTTCCTCAGGCACCCAGCGTCTTCCCGAATCCCAGCTGGACCGCTTCATGGTCTGCCTTTCCATAGGCTACCCCGATCATGAAAGCGCAGTCGACATTTTGAAAGGCAACTCCTCAAAGGATCTCAAGTCCGTCAATGAAGTCATCACTTCCGATGAGCTGATCGGCATGCAGCAGGAAGTTGAAGCCCTTCATATTGATGAGAGCATATATGACTATGTAGTACGGCTTACCGAGGCCAGCCGTGATGCCAATATCTTTGCTCTCGGTTTAAGCCCCAGAGGTTCCATAGCCCTGACACGCATGGCCCGCGCTTATGCATATTATGAGGGCAGGGATTACGTCACGGTTTCCGATATCCATGATGTATTCCACTGCATCGCCAATCACAGGGTCCGCTTAAACAGCCGTTCAAAGGCTGCCGGCCTTACGGTCACACAGGCTCTAGATAACCTTCTCAAAGAAGTTAAGATACCTAAGATCTGAGTATGAAGCTGCGCAATCTGCCATATATAATCACTTACATCCTGTGTATCCTTTTATTTTTTCTCGGGGTACTTTTTTACAGACAGTCTCTGCTCTCTGTATTGATAATACTGTTCATCATACTGCCTCCGCTTTCCATCTACCTTACGAACATAGCTGCAAAACGTCTGGAGATAACACTTGAATGCCCGCAGGTAAACGTGTGCCCCGGCGGCATAGCCCGTTATACCCTTGGAGTGCGCAATCCCGGTCTTATTCCCCTCTTAAACATCCTGGTGGAGCTTAAGTATGAAAACCTCTATTATCCGAACCCCGGTGTATCCGAGATAGTGATACCTGCGGAACTCGGCAAAAAGAAAGAGTTCTCCCTGCCCTTCGATGTTACGAAAGCAGGCATGTTCTCGGTAAGCATCGAACGTATTCTGGTCACCGATTTTCTGCATTTATATACCAGGGAATTAAAAAGTGATATCAATGTCATGATCCCGGTGATACCCGACGAGGAGAGATTCGAAAATACCTACTTCCCGAAAGCCGCTGTCGAAAGCGAAGACAGCGAGCCCTCAGCGGAAGGCGAACTGACCAACGACATCAAACAGTTGCGTGAATACAGACCGGGCGACCGCCTCAAAGATATCCACTGGAAACAGTCCGCCCGGAGTATAGATATAATGGTCAAAGAATATGAGACCACCAGTGACCTGTATTTCCTGATACTTCCCGAACTGGAGTCTTCAACCCTTGAAGAAGGCATTAATGAATTCAACAAAACCGCTAACAGCCTTCTGTTCATGAAAGAAAGTTTCCGGGTTGCGATATGGCACGATGACGGCAATCATTTTGAATTTGTCAAAGTATCTTCGCGCGCGGATCTGGATATAGCATTTTATAAACTCTATCTCGAACCCGTAGGCGAAGTAAGCGAAGTCTATTACCGCTTCTCTTCGCTCTATCCCGAGATGTACGGAGTCTTAAGGATCAGCGGCGGCAAACTGCTGATACCCGAAAGGTCTGACGATTGAAAAAAGAAAAGAAGAAAAAACAGAAAACCGATCCGAAGTACCTAAAGGAACTGGAACTGTACGGAGCAGGCTTATCCGCTGTCAGCCCCGTGGAACAGCCCGGCCGTTTTTATCTGTGCTTTTTGCGCGCCATACTTATATTCCTGGCGGCCTACGGCATGCTTGCCGCTGTCGTCACCTCTTTCGATCTGCCCTTTTCCAAACTCGCAGTCGGCCTGGGCATCTTTGTGCTGGCCTTTATCTCCGCTTTTCTTTATTACAACAAAGGTACTTTCTATATCGGATACCTTGCGGTTTTTGCAGGCTTTATCTTCTTTTCGATATACATGTACCTCTATGTCAACTCCGGTTACCAGGCCTTTCTGAATGAGGTCTACAACAAATATTCCGATTACTTCAGGCTTTCTTCGGTCCGCGAAGCTGAGGAGTTCATCAGCAACCGTTACCTGACCGTCACTGCCGCAATGCTGTTTATGGGCTGGTTCTTCTGTATCCTTTTAAACATTACCATATCCGGTTACATGAGCCTCGCCCTCACTTTTCTGGTCACCTTCCTGCCGCTGCAGGTTGCCTTTTACATTGACATCATTCCGCCGCTGCACTATCTGGTGATGCTCATAGCCGTATACATCACCGTGGCCGTGCTCGGACGTTCCGGTCATTATACCCTTCCATACCGTCACGGTAAGGAGCAGCAGTTTGAGCACAAACGCCGCCGCAAAAAAAACAGCTTCACCTATCTTGCCAGCTCCGGCGGCATGCTCACCATCACCTTATACAGCCTGATACTTTCTGCGCTTTTCATGCTCATATGCAGCAGTATATTTGCCAAAGACTTTGACGGCCGTATGGTATCCAACAAAGTAAAGGACAGGACTGACGAATATGTAAAAACCGCAATGCAGGGCGGCCTGGCCTCCCTCTTAAGCCGCTATACTTCCACCGGCGGCCTGGCTAAAGGAAAACTCGGCGGTGTCGGCACCGTGATCCCCGATTACGAGCCCAATCTCTACGTACAGTTTGCCACCGATGCAAGCGACAGTGTCTATCTGAAAGCCTTCACCGGCGTATACTACAATGATGTATATACCCGCTTCCTTCCTCATTCCGATCCCGACAATCCGGCATATCGCATGATGTCTGAGGAAGATCTGAAGACCGCAGACGAATGCGCTCCCCTCTTAAATATGGGTAAGGATGAATACCGCCGCATGCATATCGACAATGTGGATGCGGACGCAGAATATGACTACAGCCCTTACTATACCTATTACAGCACCACTAACAGGGAAAACTCAAAAAAAAGCTATACTGAAGGAATGGAAAAGCGTGCGCGGGAATACTTCACCGACAGCTTCGGTCTTATTGATAATGCCGAGCGCTTTGACAAAGAAGACCGCTACATACTTCATAATTCCCTGGGAGAGCCCGACAGCTATGATCTGCTCTATATACCCTTTTCCTCGGATGCCGTACTCCATACCAATCCTTCGATCCCGCCGGAATACGAAGATATGGTATCGAATGTATATCTCCAGGTACCCGAAGGCTTATATGATGCATTAGACAACTTTATAGCAGAAGCCGGTCTCGCCGAAGTCTCCGATCCTCTTGATACCGCTTATAAGCTGAAACAGTATTTCATGGACAACTTCAGTTATACCATGTCCCCTGGTATCACGCCCTGGGGCCGTGATATGATCGAATATTTTCTGCTGGACCAGCGCCGCGGCTTCTGTGCCCACTATGCCGCTTCTTCAACGCTGATCTTCAGACGTCTCGGCATACCTGCAAGATACGTCGAGGGTTACTATATTTCTCCCGGCGATATGGACGAAGGCGAAGCGCTCAGTTCCGACTTAAGTTCCTGGGTAAGCGGAGAAGATGCAACCGACGAAGCCGGTGTTATAGAAGTAACGGTGACCGACGGTTCCGCCCATGCCTGGACGGAAATCTACCTTTACGGTTACGGCTGGCTGCCTTTCGAGACCACTCCTCCTTCCGAGGGAGAACTTTTTGACAGCAGGCTCACCTTCTTAAGCCGCTTCTTTGACCTCCTGCAGCAGACAAGGCGCAACGCCGGTGACAACTCTAACACCACCGTAAGCAACATTAACATGCCGGATGCAAAAACACTCTCCGGCGCTTTAGGCAACATGAACTTCATACTCCGTCCCGTCCTTATCACTCTCGGAATAATGATACTGGCGATGCTGCTGAGACTTCCGTTTGCGAAGCTCATCCTTATCATCAGAAAGTCCCTCTATGCCTCACGCGGCCTCTACAACGAAGCCCTGCTGGTAGAATACGAACGCCTGTTAAGACTCCTTCGTTCAAAGAAACTGCTGACCATCAAAAACCCTCTTCCGAGGGACATCGAAAACATCATTAAAAAAGCGGCATCCGCTTCCGCAGATACCGCTCCTGATCCTTCTGCACTTTCAGACCTGACTGCCACCGTCAATTACTCCGCCTACTCCGGCCGCGAACTTGACGCCGCAAAATATACCTCCGTCATCACTTTCATCAAATCCATCCGCAAGTCGCTTTAGGCTTCTCCCCCTCGGGGAGAAGCTGTCAGCGCTCCGCGCTGACTGATGAGGGGCTCGCTCTCCTCTCCCGCGCCATCACAGGATGCATTAAGCCCCTGCGTCGGCGCTGTGATACGACTATTTAGCGACCTTCATTTCACCGCTGACTATCTTGAAGGTCCCTGCTACGGCTCCGACATATTTGGATCTGGCCTTGGCTTTCAGTATTACCGTAGCCTTCCCACGCTCCGTATTATCTGCATAGAAGATATCAAAGTTTTCCGCTATCTGCTTGGAATCCAGAACAGTATTTCCTTTAAGCTTAAGTTGCAATGTTGTAGGGTCACCTGATGAGAAGCTTATCTTCCGTCCGGTATAGGGTACATCTTTTACCGTCTTCCCGTCACAAACAAGCGCAATCTTTCCTTTACTTACATCAATCCGACCATCTGCAGTTACCACATTATAGCTGACACTTATACCCTTACCAGCCGTACCGTCGGCATATTTCTTTCCCTTCACGTTCAGCTTGACCGTGCAGTTGTTTTTTGCTCCGTCAAGTTTTTCTTTTTCCGAATAATCAGCCGTCACATCGCTCTTCGCCAGCAGTTCCCCGTCAACGATCACATAGACCTTGGGCTGGTATTTTCCGGATTTTTTAAATGTCATATCTCCTGCGATCACCAGCGTGTTATTCTCAGTTGCCTTTTTCTTAACTATCGTGAAGCTGTTATCGCCCTTGTATTTTGCGCCTTTATAATTTCCGATGAAAGTCAGTTTATATCTGCCTTTTCCCACTTTCTTATTTGACGAGAATGCAAGTCTGTAATCCCTGCCCTCCTTAAGCACCGTGTTCTTTCCCGAAAGGCTTACGCTCAGTACGGGATTTACTCCTGCTTTAACATACTCATAGCTTTCTTCATCAATTCGGACATTAAAGGAAGCATTTTTATCAGGCTTTATCTTAAAGCTCCTGCTCACCGCTCCGTTATACATACCGATAGCCGTCACCGTTAACCTTACGGTACCGGCATTTACATTATCGGAATAACTCACTATGTAATCCGTATCTTCCTTAAGTATGTTTCCTGCCGCATCTTTGACCACAAGTTCTTCAGCGCTGAGTCTTACGGCCTCTCCGGTATAGACACGGCTGATCTTTTTCATAGAGAGCTTTATGGCTTTTTCTTTATAAGCCGCCTCATCCAGCTCGACCAGCTCTACACTTCTATTACCTTCAAAGTTCCCGCTGCCGCTTATCACCGCCGTGTTTCCGTCACGCTTCAAACTGTAGTCCTTATCATTCTTAAGGATCATTCCGTTAAAGACAACTACCGGTGAAGCATCACTGCCTTTCTTATAAATGGTATTTCCTACTATAACGCTCTCATCATCAATACTTCTTTTTGTTATACTGAAGACAAGTTTTTCCTCACCTTCAAAAGCTCCTTTACCGCTGATGATCACCGCAGCGCCTTTGTTTGAAACCTCCTTATTGCCGGAGTATTTCAAAGTATAGTCCCTGCCGGCTATCAGTATCTCCCCGTTATTCTTAACTATCACAGCAGGCTCTATATTCTTTCCGGTATATACTGCTGCATACTCACCCGCAGAATTCCTGGAGATACTCTCGGGATCAAAGTCGATCTCAATACCCATAACCGGTGCGGGTGTAGGTTCAACTTCCTGTTCCTCTTTCTCTTCTTTTTTCTGTTCAATGATATCCGCTGTTGCAGTACTCTGCTGCCCATCAGCTGCCAGCACATAATTGTCTTTATCTTCTCCGGTAAGTTCTATATTACTTATAATGACTTTCTTTCCGCTGCCGACTTCACTGCTTTCAAATCTGCCCGTTGCCTTTACCGATAATTCATCACTTTTAAGTTTTCCTTCCAGCACCGCTTTAGAACAATCAAGAGTGACTGACACAGTACCGTCGTATTCTTTATCTGCTGCCGTGATCCCGCTTACCTTTACCGGTCTGGGAGCTATGCTGAAATTTGCGCTTGCCACGAGCTTCTTATCATGTATCCCCGTTTTATAAGCACATACCGTATAGTGGCCTGCCTCAGTCGGAACCAGAAGTGATCCCCTGCCTGCCGAATCTCTGTCGCGATACCGCAGCTCCAGTCTTGTGCCGCAGTCAACTATCATATCCTGAACCTTAAAAACCGGTTGGTTGATCTTCTCACCGTATATACTGTCTTCCTGTTCCATACTTAAGCCGCCTTCTTCCAGCTGTCCGTACAGCGTGATGTCTTCCGTTACTGTTAATTCGGCATCAGCCTCATAAGCAGTTCCTTTTCCGTCCTGTCTCGTATTCCACCCCGTTATTATGCTGTCCCAATGCGTTACATAGTAATTTTGATACGCATAATCTCCCAGATTGATCTTCCCCCCCTTGGGCCAACTAAACTTCGGCGGATCACTTGTATTTATTATAATACAGATTCCAACTGATTCCACCCATTGTCCGTATAACACCAGATCATCCGTTAAAATGATACTGCTTTCCGGAGCATAAGCTATCCCGCTTCCGTCCGCCTTCGTATTCCAGCTGAGGACCGATTCATCCACAAGATTTCTCTGTATGATCACTGCCTCTTCACCTTTTGCATAATGATAAACATCGCCCTTTTGATCATTTTCATCATTGTAATACGTAAGGGTCACCTCTTCGGCATATTGGGCATACAGTTCCATATCACTCTGTAACACCACAAAGCTCCTATCATAAGCTATTCCGCTTCCGTCTTTTTCCGTATTCCATCCGCTTATTACATAGCCTTCCGGTGCAGACACCTCTTCATCCGATATAAGCCCGGTATCAAACCATTTTCCCGGTATTTCAAATGTTTCATACCTCTTCTCATTGTCGGAATACAGTGTAAGTTTTACTTTTTTGCTCCATTTTGCATATAAAGTCATACTCTTATCAGGAAATATCCGTTCGAAATTATCATATGAATTTCCGCTCCCATCAGCTTCCGTATTCCACCCGGTAATAGCATAACCGTCCCGCAGAGAGAGTACTTCATCGATCCCGGAGCCTATAACAATGCCAGCACCCGGATCTGATATATAGATTTGTTTCCTGATCCCGTCTCCTGTATTTCTATCAAAGATAATACTGATCATCGGACTCCACTGAGCATAGAGCACAGTATCGACACTAAAGGCAATCGTCTGATAATCACTGTAAGACGCCCCGCTGCCGTCCGCTTTGGTATTCCAGCCGGTAAACACATATCCTTCCCGGATATATGTGTTTACCCTAAGCGAACATTCGTAACCGCTTACCCCCTCCTGATCTTCCATGATACCTTCATATTTTTCCGTTTCGGGAACATTGGCATCAAAACTGATCCATATTATCTTTCTCCATTGTGCATATAGTTTTGTATCACTGATAAATCTGGCATACTCCCTGTCACCGTAAAACATCCCACTGCCGTCTGCTTTGGTGTTCCAGCCTATAAACTCATATCCTTCCCGGGTATATGTATTCAGAAAAAGCGTGTATTCGTAACCGCTTACCCACTCCTGGTCTTCCATGATACCTTCATATTTCTCCGTTACGGGAACATTGGCATCAAAACTGATCCATATTATCTTTCTCCATTGTGCATATAGTATTGTATCCTGAGTAAACCTGGCAGACACCCTGTCAGCGTAAGACTCCCCGCTGCCGTCTGCCTCTGTATTCCAGCCTCCAAATACATAGCCTTCTCTTGTATACGTATTTAAATTCAGGATTACAGAATTCTCAGCATCAGCCTTCTGCGTCTCCATGATGCCCTCACAGCTTTCAGTATCGTCAACATTGGCATCGAAGCTGATCAATACCGCCCTCTTCCACTGTGCATAAAGGATCACATCCTCGGTAAAGCGGACATACTGCTCTTCTTTATATGGCGTCCCGCTTCCGTCTGCCTCTGTATTCCAGCCACTAAAGAACGAGTCACTCTTATCATAAGAATTTGGCTCAAGTTTAAATTGCTCTCCGGATCTGTATTCCTGCTTAGCCATGGTTCCCTGCGCCCCGTTGCCGTTATAGCTGACGCTCACAGCTTTCTCCCACTGCGCATACAGGGTAATATCATTATTCAATGTCAGGCTTCTTTTATCTGAGTATGCTCTACCGCTCCCATCAGCTTCTGTATTCCAGCTGTCAAATATATATCCCTTTCTTGTAAATTGGTTTTTATTCAGCGTAAACTCAACGTTGCCGATAAAAGCCTGGGGATCCATAGTCCCGGTCCCTTCATTCGCTTCAAAAGTCACCCTGCAGTTTTTACCCCAGCGTGCTGTCATATCCATACTAATGTACGCACTTATTATTTCCTCATCGGCATAATCCTCTCTTGTGGCAAAAGAATGCCAACCCAAAAAAGTATATCCATCTTTTGTAAAAACGTTTGCATTCAGCTTCGTCGGAGTTTTATACATGACTATCTGGTTTTCCATACTTCCCGTTCCGCCGTCTGCATTGAAGCTGATCACGCATTCACTCTGTGCCCACTTTGCAAAAAGCACAATATCGTCATGCAGGCTGATGAGCTGCTCATCGCTGTATGCCGTGCCGCTCCCGTCAGATTTGGTATTCCAGCCGGTAAACACATAATGATCCAGAGTAAAAGGACAGCTGTCCAGTTTTTCTTCTGTTCCTATTGCAATGAACTGCTTTTCTGTCGTTCCGCTCCCGTCATTTTTATTGAAAGTAACGACATATGCGGTTTTTTCCCATATCGCATAAAGTTTCAGATTCTCCACAAGTTGTACTTCTGCTTTATCTGCATAGGAAATCCCGCTTCCATCCGCTTTGGTATTCCATTCCTTAAAGTTATAGTGAGCACGGGTAAAACTATTCTCCTCAAGCATCGTCGGAACACCTCGTGTAACGCTCTGTACCCCGCTCTCGTCCTTTCCTCCGTTATGTACGAAAGTCACCACCGGATTGGGGCTCCACTGTGCGTAAAGCGCCAGATCACCGGCAGCATTGATAACGCCTCCGTCTGTATAAGCCCCTCCCGTTCCGCCGGCTTTTGTATTCCAGCCCAAAAAGTTATACCCGTCCCGTGTAAAGCAGTTTTCGTTCAGAATACTTCTCAGTCCCTTGGCAACTTTCTGCGCTTCCATACTGCCTTCGCCTTCCTGCTTTGCATAACTGATCGTTGCATATTCCTTTGTAAGATGAAGTACCCCGCTCTCATCCAGTCCGGGATAACGATAATCATAAGCCGAAGAAACCCTTGACATATCTTCTGTTGTCAATTCATAGGCGGTTTCCGTACTGCCTTTCATAACAGAATAATCGACAGTCCCCTGGGCTCCTGCTGCGATCCTGATAGTGTTTTCGTTATTCAGCTTTTCTTTGATCTGTATCATCGCAGAATTTGAGCCGGAGTAACCAAGTGCTATATCATCCCCTCCGTTATCGCAGATCTCGGCATTGCCTCCCAGGGTGAGGAGCTGTCCATAGATTTCATATACTCCGCCACCGTAGCCTGTAGAAGAAAACTCATTATTGGCATTTTCTCTGATGCTGCCGCCATTTATGGTTACTCTTCCGTGCATCACACATACACCCGCACCGTACCCCTGCTTTTTGGTAAAGCGGTTCCCTCTGATCTCTCCTCCGTTCATAATAAAGTTGCCGATCCTGCTGCCTGATTTTTCCCCCACGGATACACCTGCACCATAAACAGAACTACTATTGCCGTAAGTAGCCGTGTTATCTGCGATTACCCCGCCGTTCATGGTAAAGCTGCCTTCCCTGACATCTACGGCAGCCCCGAAATAATTATTTGAGATATTCTCACTTATAAGGCCGTCATTCATGGTAAAGCTTCCGTCGTTGATTATAAATACAGCAGAACCTCCAAAATAATTTGCTGAATCCATGTCACCCAGCCGGTTTCCCGTAATTGAACCGCCGTTCATGGTGAAACTGCCGCCGTCAACACATATACCGCCGCCCCGTTTTGACACGCTCTGGCTGGCTATTGCAATACATGCAATACTCCCGGTGATACATCCTCCGTTCAGGGTAAGATTCCCGCTGCTTCCGACATATATAGCCCCGCCGGCTCCATATACTAATCCATTGCTTATCATCCCGCCTCCGACGCTGTCGTTTATCACCAGATTTCCGTACAGCTGTACCATGCTAAGCTTCTGATTACAGTCGATCTTATGACCGCAGAGGTCTATTACTGCGTTTCTTCCGGAGGGAAAAGTCGGTGTTATGTATTCGGATTTTTTACAGTCCGATGTAAGTTTATAATATGTAGGCTTTTCCTCACTCTCTCCGTCGGCCCTTTGGGTTCCGTCTGCTCCCAATGCAGTTGCCAGCGCAGTCCAGGCAGCGCCTGCATCCTCTGAGCCTATCTCAAAGGCAGTTTCAGCAGAAGTACCGTCTCCTTCCGGCGGCTCGGCATGGACCTCCGTAAACGGAACGGTCTCCAGCAGCAACACCGCCGACATAAACATAGCCAGTATTCTCTTTAACATCCCCTTCTGCTTCATACTCTCCTCCTCAAACCATCTGCAGTATTATTGTTCATTTCTCAAATTCCCCGTCTTTGATCTCCCTGCTCTCCGTCTCGATCCAATACGGAACAAAACCGCTTGAAAGAGCAGTCTTCCAGGATGCGATATTGGAAAGACTTGTGCCGTAATAGGGAATAGCGCCTCTTCTGAATGTTTCGTCGCGCAGCAGACTTACAAGGGTTCTTGCGACTCCGCGTCCCCTGTATGCAGGATCAATGTCTATGCCGATCTGCCAGAGAGTCGGCGTATCGGCGGAACAGCCTGCCATGCCCATGATATGATCGCCGTCCAGGGCGATCACAGCCAGCACGTCAGGTCTCTCAGGCTTGAAGCATTCGCAGAGGGCATTCGGGAATTCCTCTCTGCCGTAATACTCCGCTATATCCGCCTGCTCCAGCCATTTGATCTTCAGATCTGTTTTGATATTCATGAGCTCAGGTTCTGGGATGAACATATGATGAGTCAGCGCCATCTTCTGTCCGTATTCCCTGAGCTTCTTCTCCAGTTCGTAATAGTTATGCTGTTCGAAGAGCCAGAATCCCCGCTTGTCTTTTATCCATTCCTTAAGCCAGGGATGTATCCTCTCATCCGCAGTTATCACTGCATTGGTACCGAAAGTAGCCATCTGCAGAAAGAATTCTTTATCTGAAAACTTCCTTCTCTTCTCATGCAGCTTTGGCAGGGTGATTATATTCTCTTCCCCTTCAAAAGCCCCGATACTGCAGTTAAACTCATATGAGAGCTGCTGTTTTACAGCTTGCTCAATTTCTTCGCTGCTTATCATCTCTTATATTCCTCCGCCCGCCGGGCATTTATGCGGCATAGCGGGCCCGTACTGACATCTCGGGCAGCCAAAACATTTGTTATAAGTTTTATCTTCAAGCACCGCGCTGCAAAAAGCCGGATCAGCCAGCACCGCTCTTGCCAGGTCGACTGTATCGACCAGTTCATTCTCTATCAGATATTTTACCTGCGCAGCATCATTGATTCCGTTTACGCATGACACCGGCACGCGCCCTTTGAAATGCTCATGGAATCTCACTCCCAACGAACAGAATCTGTTATAGTGTTCATTGTTCTCATCCACTGTGGGATCTTCCCATTCTATACCGGTGGACACCTGCAGATAATCACAGCCGGCTTTTACATATTCTTCAGCTATCTCTATTGCGGTAGCGATATCCGGTTCTATACCTGTAGTTCGTACAGAGATTAGGAAATCACTTCCGCAGCTCTTTCTGATCTCAGATATTATCTCGGAACCAAAGCGAGCCCTGTTCACTGTACTCCCGCCATATTCATCGCTTCTGAGATTTGTTTTCTTAGCAGCGAACTGATTGATCAGATAGCCGTGGCAGCCGTGAAGCTGCACTCCGTCATAGCCCGCCTTCTTCGCGCGCACGGCGGCAGCCACGAACTGTTCCTGCATCTCATGTATCTCGGCTATACTCATTTCTTTTGACAGTATTTCCGGATTTCTGGTGGGCACTGCCGATGGCCCGATAGCCGGACCGCAGGCCGGATTGGAAATGATCCCCGTATGATTAAGCTGTATGATCACCGGTACCCCGTTCTCATGGCAGACTCCGCTTATCGCCCTGTGCCCTTCGACCTGCGCTTCCTCCCACAGCCCCAGATGATTCTTTGCGAATCTTCCGCCGGGAGTTACTGCAGTTGCCTCCACGCATATAAGTCCTAAGCCACCCTCCGCGCGCTTTCTGTAATGTTCGATATGCTTATCCGTAACTTTCCCGTCTTCACCTGCATAATCGAACTTTACGGTGGGCGCCATGGTCATTCTGTTTTTTAACAGCGTCTTATTGATCGTAAGGGGATCACTTACCCGTGCCATATGATTTACTCCTCCACTATCACGCTTATGCTTATGGTCTTTCCGTTCAGCTTAGCACTGAGTTTTGTTTTTCCGGTATTCCTTGCGCTTACAATGCCGGCCTCATCTACGAAGGCTTTGCTGTCGTCACTGCTCTTAAACAGTATCTTCTGGGATACGCCTTTCATTTTCAGCATACCTGTGCTTCCCTTTTTCATGGTCAGCTTATACTTCTTACCGCTCTTAGTCAGTGAGACTTTGCCTCCGTAGAGTTCCTCAGCTTCAAGACTAAGATCTTCCACATAAACCGTCATCTTATATGTAAAGTTGCCATACTCATATGTAAGATGCGCGCAGCCTGTCGCATTGGCCATTATGCGTTTAGTGTCCGTCGAAACGACTGTTGTGTTATCGGACTTCCACTGCACCTTACCGCTTACGCCATAAGGCTTGATCTTCTTATTGCTCTTTACGGACATATGAAGAACAGTGGGTGCGGGTTCTGCTACAGTGATCTTTAACTTCCTTTCAACGTTTCCGTACTTTACGTTAATGGTAGTACTTCCCGCTCCTACAGCTGTTATAACGCCCTTCTTTGTGATACTGACTATGCCGTCATTTACCACTTCATTATTCTTAAGCTGTCCTTTATTTCCGCTTACCGAACTCCACTCCGCCGCGCTTGCTTTAAAGCCCGCCGCATTATATTTGATCTTCTGCAACGGTACCAGCTTCACTTCCGAGTTCCAGTCTCTCTTTGCGGTATCCGCTTCTTTGACCGTCACTTTGCAGCTGTACTTGATCCCGTTGATATAAGCCGATATCACTGCCTTTCCTTTGGCGATACCGTATACATATCCATCATCCGAAACCTTTGCCACATCCGGCGTATCGGAATCCCAGTATACCTTGTAATTCTTCTCATCAAAACTGAAGTTTGCCTTTTCTTCCTTACCGCCCGCATAGACAGTCATCTTTTTGCTCTTCATCTCCGGAACTGTTACGGTAACGACTATATCAGGAGTTCCGTCTTTTTTAAGGACTGCTTTGCCGCTTGCTTTCGCCTTGCCCTTGCCCTTGCTGATGCTTAAGACTGAAGGTTCGGATGAGGTCCAGCCCTCTCCGATATCAAACTTCTGGCCTTTAACAAGATAAAGCGCAGTGCCGTCAAGGCTTACCTGTGAGTCGATGGCTGATTCACCGGTCTTATTCTCGCTGGCTGAAGAAGGCGCAAAACGCGCGATCAGCTTAAGGTCAGTTGTCACCGGTGCCGTAGGATCCCAGAGCTTTTTGCCGTCTGTAAACCAGCCGATGAATTTACCCTGAGGATCGCCTTTTTTAAGACTGCCTGCAACATCCCCTGTCTTTACCTGCATGGTCTCATAAAGTTCACCCTTCACATAGAACAGAAGCAGATTCATTCCGGGAGCAGCTGTCGGTATCGGATCCTCCTCTTCGGGTTCCGCAGGAGTTTCCTCTTCCTCCTCTTCCTCCTCCGTATCCGGCTTAGGATTAGGATTGGGATCGGGATCAGGCTGGGGCTTGGGTTCTTCTTTCTTAATGTAGATAGAATCATCTCCCATAAGATAACCGCAAGTCTCTAAGCGTGCATTTCCGCTGCCATATCCGGCTATGTAATATACTTTGTTTTGGTCAAGACCTTCCACCTCTTTGGTGATATCATATAATCTGTCAGGTCCGACTTTAGCGGGATCACTTATCGTTATGGTCTTGATCGGCTTGAGCATCCTGCCATACTCATAGATCCTTATAGTATAAGGAAGATCATTGCTGTAGGCTGACAAGCTGATAAAAGCTTTATCTTCTGTCTTTACATACTTCAGATCTCCGGTACTGTCTTCATCCAATAAGCCTCTGCATGCATTCAATCCATAAGTAACATTTTCGTCATCATCATATACGGTATAATACCTGTACGGTGTCTGCAACACCTCGCCATTCTTTTTGATCACAAAGCCGTAGTTCACTCCGTTACCGCCAAGCCCGCTCAGATAAAAAGTGATACCATCCTTACTTACCCGTGCTGCTTTAATTTCGACATCAAGCCATTTAAATGTATCATCTTCATGGTCATCAGTTTCATAAACCTCAAGACTGATGCCCTGCTCCTGTAAAAATGCTATTGCAGCCTCACCTTGATAATCTGCCGCCTCGAAGGATATAAGGGATACATTTAGTTTACAGCAGGTCGGATCAAATGAAGTATCCTCCTTATTGGCAAATTCAACATTATATCTCCGTATCCAGGTACGATCGTCTACAACACACACATCATAACCCCGGTCATAGCCGGGCGCATCTTCATATTTCCCCGATCCGTCTACATTTTCCATATCTATAGTGAGCCAGTACTTTCCGCATTCAAAGCCTCCTGCCCGGCTCCATTCCGCTACGCTGTAAATACCGTTTTCTTCCGCGATCAGTTCCTTCTTTTCGCCTACCAGTGTATTGTCGCCTTCTTCATCATAATTATACAGACAGGCATATACTTTTCCGGGATCCTTCGTTCCTATTTTCTTAAATCTGAAACTGACTTTTTCACTATCATTCTTCACATAATAATATTGGTCATCAGCCAATTGAAAATAGACGTTATCTTCTTCATTTTCGCCGGCATATTCTATATAAGAATACTCATCATATTCCAGATCCCGCTTTCCGCTGTTATATCCTTCGGCAGTAAGCTCGTAAAAATAGCTGGCATGAGGCGGATAATAATCATTTCCGTCGGCATCCTTCAGGCTGAAAGCAATATGCTTATCCTTATCTATCTCACCGCTGCCCTCAGCCGCAAAAACTTCACCGGTATATTCGTGCGCTTCTCTATCGTAGATACGCCTGTACAGCTTCACCGTCATCTTTGTTCCTGTTACGGAGTTTTCCGTAAAGAACACATCCAGAGTCTTAGTCCTGTTTACCAGATAAGCGTTAATGAGAGTTGCCGCCGCATTATACTTAAGGTCTCCGGCCCTGACAAACTTACAGCCGTAATCATTTCTGCAATCCTTGTAGTATTCATCATTGCCGTATACTATCCTTATCTCATATAAACTGTCATCTTCTGCCGCTTCCAGCTCTGCCCAGTTATCATTTTTTTTCAGTGTATACAACATGGTTCCGTCTCCGTCCCTGTCTATGGCTTCTCCATAGCTCTCGGCATATACGGTTGCGCCCGATGCAATATACATTTTGATCTTTTCGGCTTCGAATCTGTCACCTCTCAGGACCACATACACTTCATCGTCGCTGCAGTCCAGCCAGTTATACTGGTCGTTTACACCGGTCCATGTCTGATTGATTTCCGGGAAGTTATAATAATGTACCGTAAACGCCTTTTCCTCACCGCCTTTTATCGATACTTTCAGGGTATAATCTCCCGGCACGATCTTCTTCTTAGTTCCTTTTAAATTAGGGTCATAACCGGCATATATCTGAATTTTCGAAGCTTTATTAATACTTACTGTGGTAAGATGACCGTCCTTGTCATAATACGGCATATCGCTGATCGCTAAGCCATTTTCCGCATCTTCCCAGATTTCTATATCCATCTTCCAGCTTTCATTTTCAGCATTTACAAGATTGGCGCTTACATCTCCCGCCGCAAGTTCGTCGGCATAATAAAAATCAAAGTCCGGATAAAAAGACTGGTGTATCTCCTCTTCTTCAGTAAATAACATCTCATCAGACCAGGTAACAGCGCTCTCTTCTGATCTGGCAATGGTCTTTCCGTCCTCCCCCTTAAGCTGTATCATTACCTGATGGGTACCTGCTTCAAGCCCGGGAAAATATGTTCTGACATCGGGTATTGCAAGCTGATAATAATAAATATCATAGCGCATCACCGGACAGACCGTTTCTGTTTTTCCGTCGATTGTAAGCTCAAAATCAAGATACTTTCCGAGTTTGCAACGATAACAATTAAACATGAAGGGCATGGCTTCATCCTGGATTTTATATAATCTGCGACCTATATAGAAAGTCTCGTTAGCATATGAATTTAAAAGATTAACGGTTTCAGGTACCTTCGCTCTCCTTATTTCTTCCTCCGTAAGCAGATTGCCATTAAGATTCAACACGGTCCATTTGCAGCCTGACATATCATCCGGAAGTTTCGATATATCATTTTTTTCCAGATAGACATACGTAAGTTTTTCCATTCCCATTAAGGGATCAATGCTGCTGATATCTTCATTGTTTATCTGCAGCTTCTCCAGGGCAGGCATCTTTTCCGCTATATCCTCAAGGCTTTTGATCCCGTAGTACTTATTACCGTCCACTGAATAATCAGCATCGTCCTTTATCTGCAAAATCTGCATTCCCGCCAGATCATCGGAGGTCATCTTGTCCTCCCCGAGTACATCCTTCAGCGCCGCATACAGAGCCTTATCCTTAAAATCATTTGCTGTAAGCAGCTCATATGCCGCTTCTTCGCTGACCTTTACATTTTCCTCCGCATCATCAACGCTGTTAGTCAACTCCTCTGTCTGCATGCTGTTTTCCGCGAAAACAGGCATTGCCGCAGTCGAGAATTCGCCTGCGATCAATGCTACAGATGTCAACCATACCAATAGTTTCTTTCTCAGTCCGTTCATCTTGATCTCCTCACTTTTTTAATGATATTGCAAACGCAGCTATCTGCGCATCTTTATCTTCTGAAGCTCTGGCCTTCGGGTCTATGAATACCGCTGTCTGTTCAAAGCCGTTTATACCCAGGCACTTAGCCAGCTTCTCAAAAGCTTTCTCCGCTCCGGCTCCGCTCTGGCAGGCATAGGCTGCGAAGCGCTTTCCTTTAAGTTTAGCCGCATTCTCCGTGATGAATGTTCGCAGCGGCGGCGTAAAGTTTGATGCCCATACCGGAAAGCCGAAGATGATACGTTCGTATTCATCAAGCTCCACCTTGTACTCTTCCAGCGCAGGCTTCTCTGCCATCACCGCGCTTTTCCCGCCCCAGAAGAACTTGGCAAAGCCCTTGTCATGATAAGCCTTCTTCGGAACGAGCTTTAATACATCAGCCCCGGTCTCGCCCCTTATCTTATCTGCAACATATTCCGTATTCCCTTCCAGAGAATAATACACGATAAGATCCTTCATACCGTTCTCCTTTCTGTTGTTTTATCTGTCTCATTAATCATTTCCTCGTTTACATAAAAAATCCGGTGAGGATAGTATCCCTCACCGGCAGTCATTCACTGTCAAAATAAGCATTTCCGCATCAAATATCAGCACCTTTTCATACTTATTTTTCATAAGAAAGATTATACAAAATAACAGGGAACATATCAACAGCTTTTGGTTATTCTCCTTCTCCCCGGGTTGCTATTGACACATATCATTATATGTGTTATAAAATATTCATCTGAAATATTATTTTTAAAATATTATTTCTAAAATATTATCAAAGGAGGTGCTGCTATGGCAAGAAAGAAAGCTGTTAACGAAGAAACCTTTCATCCCGTCACAGTGGACGATCACAAGGAACTGAACCGCAGGAATAATGAGAAGAAAAAAACAGCCGTCAATGATGCGCTTAAATTCCCCACCGGCGATCAGTTTGAAGCAGACTTAAGCGACATCCTGGCCGAAACCCCGGAGGACAGCGGCGAGACCATCGTCATTGCCCTTATCGATTCCGACAATTTCGATCATATCAATTCGGATTTCGGCAGCGACGAAGGTGACCGTATCCTGATAGAGACAGGAAAATATATAAGAAAAAAAGTCTCGAAAGATACGGGAGTATACAGGATCGGAGGAGATGAGTTTGCCCTGATCTTTAAGGGAGAAACCGAGCGCGAAGATATCTTCCTGCTGCTCAATGAACTGAAGAATGATTTTGACGTAAAGACGCCTGACGGAGTGCGCCAGACCATCACCATAGGCATGGCAACGGCCTTTACCGATGCTTCCCGCTATGCCGAACTGGTACGTAAGGCTGACGGTGCCCTCTTCCGCGCGAAGAGAAGCGGCGGCAACCGCGTCGCCATGGCCAAAGAAGAAAAGATGGTTCCCAAGACCAGCCATTACACCCAGGACCAGCTGCAGCGTCTCTCTATGCTGTCCAAAGCCGAAGGCATAGGCGAAGCCATACTTCTCCGCGAAGCCCTGGACATGCTCTTAAAAAAATACGATGTGTAATACCTCTTTTCAAAGGGAATAAAAAAGCAGCCGATCGGCTGCTTTTTTCTGCGGGAAAAGAGACTTGAACTCTCACGCCCTAACGAGCACTAGATCCTTAGTCTAGCCTGTCTGCCAATTCCAGCATTCCCGCAAACAAATGGTATATTATCAGATTTCAAAATAAATGTCAATCACTTATATTAAAAAAACTCTTTTTTCTGACTGCCCGAAGTGATATAGTGTTAAAATGTCTGTGGAAAACAAAAACAATTACGGGAGGAAGCATTGGCACTGATATTTTATCCCCTGCTTATCTTATACTGGGAATTGCTGTTAAGGGCACTGGATGAAGTGAACCCCTTTTTCGGCATCTCGCTGATACCGGTATTTCTCTTCTCCCTTTCCGCAGGTTTCCTGCTTGCTTTTGTCTTTCTGCTGATAAAAAACGAGAAGCTTTCCAGGATACTTTCGGGAATCCTGCTTTGTATCTTGTGTTTTCTCTATTTCTTCGAATGCAATTGCATAGCCTTCTACAAGATTTATTACGGCATCGTTTATGCCATCAGCATGAGCAGACAGGTTATAGGGACCTTTTCTTCCCTTGCAACGGAAGTGTTCTTAAGCAATCTGGGAAAAGATCTGTTATTTATACTGCCGCTGATCTTCTACTTTATCTTTATTAAAAAGATCATTCCCGATAAAGATAAGAAAACAAAGAAAAAAGCGCTGATACTTATTCCCTTTGCAGTTCTTTTTATAAGCGGCGTACTCTTTTCAAGACTCGGCCCCAATGCTGATATCTATACCTATGCTTTCTCTGTTCCCGTGTCTGTACCGGCAACAGGTCTCTTAACCACCTTCCGTCTTGAACTCAGCTATCTTCTCTTCGGCACGCCCGAAGAGAAAACAGACAGCAAATCCGCAGAGCTCTGGACTCCCGCTGCCTCAGAGAATAAAACTTCGTCCAAAAAAGCGGTAAGCAGTAATTCTGTAAGCAGCAATTCGATATCGGGTAATAATACCGTATCCGGCAATGCCTCCGCGGATACGGAAGAACTGCCTGTAGAGTACGCTTATAATGTTGCCGTTGATTTTGCTGCTCTTATAGAAAACGAAACGGATCCGACCTTGAAAAATATGCATGAATATTTCGGTTCAAGAGAGCCTTCACAGCAAAACAGATATACCGGAATGTTTGAAGGCAAAAACCTTGTGTTACTGACTGCTGAAGCCTTTTCGCCCTATGCCGTCGATAAGGACTTCACACCGACCTTATACAAGCTGGCAAATGAGGGCTTTGTATTCACGGATTACTACCAGCCGGGCTGGGGCCTGTCCACTACCGGCGGCGAGTTTTCCAACATGACAGGCCTGATCCCCATGTGGATGGATGGCGGACACTCCTTTATCAGATCCATCAGCGACTATATGCCTTATGCGGCGGGCAATCTCTTCGGCAACGCCGGCTACACCTGCCGGGCTTATCACAACAGCGGCTATGCCTATTATGACCGTGATAAGACCCATCCCAATCTTGGCTATGATTATAAAGGCATCGGAAACGGTCTCGTAATGGATCTGGGCAGCGGCTGGCCCTATTCCGATCTTGGCATGCTGGAAGCCACAACTGATGAGATGATAAACGGCTATCTGGAAACCGGCATTCCTTTCCATACCTACTATATGACCGTCAGCGGACACTGCAATTATTCCTGGGGTGCCAACGCCATGAGCAACAAACATAAGAAAGAAGCCATGGAAGCTTTCCCAGATGATGCACCCACCATCCAGGCTTATAAAGCCTGCAATAAGGAGCTGGATCTCGCGCTTGAATATCTGCTGAAGAGACTCGATGAAGCCGGCATTCTCGAAGATACGGTGATATGTATGGGAGCCGATCATTACCCCTATGCAATGGTCCAGACCGATCATGATTATTATGCCGAGATGTCAGGCCTGGATGATACCACCGCTTCCATAAGCAGATATCAAAATACCCTGATACTCTACTGCGCTTCAATGAAAGATCCGGTAGTCGTTGATACTCCCTGCTCAGCCATCGATATCATGCCTACCCTGGCCAATCTCTTCGGCATCGAATACGACTCCAGGCTGTATTCGGGGCACGATATCTTTGCCGAAAACTATGAAGCCGATGAAGCTTCCGAGACTATGCCCTTAGTCATACTGCCCGTAAGCGGCGGCTACAGCTTTGTAACGCCTGCCGGTCAGTACGATGCATATAATCGTGTATTCACAGCTAATGACGGCATTGAAGTCTCCGATGATTATGTAGCTGAGGTAAAAGCCATCATCAGTGACAGATGGAAATATACAAGGCTTATCCTCTCAAAAGACTATTATTCAAAATGTATAGAAAAAAATCTTGACAAGAGCACACCATAAATGGTAATATCTTTGTGTTGCGCAGGAATGGCGGAATTGGCAGACGCGCACGGTTCAGGTCCGTGTGAAAGCAATTTCATGAGGGTTCAAGTCCCTCTTCCTGCATAAGAGACCGGAGCAGATGCGCCGGTTTTTTTATTTCATTCAACAGCGAAAAAAATCCGCAGACCTTTATCAGTCTGCGGATATCTTTTTAATTTGCGTAGTCCACTACTCTGGATTCTCTTATCACGTTGATCTTTATCACACCGGGATAGAGCATCTCGTCTTCCACTTTCTTTGAGATATCCCTTGCAAGTATGACCATATCGTCATCGGATACCTTATCGGGAACGACCATAACACGTACTTCACGTCCTGCCTGTATGGCAAAGGACTTCTCAACTCCGTCGAAGGAATTGGTTATCTCCTCCAGCTGTGTGAGCCTGTTGGTATAGGTACCGAGAGTTTCTCTTCTGGCTCCGGGTCTTGCTGCGGATATCGCATCTGCTGCCTGTACTATGCAGGCTACCAGACTCCTGGGCTCCACATCTCCGTGATGCGCTTCCACCGCATTAACGATGATATCGTTCTCCTTGTACTTCTTGCAGAGCTCAGCTCCAAGCTGTACATGGGATCCGTCCATATCGTGATCGACTGCTTTACCGATATCGTGAAGCAAGCCGGCTCTCTTGGCTGCCCTTGCATCGATGCCTACCTCTTCGGCAAGCAGACCTGCTATCTGGGCTACCTCTATGGAATGCGTAAGTGCATTCTGTCCGAAACTCGTTCTGTACTTAAGGCGTCCTATGAGTCTTGTCAGTTCGGGGTGCAGGCCGTGTACTCCGCAATCAAGGAGAGCGGCTTCGCCGGCTTCCTTCATGCTGTTCTCGACCTCGCGTCTTGCCTTTTCGACCGTTTCCTCTATTCTTGCCGGATGTATACGTCCGTCAATGATAAGGTGGTCAAGCGCAAGTCTTGCCACTTCCCTTCTTACCGGATCAAATGCGGAAAGCACCACTGCTTCAGGAGTATCGTCAACGATCAGCTCCACACCGGTCATTGTTTCCAGTGTACGGATGTTTCGTCCCTCTCGTCCAATGATACGTCCCTTCATCTCATCGCTGGGTAACTGTACGACTGAAATAGTCGTCTCGGATACATGATCTGCAGCACATCTCTGGATAGCGGTCACCACATATTCCCTGGCTTTCTTGTCCGCTTCCTCCTTGGCTCTCAGTTCAGCTTCCTTGATCTTCATTGCTGTTTCGTGCTTTACATCCTCTTCAACCGTCTTCAGCAGGAATTCCTTAGCCTGATCGGATGATAAGCCCGAGATACGTTCCAGTTCCTGTACTCTCTGTGCACCGAGCGCATCCACCTCTTCCTTCTTCTTGGCGAGGTTAGCTTCCTTCTGTGCAAGAGACTGTTCTTTGCGTTCTATTGCTTCCGTTTTCTTGTCGATGTTCTCTTCCTTCTGAAGTATCCTGCGTTCGGATTTCGTCATCTCGTTACGACGTTCCTTCAGTTCCCGATCCAGATCGTTTTTGACCTTTATGGTCTCCTCCTTCACTTCGATCAGGCTTTCACGCTTCTTCTCTTCAGCAGTTTTCAAGGCATCATCGATTATCGCCCGCGCTTTCTCCTCCGCATTGCCGATCTTCTTTTCGGTATCCTGCTTATATTTATTCACCGAAACCTTTGATACAACCGGTATTGCTATGATCAGCGTGACAACGACCGCAATAAGCGCTGTTACTGCGTACATCATTGTACGTGAACCTCCTTATTTAGTTTTCATTGTGCAAATTTTGTTGACAACACAACACGAATATTATAAGCTTCCAAACCAACTTATGTCAAGCACTAAACAACGCTTGCGGCCTCTCCGGATAAACGATATAATATGTATATCTGGTAACATCACGATTATAGGGGTTATATATGAAAAGAAGAAAAAGGATCGGATTATTCCTCGGCTATCCTGAGATAGTACACGTAAGAAGGATTACCGAGGGCGCGATGGAACAGTGTAAGAAATATGATTATGACCTCTGTGTTTTTGCTTCAAGCATTCATCTTTCTTTTCATCACGAAAACTATGTAAAAGGGGAAGCAAACATTTTCAGGCTTGCCAATCTTGCTGAGCTTGACGGTGTCATCCTTGACCATACCACTCTGACAGGCGATCCGGATGATCGCAGTCTGAAGATGCTGGTCAAGCGTCTTGAGCAGTACCCGGATCTTCCCAAGTGTTCTCTTGAATTGCCTACCGAAGGAACGGAACTTATCAAGAATGACAATGAAGGCGTACTGCGTGAAATGGTACGACATACCATAGAAGATCACGGAAGAAAGAGAATCTGCCTTCTGACCGGCCATAAAGGAGTTAATGTTTCCGAAGAACGCCTTGAAGTATTTCTTGATGAGATCAAAAAACACGGCCTTGATGTACTTCCCGAACATATAGTTTACGGCGATTTCTGGTATTTCAGCGGCGATGCTCTTGCCAGGAAGATCGTCAATAATGAGATCCCCCGTCCCGATGCGGTGATCTGTGCCAGCGACTGCATGGCTATCGGTCTTATGGACCGTCTGATCAAGAACGGCATACAGGTTCCCGAAGATATACTTGTCATAGGCTTCGATGCTTCCGACGAAGCGGCTGTCAATCTGACAACCCTCAGTTCCTATGATCCCGGTGATGTGACCATGGGTGCGGATGCTGTCGATCATATCAGAAGTATTATAGAACCCGGCGCAGAGCTCCTCCCCCACGACCGTGATACCAAACTCCAGTTTCATCCCGGTGCCAGCTGCGGCTGTCAGACCGATCCCATACATTCCATGAGACGCTTCCGTGGTTCGCTTTATATCAGTTCATACAATCATGCCGATGAAGATAATGCCGAACACATAGGCATCGGTCAGCTTATGGAAAGCTACGCTCTGGAAGATTTTACTTCTTCAAGTTCTCCCGAGGAATGTCTTAAAAAGATTTATGAATACGCAGACCAGCTGAAGCCTTATCGCAATTTCTATCTCTGTTTAAGAGAAGACTGGCTGAACATAGATGAAGATACTTATGAAGGTTATCCCGAATCCATGCGCACATATGTTGCAGCTTCAACCATTGACGATGATAAGTTCAGCGGAGTCGATCCGGATCGCTCCTTCTGGATTTCCTGCATGCATCCGAAACTTGATGAAGACCGCCCGGAACCCGGCTTATTCTACTTCTCACCTGTTCATTATGACGGTGCTCTTTTAGGCTATGCGGTGCTGCACAGAGAACTTTCTAACGAGTCTTTATTCAATATCGTCTACCGTACCTGGCTGCGATATATCAATAACTGTCTCGAGATGATCCGTTCCAAAGAACGCCTCCAGACCATGTCCGTCAGAGACGAAATGACGCGGGCTTATAACAGAAGAGGCATGTACGAGCAGTTCCGGCTGATGGCTGCCGCTGCATCCACTGAAAAAAATGCTCTCTTCGTCGGTGTCATCGACATGGACGGTCTCAAATATATCAACGATACCTTCGGTCACAGCGAAGGTGACTTCGGTCTGAAGATGCTCTGCCAGGTACTGAACAGCGTTACGCGCAGAAATGAGATCTGTGTGCGCAGCGGCGGTGACGAATTCTTCCTGATCGGCATCGGCGAATACAGCAGAAGCGACGAAGCCGAACGTGCAACGGAATTCACCGATGCGATGGAAGCCAAGTCAAGAACGCTGAATAAGCCTTATAACGTATCCGCCAGCATAGGCATTCTGGTATTCGATGATTTCAGAGAGATAACCCTTGATAATGCCTTAAGTCTTGCTGACGAAAAAATGTATAATTATAAGGTCCGTCACCGCAGGCACAGAAGCGTATAAATCAAAGCAAAGGGACGGTCATTTGACCGCCCCTGTTTTATATATGAACCTTACGCTGTTCGAATCGCCGTCTTCGTCGATCGCTCCGGTGAAACTGGTATAGCTTTCACCTGCCTTACGGATGGCTTTGAATCTGTTCAGTACATCCGTGGCATCATCGCCAAGCAGCTCCGTTACTTTCTGTATGCCTTCCTCATCCAGTTTGATCATTCCGTCACGGAGTTTTGCTGCGCCCTCATCCAGCTTTGCCGCGCCCTCATTCAGCTTGCCGGCTCCTTCATCAAGCTTGCCGACTCCGTCGCAGAGCCTGCCGGCTCCGTCATTAAGCTTTCCGGCTCCGTCAAATAACTTAAATGCACCATCATTCAGCTTTCCGGCTCCATCATCAAGTTTTCCTGCTCCGTCATACAGTCTGCCTGCACCGTCATTAACTTTTGCAACGCCGTCCTTTAAGCTGCCTGCGCCTGCATCAAGTTTGTCTGCACCTTCATAGAGGCTTTTGCTTCCTTCGAAGAGTTTTCCCGCTCCGGCTGAAAGACTGCCCGCGCCTTCATTAACCTTGCCTGCGCCGCTCATTAAGCTGCCTGCGCCTGCATCAAGCTTGCCTGCGCCTTCCTTCAGATCCGCCGCTCCTTTGACCAGTGCATCATTATTCTGTACCAGAGTATCCGCACCTGTTGAAAGTGAAGCTGCCCCCTGTGACAGACTATCCAGACCTGCATCAAGCTGACTTACTCCGTCACTTAAATTCTTAAGTCCGCCTGCAAGCTGAGCAGCGCCTCCCGCCAGCTGATCGGCCCCGTTCTTAAGGGGCGCTATCTGCTCGGGTACTGCTGCCATACTGTTCTCAAGCTCTGCAGCGATCGCTGTATAGAGAGCTGCTGCTGTCCTGCAGGAAGTAATGGCCTTTATGCACTCCGTACTGTCTCCGCCTGCCGCAAGATTAAGTGTTGCATAACACTGCTCATAGCTTAAGTTTACTGCCGCCTGAAGTTCATCGCTTAATGCAGCCAGGTCATCGTTACCGCTTAAGCCTTCGCCGGAAGCCATGCTCTGAAGCTGTGCCTGCATCCAGTCCGCATAGTTTGCGGTAAGCGCTGCAGCATTTCTCATCTTAGTAACACTTGCATTGGTTGTTCCGGTAAGGCTCTGAGTCAGCGTATCGATACCTGCGCTGATCTGTCCTGCTCCGTCCGCAAGGGAAGCAGCTCCGGCCACCAGCTTATTATCTTCTATACCTGCCTTTATGGCGTCGGCTCCGCTCTTTAAGCCGGCCGCGCCGTCAGCCACCTGCTTTGCACCGCTGCTGATACTGCTTGCTCCGTTGGTATAATTAACTATGCCTTCATATAATGTACCGCTGCCTGCGCTTAAACCTGCAGTCCCTTCTTTCAGACTCCTGGTGCCGTTATACAGTTCCTCGGTACCGCTCTTCAAGCTCTTGCTGCCTTCATAGAGATCACTGCTGCCGTTCTTAAGTTCTCCGGCTCCGCTCTTTAATCTGCTGCTTCCGTCCTTCAGATCACCGGCCCCCTGATATAATTTGCCCGTACCGTCTTTGAGTTCGGCTGTGCCGTTCTTAAGATCGGTCGTGCCATTCTTCAGATCCGCAGTGCCGTTCTTAAGATCTGCTGTACCGTTCCAGAGTTCCGCAGTTCCGTTTTTCAGATCAGCGCTGCCGCTTGCAAGCTCAGCTGTTCCGTTCTTAAGTTCTGTTGTGCCATTCCAAAGCTCTGCAGTACCGTTCTTAAGCTCTGCGCTGCCGTCCACCAGGGCTTTCGATCCGCTTCCGAGTTCATCCATCTTTTCCTGTATGCCGCTCATATCCACGGAATCTGAAGCATCCACCTGATTGAAGATATCGCAGCCTGCCAGAGTCATGGTCATTCCGAGTTCGAAGTCATGTGCATCCGCTTCTATCTCCACATAATCGGGAATGTTTATTTCTTCAAGTTTCTCCTTTGCCTCCTCGTCTTTGGCCTTGGCTATGGTATTATCCCAGTCCAGACTTTCTTTCAGTCCCGGATATGCAAGTCCCAGCACTATCTCATTATTGCCCTCGCCTATCACCTTACCGTTGGTCACGCTTACATTTGAGAATGTGTCATTCGGAAGTATCATGCCGCTTACCATTATGAAAGGTACATTGACTTCATACTCGCTTCCGTCTACAGCCACTGTCTCTTTGGATCTGTTCTCATAATCAAGACGTATCTTAACATGACCGTCCTTACCTGCTATATCCTTTGCGCTCATTTTCTGTCCGTCAAGCTCGTAGGAAACTTTTACGGCTACCGGCAGTTCCTTGTCGGTGGTGCCGCGGTAGAAGATATCACTGCCGTCGGCTTCCCAGGTAATGGAACCGTCATCATTCTTTTTATAATCCCCGTAGCCGTTTACATTGGAGATATCTTTAAGATCGGTCATATCATTGACTTTCTCTTTTCCTCCGCCGTTCTTCAGCTGGTCGGATACGATCACGTTCCCATTCTCTCCGTCGGCATCCATTATCACATATACGACTTCATCTTTTCCCGAAGTGCCCGAGTGTGAACCTGCCTCCTGTCCCATAAGGTCCACCAGTTTTGCTTCCTCTCCGCGCTCTTCTATCTTCTCTTCTTCAGTCAGTTCCGCACCGTTCTTCTCTGCCATAGAGCAGGCAACCATCGATGCTGTCAGTGACAGACTTAACATCATTGCTATTACTCTTTTTGCCTTCATATCCTTTTACCTCCTTTATACTTCTGCTAAGGCCTTATGTCCGAAAACCTTATGTACCGGCTTTCTTCTCTGGCCTATTGTTGTTTTTAATATGATCCCGTCAAACAGCATTAAGAAACTGGGCAGCACGAAGATCACACACGCCATGCTTATCAGCGCCCCTCTTGCCATCAGTATGCAGAGCGCACTGATCATATCTATGTTCGAGTACATTCCCACACCAAAGGTTGCTGCAAAGAATGACATCGCACTCGTGAATATTGATTTAGCGGAGCTCTCTACCGCAGTAGCAAGAGCCTTCTTTTTCAGTTTTCCGCTCCTTCTTTCCTTCAGGTACCTGTTGGTCATCAGTATCGCATAGTCCACCGTGGCTCCAAGCTGTATGGTACCAATTACTATGCTTGCCACAAAAGGAAGCTTAGTCCCCGTATAGAAAGGAACGCTCATGTTCATGAAGATTCCGCCTTCTATTACCGCCACCAGTATCACCGGTATGGACGCCGATCTGAATACCAGCATTATTATCACAAATACTATGCCTATGGATGCTGTGTTGACAGTCGTGAAATCCTTATCCGTGGTCTTTATCAGATCTGCGGTACCGGGTGCTTCGCCTACCAGCATGGATCCGGGCGCGATCTCTTTTGCAGCAGCTGATATATCCTCACACTGTCTTCCGACTTCATCGCTGGCCACCTTATACTCGCTTCCTATCAGCATTATCTGCCAGTCTTCATTGATCAGGCTTTCCTTTGCCTTATCGGGTATCATCTCTTCCGGTATGCCTGCAGCTTTTATCGTGTTAAAGCCCAGGGCATATTTGACTCCGTCCATAGCTTCTATATCTTTTGCCAGAGTTCTTACATCCCTCTCTTCCACCTCGGCCGGAAGCATCAGCATGTGTGTCGATCCTGTATTGAATGCTTCGGAAAGTTTTTTATTAGCCACTATACTGGGCAGGGTTTCCGGCAGTGTGGAATCAAGATTGTAGTAAACGCCCACATGGTTGTTTCCGTACACTGCAGGTACCAGCAGTATCAGGTAGAGTATCAGCAGAGGCACATGGAATTTCATTACGATTCCGCCAAGCTTTGTAAACTCAGGTATCAGCGGCTTGTGGCTCGTTTTCTCAAGCAGCCTGTCGTTGACCAGTATCAGTGAAGGAAGAACTGTCACGCAGCTGATCACTCCTAAGAGCACACCCTTGCTCATTACTATTCCTATATCAAGTCCAAGTGTGAAGCTCATGAAACAGAGTGCTACGAAACCTGCCACCGTCGTAATGGAACTTCCCAGCACCGAAGTAAAGGTTTCTGATATGGCATGTTCCATCGCTTTATCATGGCTTTCGTATTTGCGCTTCTGTTCTTCATAGCTGTGCCAGAGGAAGATGGAATAATCCATGGTCACTCCCAGCTGCAGCACCGCCGCCAGAGCTTTGGTTACATAGGAAACCTGACCAAGGAAAAAGTTGGTTCCCATGTTGTAAATGATCGCTATTCCTATGCTCGCAAGGAAAAGGAAGGGTGCCAGGAAAGAATCCATGGTCAGTGCCAGGACTATCACCGAACAGAGTACCGCAAGTCCTACATATACCGGCGTCTCCGAATCCGTAAGATCCTCGGTGTCCGCAAGTATACCGGTCATTCCCGAGACGAAGCACTGCTTATCGCAGAGCTTTCTTATCTCTCTGACCGCATCTATAACGGGATCGGAACTTGATGTATTGTCAAAGAGTACAAACATCATTGTCGCATCCCCGTTATTGAAAACCTTGTAGATCTCATCCGGCAGCATTTCCATCGGTATCGAAAGGTCCATCACACTGTCATACCAAAGAACCTTTTTTACATGGTCTACTTCTGCGATCCTGTTCTTCAGGGCTGCTACATCCTTCTCTTCCATGCCCTCTACAACTACCATCGAGAATGCTCCGGTTCCGAACTCATCCACCAGGATGTTCTGCCCCTTCATCGTATCGATATCCTGGGGCAGGTAGCTGAGCAGATCGTAGTTTACGCCCGTTCTTAAATAGAGCATTATCATCGGCACAAGCAGAACAAGAGCGATCAGCAGTATCAGCTTTCTGTGTTTTACTATGCCTTTAGATAATTTATCCTGCATAAAACTCACCTCTTTTTTCATTCTTGACCAACGGTCATTTTTATGTTAGACTCAAGATAATTCAAAAATGACCAACGGTCAATAGACACTTTTTAAAAAGTGTCTGAAAGGAGAAAGAATGGAAAAGAAAGAAGAAAGCCCGAAAAATACAGTGAAAAAAGCTCTCAAACAGCATGCTCTGATGGATGCGGCTTTTGAACTTTTTACAAATCAGGGCTTCGGCAACACTTCCATCTCAGAGATCGCTGAAAAAGCCAAAGTAGCCAAGGGAACTTTTTATCTGTATTTTAAGGACAAGTACGACCTGCGGAGCCGCATCACCGCCCATAAGGCAGAACAGATACTTAAACGCGCCTGGGAAGAATCCGGCATCACGGAAGACATGAGTTTTGAAGACAAGCTCCTTAGCCTTATCTCCCGGTCAATGGACATACTGGCGGAAGACAGGCTGCTGGCAAGCTTTCTTGTCAAGAACTTCGGCTACTCCGCCTTATCAAAGAGCGGCCTTTTAGAAGAAGCCATTGCCATGAGCGGCGGAGCCTACCGCGATCCCGAGATCATGCTCTACCTGATACTGGAACTTACAGGCAGCGCCTCCTACAGCGCCATCGTAAGCAATGAGCCTGTTAATATAGAAGAATTGAAGCCTCATCTGCTCCTGGCGATCTCCGCCATACTTATACAATACAGGAAATGATGGATAATTAAAGAAAGGGAACGGACATGACTAACGAGAATACCTACGAACTAATACTTTCCACTTTCATTGAAATGCTGGAGAAGGAATCCCTTGAAAAGATCAATGTGAAGAAACTCTGCGAAGCCTGCGGCATCAACCGTAATACTTTTTATTATCACTTCGAGGATCTGATGGATGTGCTGGATCACATCTTCAGGCGCGAGATCCGCCTGATCCTGTCGGAACCTCTCACCTCCATACAGGAGGAATACAGACTTCGTGCTTCCATGCTTTTTAAATATAAAAAGATCATACTCCATATCTACAGGTCTAAGGATCCCGGCATACTTTATAAATACCTGGATACAGTAACCGTAGATCTCGTGCATAAATACGTAGCTGCCGCTTCGGGAAATAAGGCGGGCAATATCGATGATATCTGCCATATGTATGAACTGACTTTAAAAGGCCTGCTGCTTGACTGGCTCAAATCAGGCATGCCCGAACCCAATGAAAAGAGCGGGGAAAAGTTCGCTTCTTTCTTTGAAGCAAGCCTCCCCGCTCTCATTGATAACTTATAATACTTATACGCTTTCCAGACAGATCCTTATGTCCGCAGGCTTATAGCCTTTTCCCAGCAGATAGCTGAACTGTTTTCTTTTCTCCGCCGGATCCGCACTTTCAGGATCATAGCGCCGCTTTTCAAGCATCCTCATAATGCCCGGTCTCTCATCAACCTCACCGGCTTCTTCCAGACATTCTTTCACCAGCTCCCTGCCGATACCCTTAAGATAAAGATCCTGCTCTATCCGCCTTAGGCTTCTGCTCTGCTTCCTGGATTCTATATAGCGTTTTGCGTAGCTTTTGTCATTTACAAAACCCATATTGACCACATATGCTACCGCAGAGTTTATCACTTCTTCGGGATATCCGCCCTTCTTCAGCTTTTCCTTGAGCTGATAAGCCGTATAATCCCGCTTGTCCAGAAGAAAGAGCAGTCTCTGCTTTGCACGTTTAAGCAACGCTTCAGGACTCAGATCTTCACGCTTCATCCGCATCTGCCTTCTTAGAAGCCTTGGCCGGTTTCTTGGTCTTGATATCCAGCTCCGAAGGTGAACCGCCGATATTGTAATGTGTCCTTACCTTGCTGTCTATCTCGGCGCAGATATCGGGATGATCCTTTAAATACTGCTTTGCATTCTCACGCCCCTGGCCTATCTTCTCACCGTTAAACGCATACCATGCGCCGCTCTTGTTGATCACATCTATGTCAGCTGCCAGATCCAGCAGGTCGCCCTCGTAAGAGATGCCCTCACCGAACATGATGTCAAACTCTGCCTCTTTGAAAGGAGGAGCCACCTTATTCTTTACTATCTTGGCTCTGGTCCTGTTACCAACGAATTCGCCGCCGTTCTTGAGCTGCTCCACGCGGCGTATCTCCATACGCACCGAAGCGTAGTACTTAAGCGCATTACCGCCTGTGGTAACCTGGGGATTGCCGTAGAATACACCGACTTTCTCACGAAGCTGGTTGATGAACACCACCGTACAGTTGGACTTGCTGATAGCGCCTGCCAGCTTTCTTAATGCCTGAGACATCAGCCTTGCCTGCAGACCTACGTGGGAATCTCCCATCTCGCCTTCCAGCTCAGCCTTGGGTGTAAGAGCTGCAACGGAGTCGATGACTACTATATCCATAGCGCCGCTCCTTACCATTGTCTCGGCTATCTCAAGCCCCTGCTCGCCGTAATCCGGCTGGTTGATGTAGAGGTTGTCCACATCTACGCCTATGGCTGCCGCATATACGGGATCAAGCGCATGCTCGGCATCTATGAATCCTGCTATGCCGCCTCTCTTCTGTACCTCAGCTATCATATGAAGTGTAACGGTGGTCTTTCCTGATGATTCGGGGCCGTATATCTCAACTACTCTTCCCTTGGGTATTCCGCCAAGGCCGAGAGCTATGTCCAGGCTCAGCGAACCTGTGGGTATGGTCTCCACGTTGAGCTTTGATGCGGGATCTCCGAGTTTCATCACCGCGCCCTTTCCGAACTGACGCTCTACCTGTGACATTGCTGCTTCAAGTGCTTTTAATTTTTCTTCTCTTTCCATAAATGTATCATTCTCCTTTTCGGTTTATGTGTAATACTAATACCCCGAACAAATGTTCTTTTAAAACAATAAAACATTTGTTCGATTTTGTCAACATAATTTTTTTATGAAATCCATGACCAAAACAATATCACAAGATGCCTGCGTTAATACAGGCCCAGAACAACATAAACAAGCATATGATAACACAGCTTTGTTAAAGCTTCAAGTATCAATATCCTTTAAGCTTTTCCCTGATCTTCTTTTCACCCTCATCCATGGTCTTGACACCGTCACCCAGCATTGCAGGTATATCCATGCAACGGTTTCTCAGCATGTACATTGCGTTGATCTCAAGACTGGCTTTCTGGTCGGTACCCCAAAGTTCATGTGAAAGGGTCACATGTCTTTCTATTACCTTTGCGCCCAGTATGCAGGCCGCAACCGTAGGTTCCAGGTTCTGCTCATGTCCGCTGTAACCTACTATGCAGTTATATCTCTCCTTCATGGTCTGCATATAGGAGAGATTCAGGGTATTAACCGCTGCAGGATAAGTCGAATTGGTATGAAGCAGCACATAATCCCCGTTTCCGAAATCCTCAAGAATCTTAACCGCATGATCCAGCTCTTCCTGAGTCGTCATGCCGTCCGACATGAAGATCGGCTTACCGGTCTTGCAGGCGGCTTTGATCAGTTCATCTATGCCGTTTCCGGCAGAAGCTATCTTTATAAAAGGCACATCGTACTGCATCAGGAAATCAAGACTGTCCAGATCCCAGGGGGAAGCGGTCCACATGAGAGGCTTATTCCTGCAGTAGCTGTCTATCTCATCATATTCGGGCTTTTCAAATTCCACTCTCTTCTTGTAATCAAGGTAGGTCATCTCGCCCCAGGGTGTCTGTCTCATCACACCCTTCTGTGCCTCGGGAACGGCTTTATCAGGGTTCCTCTTCTGGAATTTTACACAATCCCAGCCGCAGGCAAAAGCCGCATCCATCAGCTTCTTTGCGATCTGCATATCCCCGTTGTGATTGATGCCTATCTCTGCGATGAAATAAGGCATGTCATTGTTTCCTATCTCACGATCCCCTACTTTGATTACTGCGTTAGCCATTGCTTTCTCCCTTCGTGATATCAGTCTCTTTGATTATATAGATCGGTCTCTGTTTTACTTCCATGTATATCCTGGCCAGGTACTCACCGATGATCCCGAGTATGGTCATCAGGAAACCGCCGAAGAATATTATAAAGAACAGGGTCACATTCCCTGTGTCCGCCTCATCGTTAATGAGCATCACCAGGCCGTATATAACAGCCGCGATCACATTGATGCTCCCCAGCCATACTGCAAAGCGGAGAGGATGCTTTGCAAAAGAGAACAGGCCTGCCAGTGCATACTGGAACAGCGCCGAAAGCTTCCAGCTCGACTTTCCCGCTGCCCTTTCCACATTCGGATAATCCAGCCACTTGGTCTTAAAACCTACCCACTGGAAAATACCTTTGGTAAAACGTTCGCGTTCGGAAAGCTTCAGCACCGCCTCTGCCATCTGCCTTGTCATCAGCCTGAAATCAGTGCTTCCGGGTACCAGATCCACCATGGTCATGCGGTTCACTATAGCGTAATACAGCACGGAACCTGCGCGTTTGATAAGCCCCTCGCCTTTCCTGCTCTGCCTTCTTGCCGCACAGCTGTCATAGCCTTCCTCTGTCACGGCTTTAAGCATATCCGCAATCATTGCAGGCGGATGCTGCAGATCCGCATCCATCAATGCCACATAATCCCCGCAGCTGTATTCCAGTCCTGCATAGATCGCCGCTTCTTTTCCCTGATTACAGGAAAAAGAGATATAATGCACGCGCGTATCCTTAGCGCCCAGTTCCTTTATCTTTTCAAGCGTCTTATCACTGCTGCCGTCATCTACAAACAGCAACCTCAGCCCGTAAGCTTTCAGTTCATTATTAAAGACTTCAGCCGCCGCATCATAAAAAAGCCCTATGCATGCCTCTTCATTATAACACGGAACTATCAGCTCAACCGTCCTGTTCATCACACTTCCTGATCTGCTTGATAACAAGCTTTAGCGCTGCCTCGGTAGCAGCATTCCTTACTGCCTCACGATCTCCTTCGAAATTGAACTTCTTTGTTTTCACCCGGCCTTTCACATATACTCCCATGTATACGAGTCCCACCGGTTTCTCCTCGCTGCCGCCTCCGGGGCCTGCGATACCCGATACCGATACTGCCACATCCGCCTTTGCCGCAGCTGCCGCTCCGAGAGCCATCTCCTTAACGGTCTCTTTGCTTACCGCGCCGTACTCCTTCAGGGTTTTCTTCTTAACTCCCAGCATCTCATGCTTGGCTCTGTTGCAGTACGTTACGAAACTTCTTTCAAACACTTCCGAAGAACCTGCGATGTCTGTGACTGCCGCAGCTATCATGCCTCCGGTGCAGCTCTCGGCGCAGGTCATCTTCAATCCTTCTTCTTTTAAAAGCTCAACAAGTTTTTTCGCTTCTTCTCTCACTTTACGTCCTTCATCACGTCTTTGTTTTTTACCAGATAATCGACCAGCGAAATGATCGTAAGCGCAAGCGCTATGTATACCAGTATCTGTGTCAGCAGCCAAAGCTTATCGATATCGGCTATCAGCAGTATCACCGCAAACATCTGGAAAGCTGTCTTGAACTTCCCCCACCAGCCTGCAGCTATCACTATGCCTTTTTCCGCCGCGATCAGCCTGAAGCCGCTGATTATGAATTCCCTTCCTATTATGATGATCACAATCCATGCTGCCAGCCGGTTAAGGGCCACAAAGCATATCATTGCGCTGCATACCAGCAGCTTATCCGCCAGCGGATCCATGAACTTTCCGAAAGTCGTGATCATGTTTTTTCTTCTGGCTATCTGTCCGTCCAGCATATCTGTCAGCGAAGCTATGATAAAGACTGCAAGCGCAAACCATTTACCATAGTCACCGAACACATTGCTCATCAGAAAAAATACGAAAAACGGTATCAGAAACACTCTGAGTAATGTCAGTTTATTAGCAAGATTCATTATATATCTCTCCGATCAGATCGTATTCGTCACTTCCGATGATCCTTATATCCAGCATGCTGCCGCTCATAAGATCCGGCCCGTTCTCAACAAAGACATAGCCGTCCACATCGGGCGCATCCATATAGCTTCTGCACACCAGCGCATTATCCTCGGGTATCCTTCCTTCCACCATGCAGCGTATGATCCTGCCCTTCATGTTCTTTGCAGCTTCAAAGGCAAGTCCCTGCTGCAGATCCATGATCACATCCGCGCGGCGTCTCTTTTCTTCCTCATCTATCTGACCATCCATAGCCGCCGCAGGCGTATCTTCTTCGGCCGAATAGGGAAATACTCCGAGTCTGGAAAAGCGCATCTTTTCGACGAATTCCTTAAGCGCTTCATGTTCTTCCGAAGTTTCTCCCGGGAAGCCCGCTATCAGCGTGGTCCTTAAAGCTATGTCCGGGATCCGCTTCCTTAAGCTCTCTATCTTTTCCTCGATCTCTTTCCTGTTCGTTCTCCTTCCCATCCGCTTCAGTATCTCATCTTCACTGTGCTGAATGGGCATATCAAGGTAATGACAGAACTTCTCTTCCTTCTCCATTACCTCTATCAGTTTATCATCTATCTCCTCGGGATAGCAATACAGAAGCCTTACCCAGGCTAAATCTTCTATGGCGCAGAGCTTTTCGATCAGCTCCGAAAGCTTTTTCTCACCGTATAGATCCTCGCCGTAACGGGTGGTCTCCTGGGCTACGAGTATCAGTTCCCTGACTCCTCCCTGAACAAGCTCCTCTGCTTCCTTCAGCAGCTCTTCCATCGGGACCGAACGGTAAGGGCCCCTGACTGAAGGTATCACACAATAGGTACAGCGCTTGTCGCAGCCCTCTGCTATCTTCAGATAAGCATAATGCCCTCCTGTAGAGAGCATTCTTTTCTTTCCGTATATCAGTCTGGACTTGGCGTCCTTTGCATCTGAACCCCTGCCGGTCAGCACGTTTTCTATGACTTCCGCTATCCTGTCAAAAGAACTGATGCCGACTATTGCATCCACTTCCGGAAGTTCGCTGTGGATTTCTTCCGTATAACGTTCAGCGAGACAGCCTGCAGCTATCAGCGCTTTCAGCCGTCCCTCTTTTTTATATCTGCCGTATTCTATGAGTGTATTGATGCTCTCTTCCTTGGCATCCATTATGAAGCAGCAGGTGTTGACCACTATCACATCCGCTTCTTCCGGATCAGACGTAAGCATATACCCCGCCCCGTCTAGTGTGCCGAGCATCATTTCCGAATCCACCAGGTTCTTGTCGCACCCGAGGGATACGAGCATTACTTTTTCACTCAAGCCTCGTCACCGAGTATGCGGACTGAACCGTCCCAAAGCTCTTTCACTGCTATTGAAAGCGGCTTCTTTCCTACCGCATGGATAGTAGCGGGTGAACCGCCTATCAGTTGTCTTGCTCTCTTAGCTGTAGCCATAACTATGGAATAACGGGAATTGACAACGGGAGTTTCTCCCGGTTCGGTATCCGCATTTACCACTTCCATAAGGTCTGTGTAAGAAGGATGAAGCATCATGATTTTATATCTCCTTTTTCTGTATATTGGTAAGGGTTTTACCCCTGTTCCGACATTTCTTTAAGATCTCTTCGCAGGCTGTCCGTCAGCTTCTTAAGCCTTGCCGGTGCCGAATGCGCAGACTGTATCACCGAATGGGTATATGCCACGCAGTCTTCTATCTTATCATTAACGATTATATGATCGTATTTATCCATCATCTGTGACTCTTCAGCCGCCCGGTCCATCCGCCTCTTTATCACTTCGGCCGTCTCGGTTCCGCGGTCCGTAAGTCTCTGTTTAAGTATAGCCGCGCTTGGCGGTGTCACGAAGAGGAGCAGCGCTTCCGGATACAGCTTCTTTATCTGCAATGCCCCCTGAAGCTCTATCTCAAGTATCACGTCCATCCCGGCCTTCAGCTTCTCTTCCACGTAAGCCTTGGGAGTACCGTAATAATTATCAACATACTGCGCGTGTTCGATCAGGCCGCCTTCTTCTATGGTCTTCTCGAACTCCTCACGGCTCACGAAGAAATATGCTTCCCCGTTCACTTCGCCGGGTCTCGGCTGCCTCGTTGTCATGGATACGGACAGGGCATAATTGTCATAATCTTTAAGCAGGCCTTTTACTATGGTTCCTTTTCCTGCCCCGGCAAAGCCGGATATCACAACCAGTATACCATCATGTTCCATATTGCACCTCTTAAGTCTAAGGTCACTCAGCTGTTTCCATGCGTCCCGCTATCGTTTCCGGTAAGAGCGCCGAAAGCAGTATCCTCTGTTCATCCATCACTATCACGGCCTTGGTCTTGCGCCCCTGGGTCGCGTCTACGATAAGGTTGTGTTCCTTGGCGTAGCTCACCATACGCTTTACCGGCGCTGCTTCAGGATGGACTATGGCCACCACCTTATCTTCATTTACCACATTGCCGAAGCCTATGTTTATGAGCTTTCCCATACTACTCCAGGTTCTGTACCTGCTCCCTTATCTTTTCTATCTCGGTCTTCAGATCGATGGCCACTCCGGTGATATTCAGGTCATTTGACTTGGAAAGCGTGGTATTTGCCTCTCTGTTCATCTCCTGTGCCAGGAAATCCAGCTTCCTTCCCACAGCTCCGCCGTTCTCCAGCTCGCTTATCATATGATCTATGTGGCTCTTCAGCCTCACCGTCTCTTCATCAACGCATACCCTGTCGGCAAATACCGCAGTCTCCATCAGTATGCGGTTTTCATCTATATTCGAATCGGAAAGCATCTCTTTAACTTTTGCAAAGAGCCTTTCCTGATATGCCTTTATCACCTCGGGCGCCTGTTCTTCTATCTGCGCCACCTTCTCTTTCATGCCTTCGAGTTTTGATATAAGGTCTTTCTTTAAGTTCTCGCCTTCCGTTTCACGGCTTGAAGTAAACTGCTCCAGAGCGCCGCTCACGGCCTTTTCAAGTACCGACCATAGCTCCTCGTCATCTGCCTTGGCTTCTTCGAGAGTGAAAACTTCGGGATAACGTGAGAGTGTTGAGAGCCTGATGTCATCCTCCAGGTCAAACTCCTCCTTCAGTTCCTTAAGATACTGAAGATATTCTGCTGCCGCTTCCCTGTTATATCGTATGCTGTTATCTCCGCAGGCCTTGTTCTCAAGGGTGATGAACATATCCACCTTGCCGCGCTGCAGATACTTGCCTGTCAAAGTCCTTATAGCCGATTCAAAAGCATACAGCTTCCTCGGCATCTTGATGTTCAGATCCAGATAGCGGTGATTTACCGACTTAACTTCCACTATAAATCTGCGCTTCTCGTCTTCACTGATGCTGCGGCCGAAGCCTGTCATTGAATAAACCATGATAACCCCCTGTCGATACACATACATAGCGTATTATATATCAATTACTCTTCTGCTGTCAATCTGATGACAGTGTACAGACTCCCCTTATCAGTCGCCTTACGGCGACAGCTTTTCCCCGGTGGAGAGAAGCCTTGCGTTGACTGATACAAAGATCGAGTATATACTTTAGTATAGCGCATTTCCCATAAAGGAGGTCAGTTCATATGTTAGCTTTAGCTGTCATACCGGGCATACTGCTCTTGATCATCGTATGGAAATTTGATTCAGTGGAAAAAGAACCGCCGCAGCTTCTTTTCAAGCTCTTTGCCTTCGGAGCTCTGACGGTGGTAAGCGCCATCCTCTTAAGGATCGGAGGCTTAAGAGTCTTCCGCTCCCTTTTCGATAACACTTCATCTCTGTGGTTCATGCTCCTTGACTGCTTCCTGCTGACAGCGCTGGTACAGGAAGGCGGAAAGCTTCTTGTTCTTAAACTTATCACCTGGAAAAACAAGGAATTCAACTATACCTTTGATGCCGTTGTCTACAGTGTCTGCGTATCCCTGGGTTTTGCCATTCTGCTAAACATTCTCTACTGTATTAAATTCGGCATGAACGGAACTCTTATAAGAGCCCTTTTCTCAGTACCGGGCCACGCGATGAACGCAGTATTCATGGGATATTTCTACGGCCTGGCCCGCTATGCTAAAGGGGCCGGAGATGAAAAAGCCGAGCGCACCCATATGCTGGAAGCCCTCATCGTCCCGCTGGTGATGCACGGCTTCTTCGATCTGTGCACGAGCGCCGACAGGCCGGTATTCTATATACTCTTCGTAATATACGAGATCATCATCATTGCCTCTGCGGTAAAACAGTTCCTGAAACTGTCAAAGAATGACACAGTGATACCCGGAATGGAATATACCCTTTCCGATGCCTGGGACAACGAGGAGGTTGCAAAATGAAAGTAAAATGTGATTTCTGCGGTTCCCTTATAGATGAAGGCCTGGCTTCCTGCCCCAACTGCGGCGGATCCATGCCTACTGCTAACCGGGTGGCTCCGGAGCAGCCCCGCACCATTGAAGAGCTTAAGCAGTGGTATACTGCTCACAATCTTCCTCCCGAGAATGTCACCAGATTCTTTATAGGGAAGGATATCAAAGAACCCAGGGCCTTCGGCATCTACCAAAATGACCACGGTGATTTTGTAGTATATAAAAACAAGGCAAACGGTGAACGTGCAATACGTTATCAGGGTGTAGATGAAGGTTATGCGGTAAATGAGCTGTATCAGCGCCTGCGTGCCGAGATAGCAAACCAGAAGACTGCCTCCAACACAAACGTTAGCCGCACTTCCGTAAATACCGGAAAGAAGAAAAAACGCTGGACCATCTGGGATATACTCTTACTCCCTCTGCTGTTACCACTGGTGAGCCCTCTGTTTTCGTCGATCTTTCTGATAGCAATTGTCGGCCTGTTCTCGCTTTTTGATCATTCTCCTCAGAAGGGTTACTACAACTACAACGGCAACGATTACTACTACCAGGGATCAAACTGGTACTCCTATGATGCTTCAAGTGATTCCTGGGATTATCTTTATGATGATGACTTTCTTGATTCCGTCATCACCGACGATACTTATTCCGATTATGCTACCTATGATCACGAAGGCAGCCGCTTTGAAGACAGCAGCTGGTATGACAGCGGCAGCTACAGTTCTTCCTATGACTGGGATGACGACGATGATGACTGGAGCAGTTCCTCCTGGGATTCCGATTATTCCTGGGACAGTTCTTCCTCCTGGGATTACGGGGGCAGCGACTGGGATTCGGACTGGTAAGGAAGGAGCCTGTTTATGCATAAATCGTATTTTGGCCCCGCAGCTTTTATTCTGCTGATCATTTCCTGCCTGTTGCTTAATGGCTGCGGCGCGGATAAAGAGCCAGGCGCTCCCGCAAATGACGCCCCCTCGCTTACGACACAGATCGACGTTACGGCTGTACAGAGTGAAACAGAAGATTCCGGCAAGTCGGCAACTTCACAGGCTGTATCCGAAGATCCGGAAGATACCTCTTTGGCTCAGCCGGGTGATAATCCCGCGAAAGATTCAGACAATGTCGAAACAGATACAAATGATACGGAAGGAGAAGAAACCATGACAGAAAATATCAAGCGCGCAGAACTCACATATTTCGGACATGCCAGCATGAAACTTACAACTCCTGAAGGAAAGATCATCTACATCGATCCCTTCTTTGATGGCGATTATTCAGCTGCGGCGGATCTCATACTCGAAACCCATTCCCACTACGACCATTCACAACTTGACATGATAAAGAACAGGACTGATGACTGTCTGGTCATCACCGAAAAAGAAGCCCTTGCAGGCGGAAAACACAACAGCTTCGAACACTGTGATGTGAAGATTACGGCTGTAGAAGCCGGCAACAATAAGAACCACAGCATTACAAACTGTGTCGGTTTTATACTTGAATTCTCAGACGGTGTTAAGCTCTATGTTTCCGGAGACACTTCCAAGACAGATCAGATGTCGGAGCTTGCTTCCGAAAAACTTGATTACGCTTTCTTCTGCTGCGACGGTGTCTACAATATGGGAATGAGTGAAGCCATCGACTGCGCTAAGCTGGTTGCTGCCGCCCACTCCATTCCTTATCATATGATCCCCGCTGACAATACGGGCTTTGACCGCAGCGTTGCCGAAAGCTTTGACGTGCCGGGCCGCATCATCATAGCTCCCGGCGAAGTACTCGAACTAACACCCTGAGCTTCATCTCTAATACTTAGCCCGTATATTTCGACATATAAGCCTTAGTTTTATTTCGACGACACGTACAGCAACACTTTTCGCTCCCGTACGTGTCGTCTTTTTCTTCGCTTGTTACCAACGACACGTACACAGGCACTTTTTCATCTCTTACGTGTCGACCTTTCAAACCCTCGACACGTATCACGCACTTTTTCTTCCGTACACGTGTCGCTTCTCCGAAGCTCGTCTTCCATCGACACGTACACAGGCTCTTTTTCATCTCTTACGTGTCGACCTTTCAAATCATCGACACGTATCACGCACTTTTTCTTCCGTACACGTGTCGCTTCTCTGAAGCTCGTCTTCCATCGACACGTACACAGGCACTTTTCTCTCTACTGCGTGTCTACAGCTCTACCTCAACTACACGCAATTTCACGTATCATTCCCCTTTGCGTGTATAGGCTATAATTCTTCTACACGCAGATTACAACATGTCTCAATTCCGCGTGTATATCACGATGTTTCAGTTAGTCTTGGGCTGCTTCGATGATCCACTTCTGTATGCCTTCCGCACCCTCAGTACAGAGAAAGGCTCCGTCCCGAAGGGTTATCAGACGACCGCTTTCATAAGGAGTCTTCAGTGAATAACTGCCGTCATCGTTACCGGTGATGCACCAGCTCTGCGCGTCAGTGTATCCGGTATAGACCCACAGTCCGATGTTGTTGTCCTCCGCATCCCAGGCGTTGGAAAGGTCGATCAGCTTGTCAGGAAGTTCTGTCGGTGACAGGCTGAATCTGCCTTCTCCGCAATATCTTATGTTCCAGGTACATGGTTCCTCTGAAACAGTCAATGTAGGATCCGAAGTCTGCCCTCTCAGATATACATCCTTATCCGCTGCTTTGATCGTAAAATTCCCGGTATTAAAGACATTGCGTTTTATAAGCGGCCACATCTTCGGATACATGCCGACGTGCTTGACCCCACTGCCTCCCGTATAAGGCAGCTCACCCTTCAGCACCAGCTTATAGAATTCAAAGAAATCATAATCATTCTCATCTGCGTTATATTTCTGATAACCCGGAAATGACTCCGCCCCCATGTATGCATGTGTATTCGGATACTCGATGTCAAGTATGCTTCCGAGACTCTCGAGCTGATGCATCCACTCGTGCACAGCTACAGCTGTGGCATACAAAGAAGGTATCTCCGGATCCTTAAGCGGATAAGTGCCTTCCACCGGTTTCTGCAGGTCAAAAGTCGAATATCCCATTGAAGAAGACAGCCCTGCCGTTTCCAGTCCCAGCATTACATAATGGATACCGTATCCGTCCCTGCCTTCATTTCTTTCGGCATTCTCATCCCCCGCCGTCTGTACAGTCGTAAGCACCGTATCCGTTTCATTATTTACATAGAGATCAATAAAAGGCTGAACTGTCTCCTGTGCAAGAAACAGCCAGTCGTCGCCTTCGGTTTTTGTCAATGGTGTTGAATCTTCGATAAAATGCAGATCGACCGAAATATCTATATTGTGATCTGAGATACTCTCGACGGACTTTTCATAATTCAGAGCCACCGCTTCCAGGTATTCCCGGTCGAAGTCTGTCATCCTGAAAACCAGATCCTCATAATAAACCTGCGTAAATCCAAGCCATAGCACATTGTATCTTACCGGCTCAGCAAGAGGCGTGTGATCTTCTTCCTCATACTGCGCCCTTGCTTCCAATATCATCCTGTCGGTGTCTTCGGCTAAAGCTTCAAAGTATGATGCCTTCATTTCTTCCGGCTCTTCCGAAACATCTTCTTTAATGTCTGTCACAGGATCGGCAGTCTGTTCAGACTTCGACTCACCAGCAGTATCAACCGCCTGCTTATTTCCACAGGCGGCCAGTAATAAAACGGATATGAGGATCAGACCTGCCGATCCGGTGATTCTTTTATTCATGATAAACTCTCTCCCCCTCAAACAGTTTATCCGTAGTATAACTCAGATCACGCCCACTGCATAGTTTTCATTTTCTCAGGGCCGTTTTGAAACTGCCGTAAAGTATGAGTCCGACGGACAGTCCGAGCATGATATAACGAAGGGGCAAAGGTATCGCATCCTGTAAAATCAGATTTACTGCATTTATAAGGAAGCCCATCGATATCAGCAAAGATACCTGCTGCCTGTTATATTCCGGAGGTGCTTCCCCTTTCTGCTCCTGCAGTTCATATATTTTCTTCTTTGTGCGGATGATCATATTGCTGAATACGACCACTACCGCAGCTATCAGGCACGCCGCTACCCAGGCCATAGCCGATCCCCTTACTCCGCCGTACACCTCAAGCGCCAGGCACAAAAACTCCAGTATAAATACTATTTTAAACATCAGCAGTATCTTCTTGTACTGTTCGATCCGGCTGTCCACATCACTGAACAGTTCAAAAGGTCCCTCTTTTGCCTTTCTTCTGAGTATCACCCAGGGTCCCCAGGACTGGACTATCTCCACTCCCATTTCTTCCATGAATTCGGCATAGTTATTGTTCACAGCATAAAAGCCGTGTCCTATGTCTATCTGGTACTGCCATTCGCCCTTCTCGCAGGGTGAAAACTGATAGAAGCCCAGAAAGAAGTTATCCATGGCATAGCCGTTAGCAGCCATCATATTCAGCCACTTCGTTTCTTCATCCTTATCAAAATATATACGAAAACGTGTCATGTTTTTCCTCTCTTTCACTTAACTACGGCATCTATCAGCTGTGCGTTCTCCAGTAATTCTGCAAGTCTTTCCTTCTCGGCCCTGAACACGCCCAAGCCTTCTTTGGTTATCAGATACTCTTTCTTCTTACGCGATCCTTCTTCCGCGCTGTATACCTTTATCCAATGCTTCTTCTCCAGAGTCTGTATCGCTCCGTAAAGCGTTCCCGCTCCCAGCACAAGCCGTCCGCCGGTCATCTCCCCCACTTCCTGTATGATGCCGTAGCCGTGGTTCGGATGTCTGACTGCCAACAGTATATAAAACACAGCTTCGGTTAAAGGCAGATCTTTTTCATATGCTTTGTCTTTCACTGTTTTTCTCCTTACTATCCTGTGTAAGCTCTGTTCTTAAGCTCCTGATCTCCCTGTAATAGTTTACGAATATCTGCTTTTTCACAGCCGTGAATACACCGATTGCGATCAGGATCACTGCTCCCGCGCTGACTGCAAGCGGATGGCCATACTGTGTAAATGTATCCAGGAACTTTGTCACATCATCCCCGGCCGGCGCCTGCCCGCCTATATACACAAAGGGGATGATCACCCAGGCCAGCAGCGACGAAAAAGGCACGATTGCCACAAAAAGCGAAAACACTTTGTATATTAAATTCTGCGAATCCTTTTTATAAAACAGCATATATATCAGGGATACCACTACCGGCAGGAATGCTCCGTTCGCATTCATCCACATGGCCGATACCGGGGTATACTCTCCGCCATGGCTGCTCACATGAGCCCCGATGATACTGAAATCATCAATCACCGCCCCGGCAGAAAGCATCACGATCATATGCCCTGTCTCATGGACAAGGATGTATAAAAACAATATCAGCACCACAGACATTGTCATACTGAGAATATATTTTGCCCT
>JAEEIK010000110.1 GCA_016281335.1 Lachnospiraceae bacterium | reverse complement strand
TGGGATCACCTCAGATGAACTTCCTTGACGGTGTAGTTGAGATCCAGGGCGAGACCGCTTACATCAAAGTAGCTGACAAGTCCATACCTCTTAACGCTGCTAAGAGCCAGAAGCTCATCCAGGGCGGCTATGACGGAAAGACCGTTACCTTCGGTATCCGTCCCGAGGATGTATATGATTCAGAGATGATGGTTGAGAGCTCACCTAACAGCACATTCGAAGCTACCATCAGAGTATACGAGCTTCTCGGTGCAGAAGTATTCCTGTATTTCGATCTTGACGAGTTCCCTATGACCGCAAGAGTCGATCCCAGGACTACAGCTCGTCCGGGCGATGTTGTTAAGTTCGCTTTCGATACAGAGAAGATCCATGTATTCGATAAAGAGACAGAAATGACCATCACCAACTAAGAAAAATCGTGATAATTATGAAAGATGCGGGCTTGCCCCGCATCTTTTTTTATGTTACAATATTATTTGAGGGGTTTAGCAACAGATGGGAAAATGAGAATCTGTCTGTTTTTTTGTGCAATATCCATGGATGGAGGAGAAGGTAAGTGAATAAAGGAAAAAATATCGACCTCACTCTTAAAGAGATATCCCGTCAGAAAGAAAGTCCCAAGAGTCTCTATATATTACTTATTCTGTGTTATGTGGTTATTTCTGTCAATGTAGTCAAGGCCGCCAGGAGTTCCGATGTCTTAGAGATAGCGGGATTGTCGGTGCCCTTTTCTAATTTTGCAGGAGTCTTAACTTCATTAGCCAATGTCTTTATAGTAAGCCTTGTTGTATTTTTCAGAAAGACCGGTTTTTTTACGGCGTTGGTGATCGTTGTCGTCCAGGTTCCGATATGGACGGTCAACATTGTGGTAAGGCACAATTACTCCGCGATTCCCGGTGTATTTACCACGGTTTTCGCGCTGATCACCAGTTTTATAATTTTTGTCAATCAGCTCAGAGTGGCGAAATACCAGGCGGGCATGCAGATGCAGGTAGTGACCGACAATCTGACCAGGCTTCCGAACCGCTTTGCCTGCGCGGAAGTCATAAATGATCTTGTCCAGAAAAAAGAGCGTTTTGCAGTGGTTTCGGTGGACATCAATAATTTCAAGAGTATAAATGATACCATGGGACATGAGACGGGAAATGAAGTGCTTAGGCGCATTTCGGATCGCTGGAAAGAACTGGCGGATTCCTGGAAGTCCGGAACCGTGGATTTTGTGGGAAGATACGGTGGTGACGAATACCTGATAGTTATCAGAAGCTTTGAGACCGAAGAAGATATAATCAAGACGATCAAGGCATATAAGGAAAAACTTGAAGAGAAGATAACCATCGACGATTGTGATTTCTTCATGACGGCATGTTTCGGATATGCCATATATCCGGATGATGCCGAAGACAGGGCATCGATGCTTTCTTATGCCGATGTGGCAATGCATGAGATGAAGCGTAAACACGGAGACAGCATACTCAGATTTAACAAGGATCTGTCCCATGCGGAGAAGACTCTGGAGATCGAGAGAAAGATCCGTACGGCGTTGGAGAATGATCAGATCTTAAGCTATCTGCAGCCCCAGTTTGACATTTCACACAAGCTCAGGGGATATGAGGCGCTGGCGCGCATTAAGGATGAAGACGGTTCCTTTATCAGCCCTACGGACTTTATACCCGTTGCCGAGAAGACCGGCCTTATCGATCTCGTGGATCATAGAGTATATGAGAAGTCTGCGGAGTTCTTCAGCAGAGTGATAAAGAAGACTGATGTGAAGATAACCTTAAGCATCAATGTTTCCGTAAGGCATCTGATGAAGAACAGCTTTATCGATGAGATCAGCGGAGTGATGAAGAAATATGAGATACCTGCGGACCAGCTGGAGATAGAGATAACCGAATCCATCATGATCGATTCTTACGAGAAGGCGCTGGAGCGCATCAACATGATAAAAGAGATGGGCATAAAAGTTGCCATCGATGATTTCGGGACCGGATATTCATCCCTGAGTTATCTTAACAGCTTCCCTGCGGATCTGCTAAAGATAGATAAATCATTTATAGATGTTATGAATGACAGTGATTCTTCCAAGCAGTATGTAGCAACGATTATTACCATAGGGCATATACTGAATCTTGAGGTGATCTCGGAAGGAGTGGAGACCGACGAGCAGCTGGATACCCTTGAAAAGATAGGCTGCGACCATATACAGGGCTTTGTCTGGGGCAAACCGATGCCACCGGAAGAAGCGGAAAAGCTTGCGCTGGTCTCATAGGTGAACAGTAGAATGGGCAGAAAAAACGAAAAGAATAAGTACACGGTTACCGACCATGAGGGACGGGAAGTAGCCGTTATCGACAAAAAGGATTTCGAACTGTTCCTCCGTTCGTACGGGGGCGGGGACAGCAGAGAAGCCTTTTTTTCTGAACTTATAAAAGGGGGCTTAAGTCCCCAGATGACTGCAAAAAGAGCCGGCAATCTGGATCTGGACACTTCAGTCAAAAGGCGCATCTATATCATCAGACTCAAGAATCCTGCCCAACTGTCGGCATCGATGGAGATCATAGGTCAGATATTTGCGGACAGCGATGAAGATATCCTTTTCGCAAACGGAGCGGATGAGGCAGTACTGGTATCGGCGGTCAGATCGAAGAAGGAACTGACATCGGCTTCCGATAAGGCAGACCTTATCGTCAGCATGATCAATACGGAACTTATGGAGGAAGTCAGGCTTTCTTACAGCAAGTCATTTGAAGAGCTGACGGATGCTGCCAATGCATATCTGCAGGCGAAGATGTCCATGGAGATAGGGCTGCTTTTCTATGAGGACAGGCTTGTCTGCGGTTATGATGATCTGGGGCTGGGGCGGCTCGTATACGGTCTGGATATAAAAGCCTGCGAGGAGTTCATGGAGGAACACTTCGGCGAGAAGAAGAAACTTAAGCTTTCCGAAGATGAGCTGGCCATGGCGGGCAAGTTCCTTGAAAGAGGCTTAAATCTGTCGGAAACGGCAAGGGACTTGTTCATACACCGGAATACCCTGGTCTATCATCTGGAGAAGATACAGAAAAAAACAGGTCTGGATGTCAGGAAATTTGACGATGCCGTGATCTTTAAGATAGCTCTTATGATAGAGCGAAGGCTGGGATGAAGCTATGGCGGGAAAGAGGGAAAGAAGATACCTGCGTAAGCTTGAGAAGGAAGAAGCAGCGAGAAAAGAGGCGCTGAAACAGGAACGCCTGGATATTAAATATATGAAAGAGGCTCTGAAGCAGGCAGGAAAGGCGGCAGAGCTTAAAGAGGTGCCCATCGGCTGTGTGATAGTGCATGAGGGCAGGGTCATTGCCAGGGGATATAACCGCAGGAACAGCGACAGGAGCGTGCTGGCTCATGCCGAGATAAGCGCCATAAAGAAGGCGGCAAAAAAGCTGGGGGACTGGAGACTCGAAGAGTGCACTCTCTATGTTACCTTAGAACCCTGCCAGATGTGCGCGGGGGCTATAGTGCAGGCCAGGATACCCAGGGTTGTCTATGCCTGTAAGAATCCCAAGGCCGGCTGCGCAGGCTCGGTGTTAAATATACTTCAGATGAAAGAGTTCAATCACCGCTGTGAACTTAGCTCAGGAATACTGGAAGAGGAATGCAGCAGCCTGCTCTCTTCTTTTTTCAGTAAGCTTCGTATTTGACATATCTGCGGTACTTAGGGTATACTTGTGGGTGCCGGTATGGCAGCCCTGCGTGGGTTAATGTTGATATCCGGGTCTTGCGCAATACGTGCCAGCGAACCGTGTCAGGGTGGGAACGCAGCAGCACTAAGCAGGAATTCGTATGTGCCGCAAGGGTGCCTGGATGGAGTTCTCCCATTCAGTCAGCGCATGCCGGTTTATTTTTTGAAGGTCGCAGGGTCTTTTGGGAAGATTATGTTAGCAATTCTATTCATACTTTTTTGTATAATTACCGGAACCCTGTTGCTATGGTGCTTTATCCCTTCTTTACAGAACAGCGGCTGTTATGACATCCGGGGCGCCGGACTTGATATACCCTGGTGGTGTGCGTTATTGCCTGCCGCATATATTTCAGGCACCGTTATCACCTGCTGGGCGGTATATTTTTTTGCATATCTTGAGGAAGCGCTTCATCCGGGATCGGCAAGACCGCTGATATCCGGCAATATCTTCGGTATTTTACTCATACTTCTTATCGATATCCTGTTTTGTATCATCATAAAGAAACGAAAGGGAGGTATAAGCTTTCCGCTGTACGATTCCTTGTTGAAGCATCCTTTCATATATGCGCTGTGGCTGATCCTGGCCGTTTTTCTCCTTTTCTTCTTTTACCGTACTTTTAATGTATATTCTGATGAACTCAGAGTCGGGCTTTCGGTCTTCAGTGATTTCGCAACCCATATAGGCATGGAAAGAAGCTTTGCTGTCGGAAATAACTTTCCTACGGCTTATTCACATTTTGCAGGCAGCGATATCAGATACCATTTTATGTATCAGTTCATGATGGGAAACCTGGAATTTCTCGGGCTTCGCATCGATCATGCGTTTAATATTCCTTCATTCCTCGGTATGATGAGCCTGTGCATGCTGCTTTATGTCTATGCAGCAAAACTTACGGGGAGCAGGGGAGCAGGAATGCTCTCAGTTTTTTTCCTGCTTTTCAGATCTTCGCCGAGTTTCTTTAAGTGGCTCAGTGAACTCAGACCCGGAGAGAACTTTCTTAAGCTTCTCAAAAACAGGACGGAGTTCTGGGACTATACAGATAAGGAGAACTGGGGTCTGTGGAACCTTAAGGTGTATATGAATCAGCGGCATCTGGCATTTGCCATGGCTTTTGTGATAGTATTGCTGTTGCTCTGGACACCCTGTATTAAAAGTCTGAACGGTAAATATGAAAAAAAGAGGGCCGCAGTCCTTGCACTTTTTTCGGGGATAATGCTGGGAGCCATGTCTTTCTGGAACGGGGCGATGGTGATAGGCGCGCTTGCGATACTTTTCGTACTGGCCCTGTTTTCCGATAATAAACCGGCTTTTCTGCTGCTGGCGCTGATCTCGGTAGGAATGTCGATGCTTACAAGCCGTTTCTTTATTAACGGTTCTGCGGTAAGTCCGTCTTTCCATTACGGTTTTCTTGCGGAGAATGCCACTATCCCCGGAACCATAGACTATATGCTGAAACTTACGGGCATACTGCTTATACTCGTTGCGGTATGTTTTGTGATTTCGGAAGCTGCTGAAAGGGTGCTGATACTTGCTTTTTCGGCTCCGCTGATCCTGGCATTTACGCTTTCGCTTACGATCGATATCACGGTGGGGCATAAGTATGTGATGCTCAGTCTTAATCTCTTCGGCATATTTGCAGCGCTGCTTCTGTATAAGTTATGGAAGAGTGGCAGGATGAGCGTAAGACTGTCGGCGGTGATACTGGGACTTATCCTTACGATCACAGGTCTCGCGGAAGCAAAGATATTGTATAATCTTGACAGAGATACCCTGGATTATGAACTGGATGATCCGCTGGTTGAATGGATAGAAAAGAACAGTGATTCCAAGGATATTTTCTTAAGCTCACCTTATTCACTGGACCGGCCCGTACTCGGAGGAGCCATGCTTTATTACGGCTGGCCCTATTATGCCTGGTCAGCCGGCTATGATACAGGATACAGGGAGAGGATCGCCGCAGAGATATATTCAACCAAAGATCCGACAAGGAGGGATGAGCTCCTGAAGCAGGAAGGCATACGTTTTATCATTGTAGACAAGGCGGCCAGAGAGTATTATAAAGTATTTGAAGCAGGTATAGCGGGAGCTTATACTGCTGTATACTCGGAAGGTCAGGACGACCAGAGACTTACGATATACGAAAGGAAGGAAAGATGAAAGAGGAAAGAAAAGATCGATCATGGATATGGGCGGCGCTGATCGCGGCCACCCTGCTGCTGGGAGCGCTGGCTCTCGGAGAGGACATGCTGCATATACTCAAGTGGTATGCCGCGCTGTTTATCGGCAGTGTGGTATTCTATCCGCTTGCGGCGTATTTGTTTAAAGGTTTTGCGGATGTACCCTGGTTTTTTGCCAAGATCATGGGATTTTTGATCCCCGGCTATATCGTATGGTTTTTATGTTCATTTGAACTGATGAAGTTTTCGACGCTTAGCTGTGTGGTGATCTTTATTCTCTGCGCGATATTGACCTATGTCCTTCCCTTTGCGATAAAGAAAAAGACGCCGCTTTCTTTCTTTAAAGAAGCTGAAATAAGCAGCTTATTTAAGAGAGAGCTGCTTTTTGCGGCTGCGCTTACCGGATATATGTACATAAGGGCTTTTTCGCCCGACGCTTTCGGTACCGAAAGGATGATGGATTACAGCTTTATGCAGAACCTGTATGAAAGCTCGTATTTTCCTCCTACGGATGTATGGTTTGCCGGAAATCCCCTGAATTATTACTATTTCGGCCAGTATATCTTTACTTTTATCACGAGGCTGTCCTTTAACAAAGTGGATGTAGGGTATAATCTGGCTCTGGGAACCTGCTTTGCGCTCTGTCTGTCGCTTGCATACTCCATAGGCTATGCTTTGATGGAGAAGAAGGGGAAGGCAAGGGCAGTGGCCGGTACCATAGGCGCGATGGCGCTTATGTTTGCGGCAAACATGCATTTTATCATTTTCTACAAACTGGTCCCCATGTTGAGAGAAATATTGCATATCAGCGGAGAATACAGTGATTACTGGTACCCCGATTCTACCAGATATATAGGTTATAATCCGGATGTGGCCGATAAGACGGCTCATGAGTTTCCGGCTTATTCTTTCATACTCGGTGATCTCCATGCCCATGTCATCAATATCTTCGTAGTGTTGTCAATACTGGGACTGGTCCTTTCGTATCTGAAAAGAAGGGAGAGCCTTGGTGAAAAGAGGAAAGGTATAAAAGAGCTGGTAAGCGACAGCTGCGTATTTGCCGTTGGTTTTCTGATAGGCATATGCTCGATGGAAAATGCCTGGGACTTTCCGATCTACTTTGTGGTGGCGGGAGCCGTCATGCTGTATGCAAATATAAAGAGCCTTAAGAGTATAAAAGATGTGATTTTCGGAACCATTATACAGGGAGCTGAGGTGATCATAATTTCCCTGCTGGTTTCCTTCCCCTTTACGCTGAATTTCGATGCCATGGTCAACGGTATTAAAAAGTGTACCGAGCATTCCAGATTCTATCAGCTCGTGATACTCTGGGGTATGCCGGTGATACTGCTGATCAGCTTTATCCTTATGCTTAAAAACAGATATGATGAGGCTAAGAATAATACGGAGCAGACAGTCATTCCCCTTAAGACGATCACTTCGGAAGATGTATTTACCGTACTGATCGGCTTATGCGCTCTGGGGCTCGTTATCATGCCCGAAATTATTTATGTCGAGGATATTTATTCCGGAGGCTTCAAGCGATTCAATACCATGTTTAAGCTGACCTATCAGTCCTTCATACTTTTTGCGGTGATGCAGGCGCATATCATAAGCGTATATATTACCGGATCCGCCGGAAAGAAAAAGATCGGCAGCGGTTTAGCAGCACTGTTTTTCCTGCTCCTCTGCTGCGGATATTTCCCTGTGGCGGTGAAGATGGGTATAGGTACCATAGGGCCCAAAGGAGAACTGCAAGGGATCGATGCCTCGGCTTATATCTATGAAATGTGTCAGGAGGATGCCGTTGCCATTGACTGGATAAAGTACATGACACCGCCGGACAGCGTTATACTCGAAGCAAACGGCGACAGCTACACCATTTACAACAGGGTTTCGACTTTGAGCGGAAGAGCGACTGTTTTAGGCTGGCGCACGCATGAGTGGCTCTGGCAGAATGATGCCGATGTGGTTGATGAGAGAGCAGACGATGTAAGGGATATATATTGCTGCAATGATCCGGACCTGATAAGGACGCTGTGTGCAAAATACGCTGTGGACTATATCTTTATAGGCAGCTGTGAATATGAGAAATTCCTGCCGGAGGGCATGAATGTGGAAGTCTTAAAGAGCATGGGAGAAGTGGTCTACAACGGCGGCGGCGCAAGTCCGGTGTACATCATCAGACTGTAGAACGGAGGCAGGTATGGCAAAGTATGATCTTTTGATCGTGGGAGCGGGGCTTTACGGGGCTGTATTTGCCCGTGAGGCTTTAGAAGCCGGTAAGTCGGTCCTTGTCATAGACAGGAGAGGGCATATTGCCGGAAACGCATATACCGAAGAAACCGAAGGCATACAGATACATAAGTACGGAGCGCATATCTTCCATACTTCCGATAAGCGTGTGTGGGAGTATGTGAACCGTTTTGCAGAGTTTAATAATTACCGCCATGAACTCCTGGCAGTATATAAAAATGAACTCTACAATCTGCCTTTTAATATGAACACTTTCTCAAAGATGTGGAATATCAGAACTCCCGAAGAGGCAAAAAGGATCATTGAAGAACAGGTTAAGGAAGCAGGCATAGGCGAAGCCTCCAATCTGGAAGAACAGGCTATATCGCTTGTGGGCAGGGATATATACGAGAAGCTGATAAAGGGATACACCAGGAAACAGTGGGGGCGGGAATGCAGTGAGCTTCCGGCTTTTATCATTAAGCGCCTGCCCGTGCGCTATGTATATGACAACAATTATTTCAATGACAGATACCAGGGCATACCCATAGGCGGGTATACGGCTATGGTCGGAAAGATACTTGAGGGCATCGAAACCAGGCTGAATGCGGATTTTTTTGCGGACAGGGAGTATTATGAAGCTCTGGCTGACAGGATAGTCTTTAGCGGAATGATAGACGAATACTTTGATTACAGCCTGGGAGAACTGGAATACAGGGGACTTAAGTTCGAGACGGAGCTTCTTGATACGGAGAATTATCAGGGCAATGCAGTGATCAATTATACGGAATATGAGATACCGTATACCAGGATAATAGAGCATAAGCATTTTGAACTTAAGTGCCAGGGGGGCGAAAAGCTTCCCGGGACCGTGATAACCAGAGAGTATCCCCACACATGGAAGCGCGGAGACGAACCTTATTATCCGATAAATGACGATAAGAATAACGCGCTGTATGAGAAATACAGGACTCTGGCGGCTAAGGAAGGCAGGGTGATCTTCGGCGGAAGGCTTGGAGGATATCGTTATCTGGATATGGATAAAGTGATAGCCATGGCCCTAAATGACAGCAGGGAAGCGTTGTAAAATACTAAATATTGTGGTATAATATTCAGATATTTGTGATGGGGAGGACACCTCATCCGTCAGCCTTCGGCTGACACCTGTCTCGCCTGCCGGCTCGGTCGTTGCTAAACGCGTGCCACCGGCACGCAGCAACCTCAAGGGGAAGGCTTAATGGAGGAGTAAGGATGGAGATAAACGGAAGAAAGATAGGGGAAGGCAGTCCGGCATATATCATCGCAGAGATGTCTGCCAATCATGCAGGGGATATGAACAGGGCCCTGGAGATAATCCATGCGGCAAAGGAAGCCGGAGCTGACTGCGTGAAGATACAGACCTATACGCCGGACACCATTACTTTAAAATGTGATAACCCGTATTTTACCATAGAGAGCGGTACCTGGGAGAAGCAGAATCTCTATGAACTCTACGGAAAGGCATATACGCCCTGGGAGTGGCAGCCGCGTCTTATGGAGGAGGCTAAAAAGCTCGGAATAGAATTTTTCTCAACACCCTTTGACTTAACGGCTGTAAAATTCCTGGAGGACATGGGTGTAGCTTCTTACAAGATAGCTTCTTTTGAAGTGACCGACATACCGCTGATAAAGGCGGTGGCCAAAACCGGAAAACCCATAATAATGTCAGTCGGAATGGCGACAAAAGAAGAAGTGGACGAAGCTGTAAAGACCGTCAGAGACTGCGGCAATGATTCACTGGCATTACTCAAGTGTTCCAGCGTTTATCCTGCCATACCGGATGATATGAACCTACGGATGATACCGAAACTTAAGGAAATGTATTCCCTGCCCGCAGGACTGTCCGATCATTCCATGGGACATACCGCAGCCCTTACCGCAGTAGCCATAGGGGCTGATATCATAGAAAAGCATTTCTGCATAAGCAGGGAGATTGAGAACCCCGATGCTTCCTTTTCCATGGAAGCAGATGAATTTGCCGAGATGGTAAAAGCCATAAGAGATGCCGAGAGAGCTCTCGGAAAGCCGGAGTTCTCGTTGTCCGAGGCGGAAAAGAATTCAAGAAAGCTGAGAAAATCCATATTCGTATCGGCGGACATAAAGAAGGGCGATGTTCTCAGCACCGAAAATATAAGAGTTGTCCGTCCCGGAGCAGGTCTGCATCCCAGATATTATGAGAAGTTGCTGGGGCTTAAGGCAAGCAGGGACATAGCCTTCGGCACGCCCTTTGAAGCGGATATGGCGGAGGGCTTTAGTGAGTGAAACTCTATATCAGGACAGAGGCAAATCAGATAACAGCAGGCGGGCATATGATGCGCTGCCTGGCCATAGCCTCTGAAGTAAGAAGGCTTGGAAGTGAGTGCGTATTCATCACTGCTGAAGAAGGTTCCGCAAGACTTCCGAGAGAACAGGGTTTTGAGACTATAGTACTTAACAGGGATTTTACGGCTTTTGATCCGGAGATCCCGCTGATGAAGGAACTGATAAAGAGCAGGGGGATAGAACGGCTCCTAATCGACAGTTACTATGTGACTCCCTCTTATATGAGTGAGATCAACAGGGTAACGGCGGCGGCATATATAGACGATATCCATGAGCATATCTGGGATTGTTCTTTCATAATCAATTATTCGGTGTACGCCGATGACTACGATTATGGATCAGAATACCCCGGGGCAGTGAGGTTACTTGGCTGCGATTATGTTCCTCTGAGAGATATATACAGAGAATTGCCTGCCAAAGAGATAAAGGATGAAGCCGGCAGGATACTGGTCTTAAGCGGAGCGGCAGATCCGGAGCATTTTCTTTTAAGACTTGCGGAGTATGTGTCCGGACATGATGACGGATATGAATACACCATGATCGCGGGACGGTTCAACGGGGATGGCGATAAACTTAAAAGCCTGGCTGAAAGCTGTCCGGCTGTTAAGCTGCTTGAGCCCCGGCCGGATCTTAAACAGGTACTCAGGGATTGCGACATGGTCATAACGGCCGGCGGCGTCACAATGTACGAAATGGCTGCTGCGGGAACTCCCGGTATCAGCTATATATCAGCGGACAACCAGCAGGGAAATGCAAGGGGCTTTGAAAGAAGAAAGCTGATACCCTGCGCCGGAGATATAAGGAAAGACTTTTCTTTCGAAAGACTGCATGATATGTGCGCCGCGCTCCTTAAAGATGCAGCAGGGCGGAAAGAGATATCCGCCGCATTGCAGAAGCTGACGGATGGCTGCGGAGCAGAAAGGATCGCAAGGGCATTACTGGCATCATGAAATTATCTGTGATAGTACCGGTTTATAATATGGCTGCCGGCAATAAGCTGAACTTCTGTCTGGATTCGCTTATGAGCCAGACCGTGAGCGATATGGAAGTGATAGCCGTTGATGATGCTTCAACAGACGATTCCGCGGAGATACTTAAAGACTATGAACAGAGATATCCGGGGCGTTTTAGGGCCGTTTATTCGGAGATAAACCGCCGTCAGGGCGGAGCTAAAAATCTTGGCCTGAAGGAAGCTGAAGGCGAGTGGGTAGGTTTTGTAGACAGCGATGATTTTATTGCGCCCGATATGTATGAAAAACTGCTTGCCAAAGCCGAAGAGACCGGCGCAGATATGGCAGGCTGCGATTATTCCATCGTGGATAAGCAGAGCTTTGAGGTAGGAAAGGTCGTGGAGAATAATAGCGCGGACCAGACCGGAGTGCTTGATGAGGAAAAGCACAAAAGCCATATTTTAAAGAACGGCAGCATGGTGGTAAAGATATATCTCCGCTCGGTGATAGCGGAGAACGGGCTCAGTTTTCCCGAGGGGATATTTTACGAGGATAACTGCGCTGCGCCTTTATGGTCCCTGTATTTTAAGCATTTTGAGAGAGTGGATGAGCCCTTATATTATTATCTTCAGATACAGGACTCCACTACCCATCATGTAAATTTTGAAAAGTGCAGGGACAGGATGCGCGCCATGGAACTGCTGCTTGAAGAGAGCAGAAGCCGCGGAGTGTTTGAGGCCTGCAGTGAAGAGATACTCATGCGTGTTACGGAGCTGGGCTATGTCAATACGCTCTTTTCGTATATGTATGAGGGCAGGCGAAGAAAGCTTAAGGATGTAAGGCAGATCAGGGACTATATCCTGAGACTGTATCCGGAGTTCAGGAAGAATAAATATTATTTGGATCGCGTGAATCCGGAATACAGGAAATTCATCAACATACAGATGAGATCAAACTTTTTGTTCTATGTTTACTACATAGCGTTGTACACATACAGAAGGATAAGAAATGGAAAATAAGAAAAGGCTTGCGGTCATAACTGCGAGAGGCGGAAGCAAAAGGATACCGAAGAAGAATATCAGGGAGTTCCTCGGAAAACCCATAATAAGCTATTCCATAGAGACGGCCATAGGCAGCGGACTTTTTGACGAAGTGATGGTCTCGACCGACAGCAGAGAGATCGCTGATGTAGCAAAGACTTTCGGGGCAAAGGTTCCTTTCATGAGGAGCGCCGGGACCGCAGACGATCATGCTACTACGGCAGATGTCTTAAAAGAGGTGCTCAGTGAATATGAAAAGCTGGGGGAGAGTTTTGATGAACTCTGCTGTATATATCCGACGGCGCCGTTTATCAAGCCGGAAGATCTGAAGAAGGCAGTGGAGCTTATGGATGAGAAGGATGCCGATACGGTGATGAGCGTAGTACGCTTTTCCTTTCCTCCAAGGCGCGCGCTGCTTATGCATGACGGACGCCTAAGCGCCCATTATCCGGAGGACCAGCTGAAACGTTCACAGGATCTGGAACCGGAATACCATGACTGCGGTCAGTTCTATCTGATCAATGTAGCTTCCTTTAAGGAACAGCAGGCTGTGGTGATGAAAGAAACAGCAGGCATCGAAATGGAAGAAAGAAGAGTTCAGGACATAGATACCGAGGAAGACTGGGTGATGGCCGAACTGAAATATAAACTTTTGGAGCAGGATAAATGAGCTATTTTTTAAGGACAGTAAGAGACTATGATGCAAAACTCCTGTATAAATGGACCAATGATCCGGACACCCGCGCGGCTTCATTTAAGCAGGAGGAGATAAAATGGGAAGACCACGTGGCCTGGCTAAAGGGCCTGCTTGCTGATGAAGACAGGGACATCTTTATCTGTATGGATTTCCTTTCACCTCTCGGTGTGGTGCGGACTGCCAAAGATGAAAAGGATGAAAAGAAAGCGCTGATCAGCTATCAGGTGGCTCCCGATTTTCGGGGACGCGGTGTGGGCGTTAAGATGCTGAGACTTCTGGAGGAGAAGGAAAGAGAGAAGTATGACACTCTCTGCGGTGAAGTAAAACCCGGAAATGAGTATTCGATAAACATATTCAAAAAGCTCGGTTATACGCAGGTATCAGCTGACGAAGAAAAGATAGTCTTTGAAAAGGATATAAGCAAAGAGCCGGAGAAGCGGAGCTTTGAGAGACCTTACAGGGAACCACAGTTTGAGATAATGAGAGTCGTTGCCATGCTGATGGTGATAGCGCTTCACTATCAGATGATGGGCGGACGTCTCAGCAAAGCCCCTACGGGACTGGGCTTTATCGACTGGCTTGTGGAGGCGCTGTGCATAGTCAGTGTCAACCTCTATGTCATGATAAGCGGGTATTTCCTGACGGAAAAGAGTTTCTCCATAAGGAAATGCATAAGACTGTGGGCGCAGGTGTTCTTCTACAGTGTCTTCATCTGGATATTCATGATGATAGTCGGCGCTGCCGGAGTCAACGAGTATTTCTCATTTAAAGACGGAATATTCATAAACATATATGACATACAGTTCCTGGTATTCCCTGTGATCAACAGGCATTACTGGTATGCGACTGTTTATATAGTATTCTATATAATGTCACCCATGCTTGCTGCAGGCGTGAACAGACTTAAGAAGCGCCAGCTTCAGTGGATGATCATACTGCTGATCGCGCTGATGAGCATACCCAAGTCAGTGCTTCCCGTGGAATTTCCCATAGATGATTACGGCTACAGCGTTCCCTGGTTCATAGTGCTGTTTATGATAGCCAATTATATACGGCGTTTCGGTATTCCTTTCTTTGAGAAAAAATCCAGGGCTCTTGCAGTGTATTTTATCAGCGCCCTGCTGATAGTTGCTGCGGAGGGACTGGCAATAGCATTGCGCGGACCCCAGCCGGACAGATATTATTATACGACACCTCTTCATTACAATTTCATCTTTGTGATCAGCGGCTCGGTTGCTCTGTTCTGTTTCTTTAAGAACCTTAAGATAAAGAATACGGATCTGGCTTCCTTCCTTGTGTGGATAGCTCCGTATACCTTCGGTGTATATCTGCTCCATACCCATCATCTGGTAATGGACAAGTGGCCCATATGGCTGTGGCTCGGCGGGGATTACGGCGCTCTCAGGCCCTTCCATATGTTCTTCTGCGTGATCCTGATATTTGCCCTCGGCATAGCCATAGATATCATGCGTAACAGACTGTTCATACTGATCGAGAGGTTCATCGACTGGTGCATCAGCTTCTATTACAGCAAAAAAGAAGTTTTCGATTATCTGATAACCGGTTTCCTGACCACCGTGGTATGCTGGGTGGCCTATGCGATCCTTGATGATATTGTGTTCAAGGGAATGGAGGAATTCCGGAGGGTTATGATAAGCGATGCCATATCATGGTTTGTCGCTTTTGTATTTGCTTATGTGGTAAACCGTTCCTTTGTTTTCCATAGTGATAAGCACGGGTTTAAGGAAATCTCGAAGGAATTCCTGACTTTCTTAGGAGCCAGGATATCCACGCTTTTAATAGAGCTGGGACTGATAGCAGTCCTGGTGGGTCTATTGCATGTGAACGAAAAGCTTTCTAAGTATGTGATCGCAAGTATCGTGGTCATCATACTGAATTATATATTCAGCAAACTGTTTGTTTTCAAAAAGAAGGATGAGAGTTCGGATGAAAAAGATCTCGCTTAAAGGGAAAAACATACTTGTGACCGGGGCAGCGGGCTTTATCGGCGCCCATCTTGTAATGCGGCTCCTTAAGGAAGAGGAAGCCTGCATCATCGGTCTTGATAATCTGAACGATTATTATGATGTGTCATTAAAAAAACACAGGCTTGAGCTGATAGCCGAAACAGCGGCAGTGTCCGCATCCGAATGGATATTTGAAGAAGGCAGCATCAGTGACAGGGAAAAGCTGCATGCCGTGTTTGAAAAATACGATCCTGCGGTGATAGTCAATCTGGCTGCCCAGGCGGGAGTCAGGTATTCCATAGACCATCCCGATCCCTATATCGATACCAATATCAACGGTTTCTATTACATTCTTGAGGAATGCAGAAGGGCAAAGACAGAAGGAAAAAGTTTTGAATATCTGGTATATGCTTCGAGTTCTTCGATATACGGTGATAACATGAACATACCCTACAGGGTGGAAGATGCTGCGGAACATCCCGTATCACTGTATGCAGCAACGAAGAAATCCAATGAGCTGATGGCCCATGCTTATTCGAAGCTGTACGGACTTGCAGTTACGGGGCTTCGTTTCTTCACGGTATACGGACCGGCAGGAAGACCGGACATGGCTTATTTCGGTTTTACAAATAAACTGATAGAGGGCAAGACCATAGACATATTCAATTACGGCAACTGCAAGAGGGACTTTACTTATGTGGATGATGTGACGGAAGGCGTGAGCCTTGTGATGAAAAAGGCTCCGGAAGAGCATGAGGGACAGCCGGCATACGCGCTGTACAATATCGGCAACAGTTCACCTGTGGATCTTATGGAATTCATAGAGATACTGGGTGAGGAACTCATAAAGGCAGGAGTATTGCCTGAAGACTTTGATATGAAAGCCCATGAAAGACTGCTCCCGATGCAGAAAGGAGATGTGCCGGTGACCTATGCCGACACCTCTGCGCTGGAGAGGGATTACGGTTACAAACCTTCTACGGACTTAAGAACCGGACTATCTGAATTTGCAGCCTGGTATAAGAGGTATTATTTCAAGTGACGGTCAGCGGAAAGATCAGAAAAAAACTACCTGTTATCTGCACAGCCCTGCTCATGCTTTTCGCATTTGTCGGAGTATGTGAAGGCGCGGACTTGAGCGATACGACATACAGCATGGGTAATTATGAGAACTTTATGACCCAGCAGGACGACTGGCTGTATGCAACTTATCTTTCGAATCTTCTGGGTTTCCTGTTGTTTAAGCTTACGGGAGGAAGACTGCTTTTCTTCAATCTGATATCGCGTCTGATCCCCGCATTCTGCGCGGTCTTTATATTACATGGCCTGAAAAAACGCATACCATTTCCCGTATTGTTTCTCGGAGAGTTATTTGCCCTGGGCTTATGCTGGTGTCCAAGCGTGATACTCTACCATTATCTTTCATATACTGCCCTTTCTCTTGCGGCGGTGCTTCTGCTTACTGCGGAAGACGAGAAAAATAAAAACCTGTTCATTGCCGGTATCATACTCGGAGTGGCGCTGCTTTTCAGGATATCCAATCTGATATACTGCGCACTTATCTTTTATGTGATCTATGCAGATGTGAAAGAAGGCAGGAAGACAGAGATATTAAAGGATATACTGAAATGTGTCGGGGGCTATGTCTGCGGCATCCTTGCATCTCTGCTGCTGTTGCTGGTATCCCGCATGGCAGCGGGTGAAAGCTTCGGTAACGCGCTGTCAGGCACGGGAAACGCTTTTTCCTGGGCAGCAGGTCTGTTAACCCAAAAAGGCGGAAACAACGGCGGATACTCCTTTAAAGATATGCTGAAGCTTATTGCGGATGCTTATATCTTTGCCGCTAAAAGAGCAGTCTTTATGTTGTTGGGACTTGTTGCGGGGACCGTGATGTTCAGCATAAAGAAGGACAGTTTTGATAAGCTTAAAAAAGCGCTGTATATACTTGGAATATTGCTGCTTTTTGTATATTATTATAAGAGGGGCGTTATAACCTTAAGCTATTATAATAACGGCAGCATATACGGAGTCTGCGGTATTTTTATCCTGCTGATGCTTATTGTTTTCAGCCTGTGTCTTGTACATAAAGAGCCGGATGCGAAGGATAAAAAAACGGCATGCGTGGGGCTTCTGGTACTGCTGCTGGCGCCGCTGGGGACAAACAATCATTTTTATGCCCTGATCAACCAGATGTTTGTGCCGGCTCCGCTCTGCGTATATTTATGCATAAGACTGATGCGTATGTCCAGGGGAAAGTCAGTGTACTTTCCTTATACGGCAATGATGATAAGCTTTTTTGCCCTGCTTCTTTTCCAGAGCACGCTGTTTCATTTCTTCTATGCCTTCGGTGACGGAGAGGACGGTGTGAAGAGGGTATACCGTATAGAGACTGAGGGAAGGCTTAAGGGCATGAAGACCAACTGGAAGCGCGGCACAGCCATAGACGCGCTTATGTCAGCGGCAGGAAAAACTGAGGGCAAGCTGATAAGCTACGGCAATCTGCCCGGATTGTATTATGTGCTGGATAAAGAACCTGCGCTGTCTACACTCTGGCCCGATCTGGACAGCTTCTCTTATGAGGATATGAAGCGGGATATCGAAGATTTCAAGGGCAGCGGCAGCGATGCGATGATAATAGTCAGAGCCGATATGGCGGACGAGAATGATCGGAAATACAGACTCTTAAAGGAATTTATTGACGAGAGAGCTTATATAGTGGGATATGAAGCAGATGATTATATAATGTATCAGAGTCAGGGAGGTTTATAAGATGAGGATCAATTTTAATGTGCCGCCGAGTACGGGAAAAGAACTGGAATATATAAAACAGTGTATAGATGCGGAAAAGATCTGCGGAGACGGCAGTTTCACGAAAAAATGCAACAAATGGTTTGAGGAGCGCATGAAGGCGACGAAATGTCTTCTTACCACTTCCTGCACTCATGCCACCGAGATGGCAGCAATGCTCTGTGATATAAAAGAGGGCGATGAGGTTATAATGCCTTCATACACTTTTGTGTCTACAGCGGATGCTTTCGTATTAAGAGGGGCAAAGGCTGTATTCGTTGATATCAGACCGGATACGATGAATATCGATGAGAAGAAGATAGAAGAAGCGATCACGGAAAAGACCAGAGCCATAGTGCCGGTGCATTATGCGGGCGTAGCCTGTGAGATGGATACCATACTTGATATTGCCAAAAGACACGGCCTGTTTGTTATAGAAGATGCGGCCCAGGGCGTGCTGGCATCATATAAAGGACAAGCCCTTGGGACCATCGGTGACTTCGGTTGTTACAGTTTCCATGAGACCAAAAACTACAGTATGGGTGAAGGCGGAGCTCTGCTTATAAAAGATGCGAAATACATTGAAAGAGCGGAGATAATCAGGGAAAAAGGAACGGACAGATCCAAGTATTACAGAGGACAGGTGGATAAGTATACATGGCAGGATGCGGGTTCATCCTACCTTCCCAGTGATATGAATGCAGCCTATCTGTATGCCCAGCTTGAAATAGCGGATGAGATCAACAACAGACGGCTCGCGATATGGGACAGGTATTACAGTGAATTAAAAGAACTCGAGGCTGCGGGCAGGATAGAGCTTCCGGTAATTCCCGAAGGCTGCGTGCACAATGCCCATATGTTTTATATAAAGACAGCGGATATAAGTGAGCGTACAGCTTTGAAAGCATTTATGGAGGAGCGTGGCATACTTACGGTATTCCATTATATTCCTCTGCATTCCGCGCCGGCAGGTAAAAAATACGGAAGATTCAGCGGCGAGGATGTATACACTACCAGGGAGAGCGAAAGGCTTTTAAGACTCCCTCTGTACTATAAACTGACCGATGAGGATCAGAGCAGTGTGATCGATGCGCTTAAGGAGTTCTACGGGAACAGATGAAAGACAGCCTGAAAAATAAAGCATGGATAGAGAGCATACTATTATGTGTTATCTTATATGTGCTTTTTCTGTACATGTACCGTGCGCCCCTGTTTGTCATGAATGATGATGTGGCGATAGAGGGCATACTTTCAGGCGCCTACAGCGGTACCCCGGATCTTCATACCGTATATATGGGAGCGGGGATCTCCTTTATCTTAAGTCTGATGTACAGGCTCATTCCGGTCATTCCCTGGTTCGGCCTTTTCTGCCTGGCCGTTATAGTTTTCTCATCAGCAGTGATCATGAAGAAGGATAAGGCGGCAGGCCTCGCTTTTATCGTGATGTTTTTTGCAGGCTGTGCCCTGATGCCCCATTATACCGTGGTCGCCGCGGCAGCAGGAGGTTCGGGGCTTTTTATGCTGACCGGGAGTGATAAAGAAGAGAAGGTCGGTGATATATGGGCTGCTCTTATAATGCTGCTTCTTTGTTATCAGATAAGGAGGCAGGTTTTTTATATGTTTGTTCCTTTTCTTGTTCCTGTCCTTATCAGCAGGTTCATAAAAGAAAGGAAAGAAGATAAGCAGCAGGGAAAGTTCATTCCCGTCGCGGCCTGCGCGGCTGTTTTCCTTTTGCTCTTTCTTATCCAGCACATAGCTTACAGAGGAGAAGACTGGCAGGAATACCTTAAGCTTAATGATGCCAGGACCGAGCTGTATGATTATACAAATGTCTGGGAGAGCGAGGCAGCAAGAGAGTATTATCGTTCTCTCGGAGTCAGTGATGCGGCCTTTCCTATTTATAAGAATTATGACCTGATAGCGGATACTGAGGCCGATGCCTCAAGATTTCATGAGATGGCGGCCTATCGTGAAGAAGGCAGACAGAGCGAAGGGATCCAAAGGATAAAAGAAGCCTTATATACGGTGAAGGTTTCTTTCATTCCCGGACTGAAGGATCCGGGCATGCCCTATGCTTATATATTCTGGATAATGACAGCAGCAGTACTGGTATTATCGATCATTGAAAAAGATATCAGAGGCCTGCTTGCCGCCGGGGCCTGCGCCGGCCTTCATCTTTGCCTGTATGCTTATCTTGCCTACAGAGGAAGGATGCCGGAGAGGGTAGTGACTGCGCTGTATATCGCGGATATTTCCGTTATGTGCGGGCTGCTTCTGTCAAGGAGAGGGGAGAAACTTAAGAAAGCGGCGCTGATCGTGCTGGCTGCAGTCAGCATAGCAGGCCTTGCATTTACGGTTAAAGACTTTATTGATGTGGGGGACTATGAGACACAATTAGCTGTAAATGAAGATGATGATGTGTTATACTCTTATATGGCGGAACACGGGGATGAGCTGTTTTTACTTGAGACTTATGCAACGGTCAATCGGACAAAGTACGTTCTGTCGGCAAAGAAAAGCGAACCCTTCAACTGTCTGCTGATGGGAGGTTGGCTTTACGGTTCGCCGCTGCAGAAAGAAAAGCTTAAAGCCTTCGGTTATGAAAGCGCAGCAGAAGCCATAGAGCTTGGGCGCGGAGTGAATTTTGCCTGCCGCTATGAGGTGGGCTTAAGTCCAGAGCAGCTGCAGGACTTCCTTACGGAAAGGTATGATTCGGTCATCTTAACGCAAAGGGAAATACTTGAAGGAAAGAGGGAGTATTTTGAGATATATACTCCGGCAAGATATAAATGAGAGACATCATAAAAGGGAAAAAAGTCCTTTTAAGAAGGATGACCATAGATGATACCCCGCTGGCAGTCAGATGGAGAAATGCGGACTGTGTGAGAGAGCAGTTTATTTTTAAGGATATCGTGACTGAAGAGATGCACCGGGACTGGTTTGTAAATAAGGTGATGAAAGGCCTGGTGGAACAGTTTGTGATAGTTGTGAAGGAAAGCGGCGAAGAGATAGGCAGCCAGTATTTTAAGGATATTGATAAAGAGAAGCATACGGCCGAATACGGAGTATATATCGGCAGGGAAGACATGCTTGGCAAGGGCTACGGCAGTGAAGTGATGGAACTGGCTCTTTCCTATGCGAAAGAGGATATGGGAATGAAGGAGATAACTCTCAGGGTGATCGAAAGTAATACAAGGGCCAGAAGAGTATATGAAAACATGGGATTTACCGAATACGGAAAAGAGGAGGGAGCTCATCCTGTCATATTCATGAGGAGGGTATTGTGATGAAGAAGATCAGTTTTGTCATTCCCTGTTACAGGAGCGAAAAAACCATAGAGTCGGTAGTGGAAGAGATAAAACAGGCCATGGCTGCCATGGAAGGTTACAGCTATGAAGTGGTGCTGGTCAATGATGCTTCTCCCGACGGTACCATGGATGTGATAAGAAAGCTCTGCAAAGAAAACGACTTTATCACCGGCATAGATTTTGCAAGGAATTTCGGACAGCACTCTGCGCTGATGGCAGGCATGAGGGAGACAACGGGAGATGTGATCATCTGTCTCGATGATGACGGGCAGACGCCGCCTTCCGAAGCAAAAAAGCTTTTAAAGGCGCTGGAAGACGGAGCTGATGTGGCTTACGCAAGATACGGAAATAAAAAGCATTCGCCCTTCAGGAATTTCGGAAGCTGGACAAATGAGAAAATGGCGGAATTCATGCTGGATAAACCAAAGGAACTGCATCTGTCCAGCTACTTCGCGGCTAAAAGATTTGTTGTGGATGAGATGCTCAGATATGAAAATTCCTATCCTTATGTGATGGGCCTGGTGCTCAGGACCACGAGGAACATAGTGAATGTACAGGTAGAGCATCGTTCGAGGACCGTAGGTGAATCGGGATACAATCTGAAGAAGTTGCTGGGCCTGTGGATGAACGGTTTTACTTCGTTTTCGGTCAAGCCCCTGCGCATAGCCACGGTAATGGGTGTATTTTTTGCACTGGCGGGCTTTATATACGGGCTCGTGATCATCGTACAGCACTTTATACTTCCCGACCGTGTAACAGGTTTTGCTTCCATCATATCCTTTGTGGTCTTCTTCGGAGGTATGGTGATGATAATGCTGGGGCTTATCGGAGAGTATATAGGCCGGATATATATCTGCATGAATGCTTCGCCCCAGTATGTTATAAGAGAACGGATCAAAAATGATAAACAGGGATGATGTGATATACAGAATACGTGAGATACTGACCGTGGTCTTTTTCGGGATATGCATCGCTTCCTGCGTGCATTTTTCCAATGCGGGCAACAGTTTTCTTCAGGCAGTGGTGTTCCGTACGCTGGTGCTTTCTTTCGGCATCCTTATGCTCTTACAGCTTAAATCCTCTGAGATATTCAGGCTGCATAATCTGATCTATTGTATCGTTTGTTTCATCTTTTTACACTTTGCATATCTTCATCACTGGATAGCCGATACCTGTGATTATAAATTTGCTTCGGTGATAAGGCTCGGCAAGGCAGCAGCCCTTGTCTGGGGAGTAGTGATCATCGCCCTGATACTGAGGCTGATGAAGCTGATCAAGGAGGAAGGAACGGAAGTGTTTAAGAGGCTGCCCTTCGAATGGCTTTTCTTTGCGCTGTTCATCACTCTCTTCAATCCCGGCTATACCAATGCGCTTCTCTTTCCCATATGTTTCAGCTGCGCTTTCTTCATAATGCAGAATGATGATGACAGAAAGCTTATGATGCGCAGTTTCGTAAGGGCCGAGATCGCGGTGCTGCTTCTGTTTTCCGCATTCTCGCTCCTGTTCAGGCCTTACGATACGGATGAACGCTATATGGGATACTTTAATAATTCGAATTCAGCAGGAGAGTATTTTGCTGCCTGCTATGTTGTGATACTGGCAGCAGCCTGGAGACTCGCTGCAGGAAAGAAGAATAAGGAAAAGAAGATAAAACTCGGGCTGATGACAGTGCTTTTATGCTGGAACGGCATACTGGTATTCTATAATTATACAAGGACGGTCATACTCGGACTGCTGATAGCCCTTACGCTGTTCATTGTCTTCTGCGTAATAAGAAAGGGAGGAAAAAAGCTGTTAAGATACGGCCTGATCTATCTCCTGCTGCAGCTTATCCTGCTTTATCCCGGCTTCCTTGCTCTCAGATATATCCCGGCATATATTAACAGACCGAAATTGCTTTATGCCGAAAATCTGATAGAAAACAAGGTGGTGCGCGGAGATCCTGTGGACTCGGAAAAATATACGGAGCTCAGGGAGTTCCTGACACTTGCTCTCGGTAAGTGGGGGATATATGTAAAGTTTGACGTTCCCGAAAGAGAGGAACAGCAGGAAGCGGTAGTCGTTGATACCGACAGGGATGTGACTAACGGAAGAAAGGAGATCTGGGCTGCATTTGCCGGCAGGCTGTCTTTCTTCGGACATTATCCGGGACATATATATCTTGAAAACGGAGACGGAGAGGAAACGCTGGTCTATCATGCGCATAATTCTTATCTGCAGATTTTTTACCAGTACGGTTTTCTGACTTTCTTAAGTTTCCTTGCCGTAATGGCGTCTGCGTTTTTCAGAAGCGCCAAAGGCTATCTTAAGAGCGCAAAGAATAAGAACCGCTATGTGCTTCCGCTTATCATAAGCGTCCTTACCGGGATGGCTATGATGACCGAATGGATATGGCATCCCGCATATTCATTATGCTTTGCATTTATGATAATATATGGATATCTTATTAATGAGAAAGAAGGAATAAGTGATGGGACTTTATGAAGATCTGACTGAAGGAAAAGAGAAACTTTCGCTGGTGGGGCTCGGTTATGTGGGTATGCCCATAGCAGTAGCCTTTGCGAGAAAGATCAAGGTTGTCGGCTTTGATCTCAATTCCGAAAAGATAGAGCTGTACAAGTCGGGGATCGATCCCACAAAGGAAGTGGGGGACGAGGTCATAGCTAAGTCTGCAGTGGAGTTTACCGCAGATGAGAGTAAGCTTAAGGAAGCGCGTTTTCATATAGTGGCGGTGCCCACTCCGGTCAATGATGATCATACGCCGGACCTGACTCCCGTGGAAGGCGCAAGCAGGATACTCGGACGCAATCTTACAAAGGGAAGCATAGTGGTGTTTGAATCAACGGTGTATCCCGGAGTGACGGAGGATATCTGTGTGCCTATTCTTGAAAAGGAATCAGGTTTAAAATGCGGAACGGACTTTAAGATAGGCTATTCTCCCGAACGTATCAATCCCGGTGATAAGGTGCACAGGCTTGAGACCATAACCAAGATAGTATCAGGCATGGATGAAGAGACTCTTGATACCGTGGCAAAGGTTTATTCGCTGGTAGTAGAGGCAGGGGTGTACAGAGCCCAGTCAATAAAGGTTGCCGAGGCGGCAAAGGTCATAGAGAACAGCCAGAGAGACATAAACATTGCTTTTATGAATGAGCTTTCCATGATATTCCACCGCATGGGCATAGATACCAGATCGGTGCTGGAAGCGGCAGGGACCAAGTGGAACTTCCTTAAATTCTTCCCCGGCCTGGTGGGAGGACACTGCATAGGCGTGGATCCCTATTATCTGACCTACAAAGCCGAAGAACTGGGCTATCATTCCCAGATAATACTTTCCGGGCGGCGTATAAATGATGATATGGGAAAGTATGTTGCGGAGAGTCTTGTAAAGCTGCTGATCAAGGCAGACAGGACAGTAAAGGGCGCAAAGGTTGCGATACTCGGTTTTACCTTCAAGGAAAACTGCCCGGATACAAGAAATACCAAAGTCATAGATATCTACAGGGAGCTGAAGGAGTACGGCATAGAAGCGCTTATAAGCGATCCGGAGGCTGATGCTGCGGAAGCAAAGAGGCTGTACGGCATAGAATTTGCAGACATGAGTGAGATAAAGGATATGGATGCCGTGGTGATAGCCGTAAACCATAAAGAATTTGAAAAGTTTGATACGGAGCAGACGGATAAATGGTTTAAAAAAGATGCAAAGAAGAAAGTGTTCCTTGATCTGAAAGGCATGTTCGATCTTAAGGAATATGAGAACAGAGAAGATTATATTTATTGGAGGCTGTGATGGGATACAGGGATATCAAACTGCCGGAAGGCGCATTATATCTGGTTACGGGAGGGGCAGGCTTTATCGGAAGCAATTTATGCGAAGCCATACTGGACCTTGGAGGAAGGGTCAGGTGCCTTGACGATCTCTCAACCGGAAAGCAGGAAAACGTTGATCTTCTGATAAACAGGGAAGGTTATGAATTCATAAAGGGTGATATCAAAGATATGGATACCTGCATGAATGCATGCAAGGGAGTGGATTATGTTTTTCATGAGGCTGCCTGGGGAAGCGTGCCGCGCAGCATACAGATGCCGCTTTTCTATGACCTTAATAACATTCATGGTACTCTTCAGATGATGGAAGCAGCTAAGGAGAACGGAGTAAAGAAGTTTATCTATGCTTCGTCTTCCTCGGTATACGGTGATCATCCGGTGCTTCCCAAGAAAGAGGGACAGGAAGGAAATCTGCTTTCACCTTACGCGCTTACAAAAAGAGTGACAGAGGAATACGGAAAACTTTATCATAAGCTGTACGGACTTGATACCTATGCGCTCAGATATTTCAATGTGTTCGGAAGAAGACAGGATCCCGACGGCGCATATGCGGCAGTGATCCCGAAATTCATAAGACAGCTCCTAAACGGTGAAACGCCCACGATCAACGGTGACGGTAAGCAGTCCAGGGATTTCACCTATATAGACAATGTCATAGAGGCCAATCTTAAAGCTTCCCTTGCGGGAAGTGAGGCGGCCGGTGAAGCCTACAATGTGGCTTACGGCGGCAGGGAAGTATTGATAGATATCTATTACGAACTCTGCAGGGCGCTTGGGATAGAGCGCGAGCCCATATTCGGACCTGACAGGGCAGGTGATATCAAGCATTCAAATGCGGATATATCAAAGGCAAGAGAAAAACTCGGATACGATCCGGAGTTCGATTTTGCAAAAGGCATTAAACTTGCAATAGACTGGTATAAGGAAAACTTATGAGGAAGATAGTCATACGCATAGATGATATCTGCCCCGAAATGAACTGGGCAGCGTTTGAAAGATTCGAGAGGCTTCTGGATGTGTATTCCATAAAGCCTCTTATAGGAGTTATTCCCTTTAATCACGACAAACAGCTCATGGCAAGGGAGGAACTCAGAAATCCTGATTTTAAGGATGAAAAGTTGTATGCGGAGTGGCTTCAAAAGAAAAAGGCAGAGGGCTGGAGCATCGCGCTCCACGGCTGCTATCATGTATATACCTCAAAGATCGGAGGCATATTCCCGCTGAACGGTTTTTCGGAATTTGCCGGAGTCAATTACAAGAGACAGAAGAAGATGATAAGCAGGGGAAAGGAAAAGCTGAAGGAACTGGGGGTTCACAGTGATATCTTTATGGCTCCCGGTCATGCTTATGATGAAGATACGCTGAAGGCTTTAAGGTCCTGCGGTTTTAAATATGTGACAGACGGATACGGTGAAGGACCCTATATGTACAAGGGGCTGAAATTCCTTCCCATAGCCATGTTAAGGAGTTTTGAAATGAAAGCGCCCATAGGCATCACGACCTTCGTGGTGCATACCTGGGAGATGAAGGACAGCGACTTTGATGAGTATGAGAAACTCTTCGAGGAAAACAGGGACCGCTTTGTCGACTATGAGCGGATGATCAGCGCCAACGCCCACAAGAAGGACAGCTTTATGAAAACGCTGGAATACGGAGCGGCTGTGTTCAAACGGCTTATCGGGAAGTTTGTGAAATGAGCAGAGTCAATGTATTACAGGTTATAGGAGAGCTTGAGCTCGGCGGAGCCGAGAGCCGTATAATGGATATCACAAGGAGACTCGATCCCGAAAGATGTCATTATGATTTTATGGTCTTTAATCCGAAGAGGCAGCATTATGATGATGAAGCCGAAGCCTTAGGCTGCAGGATATTCAGAATACAGCCCCGTTTTAAGCTGTATAACTGGACAGCCTACAGGAAAGCGCTGGAGCTTTTTTTTGAAGAACATCCTGAGATAGATATCGTGCAGGGACATATGACCAGTTCTGCTGTCATATATCTTAAGGCTGCAAGAAAGAAGGGGATAAAATGCACGATAGCTCATGCCAGGAGCGCAGGCACGGATCCGGGGCTTAAAGGCCTGATCACAAGGTTTATGCGGCTTGGGCTTGCAGACTGCGCCGATGAACTCTTTGCCTGTTCGGCTGAAGCAGCAGTCTCTGTATTCGGTAATGCCGCATATAAAGCAGGAAGGGTGAAGATAATACCCAATGCGCTGGAACTTGATAAGTTTGCCGGGGAGAATGTATCGACGGCTAAGGTAGAAGAACTGCGTGAAAACTGCGGACTTAAGGATGCATATGTGGTAGGCCATGTGGGGCGCTTCCATTATGCAAAGAACCACGAGTTTCTTCTGGAAGTATTTAAAGAGATAAAGAAAGAAAAGAAGAATGCAAAACTCCTGCTGGTGGGGGGCGGAGAAAGGGAAGCTTTCATCCGTCAGACAGTCTCGGAGCTTGGTCTTAACGAAGCTGTGATATTTACGGGAATGCAGAGTGATACTGCGCCTTACTATCAGCTAATGGATGTGCTGGTATTTCCTTCAAGGTATGAGGGTCTGCCGGGGACCGTGGTGGAAGCCCAGGCAGCCGGAGTGCCCTGTGTGATCTCGGATACGATAACAAAAGAAGTGGCAGTGACAGGACTTGTAAAAGTTTTAAGTCTGTCGGAGGGCGCAAAGCTCTGGGCAGATAAGGCGGTTGAAATGACACGGGATACTGTGGGCGATAATTCGGACAATATCCGCATACTGAAAGAGAAGGGCTTTGATGTGGGAGCCCAGACCGAAATGCTGATGGATATGTATGAGAAAATGGTAAATAAAAAATGATCAACTATGTTATGTTTCATATACACAGTCTCGGACAGGGCGGCGCGGAAAGAGTCGTGATCAATCTTGCCTCTGAGATGATCTCAAGGAATATCAGAGTCGGGATCGCCACGGCAGAGGAAGAGAAAAACGAGTTTGCGCTGCCTGAGGGAGTTACGCGTTTTGATATAGGCATACGTCCCGAAGAAGAGGACTTAAGTTCTTCAAAGAAAAGAAAACTCAGACAGAAAAGACTTCATGAGCTGCTGCTTAAAGAGAAACCCGATGTGGTGTATTCCTTCTGCAGAGGCGCAAACTACAGGGCAGTGCTGGCTTCGGGGGGAACAGGGGTACCGGTCATCATTTCGGTACGCAGCGATCCGAAGGTCGATTATTCGTCGAAGGTCCACAGGCTGCTTTCGGGATATCTTTATTCAAAGACCGCGGGGGCAGTTTTCCAGACTACCGGAGCAAGGGACTTCTTTAACGAAAAGATAAGAAAGAAAAGCAGGGTGATACTTAATCCCATAGGAAAGAGCTTTGCCGCTCAGGGACAGATATCAGAGCGCAGAAAAGCCGTAGTAGCTGTGGGACGTCATAATTATGCAAAGGATTATATGACACTGGCCAAGGCCTTTGAACTGGTACTTAAGGACTATCCGGACTACGTGCTGGAGATATACGGTCATGATTCCGGGGATAATTCTCTCCTTCAGTTAAAGGAGTGGATAAAGAGTCATAAACTGGAAGCAAAGATACTGATAATGGGAGATACCGATAAGGTTGCGGAATGCATAAAGGACGCAGCCTGCTATGTGCTGTCTTCATCTTTTGAAGGCATGCCCAATGCCCTTATGGAAGCAATGGCGCTGGGACTGCCGGTGCTTGCTACCGACTGTCCGGCAGGAGGACCTGCAGCCCTGATAGAAGACGGGATGAACGGACTTTTGTGTGAAGTCGGGAATCACAGGGAGATGGCAGCAGGTATAGTCAAGTACCTTGAATATCCGGATAAAGCAAATGAACTCGGACTTGCAGCTGCAGAGATCCGTGAAAAAGCCGGAATAAAGAAGATCACGGATGAATGGCTGAAATATGCGGAGAGTGTGATATGTTAAAAAAGATAGTGGTGATCGGGCCTGTATATCCATACAAGGGCGGAATATCACATTATACGGGCTTATTGGTCAGAGCGCTTCGAAAGAAATTCGAGACGGTCTGTTATTCTTATTCCATGCAATATCCGAAGATACTGTTCAAAAGGGAACAGAGGGACTACAGCAATAAAAGCTTCATGGTGGAAGATACAAAATATGTGATCAATACCGCCAATCCTTTTAACTGGATAAGCGCAGCAAAAAAGATAAGGGAAGAAAAGGCGGATCTGGTGATAGTATCCTGGTGGCATCCTTATTTTGCACCCTGTTATCAGGGACTTACTTCACACTTGAAGGGCACGCCGATAGCTTTTCTCTGCCACAATGTCCTTCCGCATGAGAGGTTCGTTTTCGATTCTGCTCTCACTAAGGCAACGCTTAAGAGAGCTTCTTTTGCGATAGTTCATTCGGAAGGAGATAAGGAAGATTTCATAAAGCTGCTTCCGAAGATACCGGTATATAAACAGGTGCATCCCACATACAACGCATTTAAGATGAAGGATATGGGGCGCGAGGAGGCAAGAGGGCTGCTTTCTCTTGATGAGAAGGAGCCTATGATACTTTTCTTCGGCTATGTCAGAAAATACAAAGGCCTGGATCTTCTGATCAAGGCTATGAAAGGCAGCACAGTCAGACCGAAGCTTTATATAGTCGGAGATTTCGGAAGCGATAAGGAAGAGTATACAAAGCTTATAGAGGAGAACGGTATAAAGGATATCGTCTGCATAAAGGACGGTTATGTACCTGACACGGAAGTGGAGCAGTATTTTGCAGCAGCCGATCTCTGTGTCTGTCCTTACCGTTCCGCGACACAGTCGGGCATAGTGCAGATAGCTTACGGTTTCGGCCTTCCGGTGATAGTCACAAGAGTGGGAGGGCTGCCCGAAGTGGTGGATGACAACAGGACCGGTTATGTGGTGGAACCCGAAGATACAGAGGGGCTTAAGTCTGCCATAGACCTGTATTTTACCGAAGGCAGGCAGGAAGAGTTCAGGAATAATGTCATTGCGGAAAGCGAGCGTTTTTCATGGGACAGGATGACGGAGACTGTGGAAAAAGCTTATGAAGAGAGTATAAAGTGAGGTCATGCCAGGAGATGCAGGACAGATACATAACGGTCATTCCGGCATATAAAAAGAGCTTTGATGCCGATGAAGAAAAATGCGTCGGCAGATATTTTGATGTGCTTGAGAGCGCAAAGATTTTTGTTGTTCCCGAAAGCCTTGACGTTTCCTGGTATGAGAACAGATATGCGGGAGCTTTGTTTGAACGCTTTGATGACCGTTTCTTTAAGGGCATAAGGGCATATAACAGACTGCTGCTTTCAACGGCTTTTTATAAACGTTTTGATAAATGGGAGTATATGCTGATAGCCCAGCCGGATGCAACCTTATGGCAGGATAGGGACCGTATAAGTGAATTTATCGATAAAGCTTTTGATTATTACGGCGCGCCCTGGATACCGGAACGGAGGATATGGGAGTGGCTGTTCCCGAAGAAAGAAGGCTTTCCGGGCTTTACGATCAGATGTCTTAAGAAAAAGGGCTGTGGCATCACCATGGGTAACGGCGGTTTTTCATTAAGAAGGAATGAGAGCTGCATCAGGCTGATAGAGCAGTATGGCTGGAGAAAGATATACTGGTTCATAAAAAGGAACGAGGATATCTTTTTCGGAGTATGCGGAAGCGATAACAGAAATGATTTTAAACCCGCAGATGTGGAGACAGGCAGGGCCTTTGCCCTGGAGTACGGTTTAAGGGACAGTGTTAAATGCGGGAAGCCGCCTTACGCCGTACACGGCTGGAAAAAGGAATTTACGGATTACGAAGAGATGAAAGCCTTTCTTAAAGAAAACGGTATTGAGATATGAGTAAGCGTATAGTGATGGCGGAATACCAGGGCAGATGCGATGTGGAAGGCACTGCCGTCGGACATGCGCCTAAGGTATTAAGTGAATACAGGGAAATGCTGAGAGACCTTTCTTATGAGCTGTCTGTGGCTGCGCCTGCAGTGATACTTAAAGCTGCCGGGATAAAAAAGGAAGAGTCATACAGAAAACTGAAGCACCACATACTGATGAAGGGCAGGAACAGCCTGGCCGAGAAGATATTCAATAAGCTCAAGATGTTCGTGAACATAAGCGAGTGTCTTAAAACGGATGCAGATATCGTCTGGTTTTTCAATACGGAGTTTTACTTCTTCCTGTACATGGCGCTTTTCGGGAATAAGGGAAGGACAGTCTATGCAAACAGCTTTATAGGCGGCTTTGAGGGCGGACTGCTTTCACGTATCAAACAGAAGATATTTGAGAGAGCGCAGAAAAAGATAAAAGGCATGATCTCCACGGGACCGGGCTTTTCATTTAAGAATACCGAAAGCATCTTTATACCTGACTACAGCTATGAACCCCGGATATATGAGCGTTTCAGGGCAGATAAAAAAGAAGATCATGCGGTGATCTTAGGGACGATGAATCCCGATAAGAAGCTGGAGGAAGCTGTGGAAGCTTTCAACCAAAACGGCTATCCCTTACTGATAGTCGGAAGATTTTATGACAGGGAAAGATTTGAAAACTTAAAGAAGTCTGCAAAAGATAATATAGAGATAAGGGATGAGTATCCCGAAAGAGATGAATATCTTAAGATGCTGGGAAAAGCCAGGTTCGTGGTACTGCCCTATCCGGAGGAGAAATATTCCATACAGACTTCGGGAGTGCTGCAGGAGGCGATATTCTTAGACACCATACCGTTGACCTACAGCGGCATACTTAAAGGCAATAAGATACCCGGCGGCGGCTTTAAGAGCTTTGATGAGACAGGAGATATCATTAAGGATATAGACGATGACGAGCTTAAGCGACAGTATGCGCTGCTCAGGGAAAATGATTACGACAGGGAAGTTTTTGCAAAAAAGCTAAAGAGTTTTTTCGGAGAATGAATATGGACAAGATAAGCGTGATAGTGCCGGTTTATAATTCCATCAGACATCTCGGCGGCTGTGTGGAGAGTCTGCTTAAACAGGATGATGAAAACTATGAGATCATTCTGGTGGATGATGCTTCTACGGACGGATCCGCTGCCGTATGCGATGAACTGGCCGCAGCGGATAAGAGGATACGGGCGCTTCATCCCATACATTCGGGCGCTGCGGGGGCGCGGAACGCAGGTATCGTAAATGCCTCGGGTAAGCTGATCTGTTTCGTTGACAGCGATGACTATGTGGAGAGCTGTTATCTTACTTATTTAAGAAAACTGCTGGAAGAAAACGATGCCGATATTTCTGCCTGCGGTCATGACAAGCCGTTGCGTCAGGAGATCAACACCAAAGCAGGGGCAGGCTGCTGTACGGACTGCGGTTCCTGCAGCTGTTCTCATCTCGTAAATGTATATGAGGGCGATGAAGTGCTTAAAGCCCTGCTTTATCAGAAAGATATCATGAGCGTGCCCTGGGGCTATCTGAGTAAAAAAAGCCTCTGGGATAAGGTGACCTTCCCGGAAGGGACCGAAGCCGAGGATATGGGCACCATATACAGACTGTTTATGGGAGCCGGGAGGCTCGCGGTAGGGTATAAGGTCTGCTATCATTATGTGCAGGATAAACAGAGCACGATCTATACTACCCAGGCTAGCCGCAACAGGGCATATTACCTGCACAGCAGGGAAATGGTCAAGCGCGTGAATAAAGCGAGGCCTGCCTGCCATAAGGCTGCTTTGGGAAGACATTTTTCGGCCTGCTCTCAGATACTTTCCGAAATGCCTTTTGAAGAGAACAGCGCTCTCAGAAACAGGGTATACAGGGATATAAAGCTGATGGGAAAGGCCGTCAGCAAAGACAGGGAAGGACGATTAAAAAACCGGGCTGCCGCGGCAGTATCCGGTATAAGTGTAAGAGCGTTACATCTGATGCTCAGGGGTATTTACTTATCGTCTACACGGCGGTTGATGTAGGAAGCCGTGGCATTTTCGGAGGGATGTATAACTGCGGGATTTCCGATAACGACAGAGTGATCGGGAATATCCGTATTAACATAGGCCCCCGGAGCTATGAGCACGTCATTGCCTATATGTATGCCACCCACGATCACGGCATTGGTGCCTATCCATACATCATCGCCGATAACGGGCACGCCCTCATGTTTGCCGCGGTTCTGCTTGCCGATGGTGATGCCGGTGGCAAGGTTCACGTTCCTGCCAAGCTTTACCTCAGGATGGATGATGATGCGGCCGAAGTGGCCTATGTAGAGGCCGGGACCTGCTGAGACTTCAGGCGGTATCTGTATATGAGTCTTATGCATAAGGCCCTCAAGCTTCAGATAGAGAAACTTACCGTATAAGGAGCCGGCGCTGCGGTAATATGCGGTCTTTCTCCACAGGATCAGATATTTTAACTCAGGGGGCAGGAAGAAGCGTTCCTTAAAGGAAAGCGGCAGCTCGTACACCCTGGAAAGATCTGCGGATATTAAGGATTTCAGTTGGTCTTTTTTCATAGAAAGTATTTTATTAAACGCGGATAAGGATGTCAATATCATGGCAAAAACGGTAACGGTCATAATACCTGCATATAATGTGGAAGCCTTTATAACGGGCTGTATAGAGTCTGTTATATCCCAGACATATAAAGAGCTTGAGATCCTGGTCGTAAATGACGGCTCAACGGATGGGACATTGAAGCTCATAGAGGAGCAGGCAGAGAAAGATGCAAGGATAAGGCTGATAAACAGGGAAAACGGCGGACTCTCGGCAGCAAGGAACAGCGGCATTGACGAAATAAACGGGGACTATGTGGCTTTCCTCGACGGAGATGACCGCCTCATTTCCTCAGCTATAGAGGAACTGATGAATGCCGCTGTCGTGTATCCTGACATGATAATCGCTGCGGATCGCTCTCTGAAAAAGGAAGGGGAAGCAGCCGTTCCCAGAGCCGGCATGCTTAAAAGCTGCAAAGAACTTACTTCCACGGAAGCCCTGATGGACATTGCAAAGGGCAGTTACTATCTGCAGAGCGTATGTCATAAACTGTTTCCTGCAAGTATTGTTAAGACCCTTAAGTTTGATGAAGACATTAAGCAGGGCGAAGACCGCATCTATATGCACAGAGCAATTTCATCAAGCGCAGGTGTTTACTATATGAACCGCCCTTTATGGGAAGTGTTTATACGAAGCGGCAGTCTTTCCAGATCAAAGCTGTCAATGCGCTGGCTGGATTCGATAAAAGCTCTGGACCGTATGATAGCTGAGTCCGACGGCGATCTGCAGAAAGAATACAAACGCTACCGCATGGAACTGATCGTTCTTTTTGTCGGGGCATACATAAGCCGCGACAGCGATGATAAGGAATTCTTTGCAGAGATACGGAAGCTGGGAAAGGCAGGACTTGCCGAATATAAAATTCTCGAGAAAGGTAAAAAAGAGCAGCTTGCTGCTGAAGTATATCTGTATTTTCCCGAGACGCTTTTAAGACTGTATATCAAACTGACAGGCAGAGTCATGTAAACTAAAGAAATCATAATACGAAAAAGTTTAAAAGAGGTAAGTGCGATAATGAAGAACTTGATGAAAAGGATGATAATGCTTTTATCAGTGGCAGCGATCGTGATGCTGACAGGTATAGTTTCACAGGCTGATCCGGCTGACGGGGAAAAGCTGTTTCCGGATGAGATACGCATATACTGCGTTAACAGCGTAGTGGAAGAAGTGGTGGGAAGTCCCGGCGAAGACCAGCCCACATCTTATGCCCTGAGCGCAGGAGATACAGGCTATAAGCTCAGCTGGAAATTTATAGAAATGAACGGTGATGTGGACATCACCCGCGACGGTGTGATCGAACCGTCTCCCTCATATATAGTCAATGGGCAGGGAGGAAGCATGATCTACTATTATCCTCCCGAACATTATGACGAGATAGAATATTATCCCGGCACGGCTGTGCTCCGCGTCTATTACGGAGATATGCATCAGGACATAAAGATAACGCTTGTGGAACTGGGACGGCAGTACGCAGAGGACAGAATACAGGCTGTTTATGATCAATGCGTGGAAGGCGCAGAGACAGACATGGAGAAGCTTTCTGCTTTTACCAGGTGGGTAGCCGAGAATACGATCTATAATGTGAAGTACCAGAAATGGCAGGATATGATGCTGTATAATTGCGGTGATTGCTGGGCGAGTACGGATACCATATGCAAACTCTGCAATATGGCAGGGATAGATTACATGGTGGATTGTTCCGACAGCCACCGCTGTCCCATGGTAAAGATAGACGGAAAGTATTATCTGGCGGAGGCTTCTTATTATGAGACAACTCTGCCCAGGTCTTATGATATTTCAGAAACACAGCCCTTCCGCCTGGGACTCTACGGAAATGATACCTATAATAAATATATCTTTTCATATTGCGGCATAGATGAAGATGTGATAATACCGTATAGCTATGGATTCAATATTATTTATGGAGTGGGTTATGATGACGGCAGCATGTTTTATTCCAACAGCCGTAATATCACAGGCGTGGCGCTTTCCAAAGGCTTGAAAGCAATAAGAGGCGGAGCGCTTATAGGTGGCAAGGATATTAATAATGTATATATTCCGGATTCCGTTATTTCTATCGGTGAGAAAGTCTTTCTGAACTCATACATAACAGACGTTTACTACGAAGGAACGGAAGAACAGTGGAATGCCATCGAAGGCATCAGCGGAGAGCCTATCGGATCAAAAGCCGGAACGGTGACAGTTCATTTCTCACAGGCTTGGGATGAAAGCATTAAAAAGATAATCCATCACTGGGATAGGGGAGTTGTGACCAAAGAGGCTACATGCACGGTGAGCGGTAATAAAGTATATCATTGTAAGGACTGTGATAAAGTCAGGGTAGATTATATCAGCGAAAAAGAGCATGATCTGGAACTCATTGACAGTATTCCGGCCGCTTGTACCACAGACGGTAATTATGAATATTGGAAATGCCGTGACTGCGGTAAAATGTTTTCGACAAGAAACAGGAAGCAGGAAATGTCTGCGGAAGACATTATCAAGCCAGCCCATGGACACAGCGTATATCATTATGAGGCAAAAGCAGCGACGCCGACAAGAAAAGGAAATATAGAATACTGGAAATGCAATTTCTGCGGCCTGATGTTTGCAGATAAAGAACTGACAACGGAAGTCACGGATATCTATATTCAGTATGAGTATACACAGCCTGTCAATCCGACAGATCCGGAGGACCCCGTGAATCCGGTCAACCCGGTGGATCCGGTAAATCCGGTAAATCCGGAAGATCCCGTAGAACCGGTAAATCCTGAGGATCCAGAGAAGCCGGTAAATCCTGACGATCCTGTCAATCCTGTGGATCCGGTAAATCCTGACGATCCTGTCAATCCTGTGGATCCCGTGACACCCGAAGAGCCTACGGAACCGACGGATACCCCGTCCCCGCTGGGACCTGACAAGGCTGATCTGACAAAATACAAGGCAGGAGCGGATGTTTTAGCCGTTAAATCACTGAAGCTTAAGAAAACAGTTTTTGCCGGAGTAAAAGGAATAAAAAGCTTTAACGTTATTGACGGTGATAAGGCTGCAATAAAGATCAAGGGCAGCAGCCTTAAAGTGCAAAAGAGCGGAAAGATCACAATAGCTGCGCTGGATGCAAAGGGGGAAACTTTAGCGCTTAAAACTGTCACGGTGGAAGTTCCTGAAGTTGATAAGGCTCAGATAACGGAGATAGGACGCAGGGGTAACCTTGATCTCAACACATATATAAAGGCAAGCGTGAAGCCGGAAAGCTGGAAGTCCTCGAGCAGGAAGATCGCCGAAGTTGATAAAGACGGCCTGCTTAAGATCAAAAAATCCGGTACAGTCAGGCTTACGGTGACCTTCCCGGCAGGAAAGGGAATGAAGGCGAAGAAACTGACGATCAAGCTGAAGATCAAAATGCCGCAGTTCAGCAGATCGAAGTATAGCGTAAAGGTCGGCAAAAGCGTTAATACAGCCGTCATGAACGCGAACCCCTCAGAGATAACTTACAGGATCGAGAATGAGGCGGTTGCAAGCGTGGATGCCAAGGGAAGGGTGACCGGAGTAAGCCCGGGATCTACGAAGCTGATAATGACGGTAAAACAGATTGATTATGAAACTCTCATTACGGTAAGATAAGAAATAGTTGACGCCACCGCTTAAGACAGTGGTGTAGCTTGACAATACCTTGTATTTTACGATAAAATTATCGGTATATATTGTAGTTCGGGAGCGGATGGCCGGCCCGGATCGAGACGAGGATTACTTGCTGTATGAATGTATACCGCAGATTGAAGTATATGCTGGATAAGAAGCAGAAAAGGAAAGTGCTGCTTCTTACTTTGACCATATTTATAGGTTCTTTATTGGAGCTTCTGGGAGTGGGGGTAATAATCCCCCTTATTTCTGTAGTCGTGAGTCCCGAAGATGTGCTCGGAAACGAGAAGGTTAAGGGACTTATCACTGCTTTCGGACTTGATGGCCTTTCAAATACGGATTTTGTCCTGCTGATGCTGATCGTGGCCATCGCCGTCTTTGTATTCAAGAATGCTTATCTTCTTTTTCAGTCTTATATCCAGACAAAGTTTGTGGCAAAGACCCAGAACGAAACAGCTATAAAGCTTTTCGGGGAATTCATGAACAGACCTTATGAATTCTATCTTAATGCAGAGACTGCGGACATGTTAAGGACGCTTCATACGGATATTCCCCATGTATTCGAACTTTTGCAGGAAAGCCTGCTGCTGATCAGCGAGGTGGCTGTATCTGCCTGCATGTGCATCTTCCTGTTCATCCTGGATCCTCTGATGACTCTGGGAATAGCGGCTCTTATGCTGGTAATGGTACTGGTGATAGTGAAGGTGTTGAAGCCTACTCTCGGTAAGCTCGGAAGCGAGAGAGTGGATCTTCAGGGAAAGACCATGAAGACCATGCAGCATGGCCTTATGGGTATCAAGGACGTGAAGGTGGCGGCCAAAGAGAATTTCTTTATAAGGGAGTATTCTACGGATTACGAGAAGCTTGCCTGGGTGGGCTGCAAGTATACCGTGCTTAAAAACATGCCGAGGCTGATAATCGAGACCGTATGCATAGTCGGCATGCTGATCTATATGTTTGTGCTGGTAATGACGGGCACCGATCTGCTGGATCGTATTCCTCTGCTTTCGGCTTTTGCCATGGCGGCGGTAAGGCTGATGCCCAGCGTAAACAGGATATCGGCCCATATGGGAGCTATCGCATATTTTGAGCCTTCGCTGAATCTGGTCTGCGATAATCTGGACGTTGCTTCCATAAAGCAGAGAGAGATCACGGACAGAGAAGTGGTCAAGGGAAAATATAATGATAAGATACTGCTTGAAAAGATAAGTTACAGTTATCCGAATACCGAGCGCCTGATACTTAATGAGGCGGATATGGAGATACCCATAGGCAGTACGGTAGGAGTGATAGGCGCATCGGGAGCCGGCAAGACCACGGTGGTTGATATACTGCTGGGCCTGCTTAAGCTGAATGGCGGCACTATTACGGCTGACGGCAAGACTGTTAATGTTTCGGATGCGGAATGGCTGGCAAATGTGGGTTATATCGCCCAGAATATCTTTATGCTGGACGGCAGCATAAGGGAGAATGTGGCGTTCGGCATAGAGAAGGAAAAGCAGGACGAGGCGCGTATATGGGAAGTATTGAAGGAAGCCCAGATAGACGAGTTTGTGCGTGAGTTGCCTGAGGGACTTGATACCTCCATAGGCGAGCGCGGCGTAAGGGTAAGCGGCGGCCAGAGACAGAGGATAGGCATAGCAAGGGCTCTTTACAATGATCCTGAACTGCTGGTATTTGACGAGGCTACCAGCGCCCTTGACAATGATACCGAGGCAGCCATAATGGGAGCGATAAATGCTCTGAAAGGCAGGAAGACCATGGTCATCATAGCCCACCGCCTGAAGACCGTTGAGAACTGCGATATACTCTATAAGGTAGAGAATGGCAGGATAAGCAGGACCACCCTGGAGGGAAGATAAGGTGTGCGGTATAGCCGGGTTTATTGCTGACGTTCCCGGGCGTGAAGATATCATCAACAGAATGGATCAGAGACTGTACCACAGGGGACCTGATGCCGGAGGCTGCTGGATAGATGAGAATTCGGGCGTGACTCTTGGGCATCGCAGGCTGTCCATAAGGGACTTAAGCAGCGCCGGGGCGCAGCCGATGAAGAGCGCATCCGAAAGGTTTGTGATCGTTTATAACGGTGAGATATATAATACGGGAGCCTTGAAGGAAGCGGTGGAAAAAGCTTCGGGAGCAAGGGAATACAGAGGCACGTCGGATACGGAAGTATTGCTGGAGGCCTTTGAGAGCCTTGGTGTTAAGAAAAGCCTCGATACGATAAAAGGCATGTTTGCCTTTGCCTTGTATGACAGAGAAGAAAAGAAGCTGACCCTTGCCAGAGACCGTTTCGGTGAGAAGCCGCTGTACTATGCGTTTATAAAAGGGCATTTTGTATTTGCCTCTGAGATAGCTGCGATCCGCTGTTTTCCCGGCTTTGAGGATGAGATCAACAGGGAGGTCATCCCGGAATATATGCTCCTCGGATATATACCCGCGCCGAAGACCATCTGGAAGGGTGTATACAAGCTGCCCCCCGGCTGTGTCATGGAGCTGGCGGAGCCTTTCGGGGAAAAAAAATGTAAAAAGCAGCGTTATTATGATCTCAGGAAAAAAGCGGAGGAGATATATGAGCAACCCTTTAAGGGAAGCTTTGCTGAGGCTGTGGATGAACTTGACAGGCGGCTGAAAGCGGCGGTAAGTTCCATGCTGGTTGCCGATGTGCCGGTAGGAACCTACCTTTCAGGCGGTATAGACAGCGCCTGCATCACGGCTCTTGCCAAGGCAGTAAAGGGAGAGGATACCTCAAGCTTTACCATAGGTTTTGATGATCCGAAATATGATGAAGCTCCTTTCGCAAAAGCTATTGCGGAACACATAGGAACAAAGCATAACGAGCAGTATGTCAGTGAAGCCGAGATGAAGGCCGTGATACCGAAGATACCGTATATTTACGGTGAGCCCTATGCCGATTCGTCACAGATACCTACATATCTTGTAAGCCGCATGGCAAGGGAACATGTGACTGTGGTCTTGAGCGGTGATGCGGGGGACGAACTTTTCGGAGGCTATGCCACCTATCCGAAGATGCTGAAGCTCTGGAACAGGACAAAGTGTTTGCCTTCAGCAGCCGGAAAAGCGGCAGGAAAGATGCTAAAGTGTGTGCCCGGCAAAACTGCTTACCGTGCGGGCAAATGCATAGCTGCGCGTAACATACGCGAGCTGAAGGCTGCCGTGGATCATTACGATCCGCTCATTGCTTCGCTTTGCGGTCATGATATGAGCATCAGGCGTGATCCGCTCGGAGGCGGAGATCTGAAAGAACTGATGCTGGATGATATGCTGGTGTACCATCCCGAAGATATACTGGTCAAGGTGGACAGGGCAGGAATGGCTGTGAGTCTTGAGAACAGGATACCTATGCTGGATAAGGATGTTGCGGAATTTGCCTTAAGTCTTCCACAGGAATATCTATGTGATATGAATAACGGAAAGAAAGTCCTTAAGGAAGTACTGTACAGATATGTTCCGAAGGAGCTGATGGACAGGCCGAAGAAGGGATTTTCGGTGCCCCTTAATAAATGGCTTACCGAGGGAGATACGGCAGAATGGGCCGGAGAACTGATGAACTCACCGCAGTGCGCCAAAGACAGGTTAGTGGATGGCAGGATCGTTTCAAAACTCTGGGCAGAATTTGTAAAGAACGGAAGATCGCCCAGACTTGTATGGAACGTGCTGATGCTTGAACAGTGGTATAGAGCCAGAGGAGATATATGAAGATAGCAATGGTGCTGCCGCATTTTTATCCCTATGTGGGCGGCGGTGAACTGATGTTTTATGAAGTGGCAAAAAGGCTCGTAAGCCTTGGTCACGAAGTGCGTGTAGTAGCCCGCAACGTGGGCGATGAATATCTGGGTGAAAAAAACGTTGACGGGATACAGGTGAGATACTGTAAATGGAAGTCTGCTTTCGGACATCCTATCCCCAGGTCAGGCGACATAGAGGACATCATTGAGTGGTGTGATGTGGTCCATACTTCGATCTTTACCACGGCTCCTGTCACTTCAAGACTGGCACGCAGATATAATAAGCCTTCGCTGCTGACCGTTTACGAAGTAAGGGGCTTCAAGTGGTTCTGGACCGATGTGTTCTACAGGGCGCTGGTTTACTTTGCTGTGGAACAGGTATGCACCAGACAGCGCTTTGACAGATATCATGCGATTTCTGAGGCCACGAAAAGAGATTTTATCAAATACTGCGGAAGGAAGGACATCACAAGAGTCTATCTTGCCAGTGATCTGAAAGATGAAGACCTTACGGATTTTTCCCTTAAGGATCATTTCGGCATAAGGAATAAAAAGGTATTCCTTTATTACGGAAGACCCGGGCGGACCAAGGGCGTATCTGTATATGAAAAGGCCATAGCCCTGCTCAAGAACAGCGGCACCGATCTTTCAAAGGTGAGATTCTGTTTCCTTCTCGGAGCTGAACCGGAAAAACCGAGAAAAGAGTTTTTGAGGAGTGTTATAGATGACGGTCTTAAAGGACTGGTAAGGGTAAGGGCTTCCGTATCCCGCGGTGAACTCTTAAGCTGTATAAAACAGGCTGACTGTGTAGTGGTGCCTTCGATTACCGAGGGCTTCGGCTTCTCGGCCCTGGAAGCCTGCATGATAGGAACTCCGCTTATCGTCAGCGATGCGGGTTCTCTTCCCGAAGTGGTATACGGGAAGTGTCTTAAGTTTAAGAACCGTGATGCCGCTCAGCTTGCAGAGAGGATAAGGGAGGTCATCGAAAAGGGTGATGCTGCCTTTGATGAGATTGAAGAAAAGAGTTTTTCCGTTTCGGAGATGACGGACGGAATACTTAAGATATATGGAGAGATGAGATGATATTCCTGTTTCTGGCGGGGCTTGCATTGTCAGTGCTTGCCACGGCCTTCGCGTACAGAAGAATAGATATTTTTAAACTGATACCGGTTTCGGCAGGCCTTTACACTGCGCTGTATATTGTCAGTTCGGGCCTTCTGTTCCTTACGGATTCCTTCAGCATGCCTGCAGCATTGACAGGGACAGTGATCGCGGCGGTGATAGCCTGCGTTGTCTTCTATGCGGGGGCAGGCGGAGAAAGACCGAAGATAGGCGTGGATTTTGTAAGATATCTTCCGCTGCTGATACTTATGATCGCGGCTTTTCTGATAGCTTCTTCCCACCGCTCCGGCTCTTATGATACGGGGCAGGATGAGGGACTGTATCAGATACGCGCCATGTTTTACATGAACGGCTATTATGATAACGAAGTGAATTTTCCGGAATATGATCTGATAGTCAGCAAATGGGAACAGATGGAATATATGCGGCATCTGGAGGGCATGGACGGACTTTACCTTCCCGATCACTTTGATGAAGAAGATGAGGAGGAGTTTGAAGGGACAGTAGAGGAAGAGATATTTGCGGATGAAAATGAGGAAGAAGGGCTGCTGCACGGTACATTGCACGGAGTAAACACTTTCTCTGCACTGCTTGCGCTCTTCGGTGTGCTCTTTGGTCTGAAAGGCCTGTCCTATGTGCCTGTCATAGCCTTCTGCCTTGTGGTTGCCTATGTGTGGATGCTGAGCGAGAACTTAAGGCTCGGAAGGCTCTATTCCTTTATCGCAGGAGCAGTGGTGCTTACTTCGCCCCTGATGATCTGGTGCGGTATGAATACCCTGAATGAGATAGTGATAGCGGTATTTGTCACCGGACTCTTTATGATGATAACGGAAGAAAGGGCTCCGGCGGCGCCGCTCTTTGCGGGTTTCTTACTTTCGGGTTTAAGCTTCCTGCATATAATGATCTCGGTGATGATGCCGATGCTGGTGATCCTTTTGCTATTTAATTTCTTAAGGAGCAGGGAGAAGCAATACCTGATCAGCACTATCATGCTCTGCGTTTCATATGCTGCCGGCTTTTCAATGATGTGGCATACGGGCAGGGAGTATGTCAGGTTCAACTTTGAAAATGTATTTACGATGACAAAAGATGCGATAAACGAGGATAATCTCCAGGGAGTGGTGATACTTGCTTCCGCAGCAGTCATCATAGTATCCGGGCTGCTTATGTTTGCCCATAAGAACAGTCCCATGATAAAAGGCTTAAAAAATGTGGCCAATGCAAAGCTTACAGGCATCATATGCAGGGTCCTGCTCATACTTCTGACGATAGGAAACGTAGTTCTCTATTCTGTGCAGATCAAGCCTTTCCTGGACTGGGTAGATCCTAAGTATCTCTTTATCGTAGGCTATGCGGCATTAAGCGGATTCATCTTTTTGCCTGCAGCCGTGATAGTATGTATAATGAGAGGAAATGAACTGCTGAAGGACAGAAGGCTGTTCAGTATGATACTCTGCATGTATTACATGAGCGCTCTTATCTGCGGCGTCATGTGGGTGATGGTAAGGGAGTATTATTACTTTGCAAGATATCTGGCTCCCTACATTTTCCTGCCGGTAATACTGGCCGGTTATCTGTTTAATAAACTGCCAAAGCCTGCGCTGGCCCTTATTTCCGTGATCGCGATCTCCATAATGATCATGCAGGGAAATATTGTATATAAAGAGCAGGACAAGACCTGCTGCAGTTATGAGACTCTTGAGGAACTCGCATCCTGTCTTGGCGAGAAGGATGCGCTGATCATAAATGAACAGGGATACTCCAGCCCGCGCGTGTTTGCGCTTCAGCTTAAAGGCCTTACCGGCGCGGATCTGTTCTTCATGAATCAGGAAAATCCGGAGAGACAGGCCAGACAGCTTAAGAACAATTACAGAAACGTATGGGTGCTCAGTTACGATCTCGGAACGGTTCCGAAGCCCGAAAACGGATGGAGGTATGTATATAAAGGAATGGCATCAACCTCGCAGTATGTCTGCGATGAGGAAAAGAGCATACCTTATCCCAACGACGTGACTCTGATAGATACAGCCACCGCATTACTTATATACGAGGGAAAATAAGATGAAACTGATAATACAGATCCCCTGCTATAACGAAGCAGACACACTGGAGATCGCATTGAACGATCTGCCCAAACACATAGACGGGATAGACGAGATAGAATATCTGATAATCGATGACGGAAGCTCGGACAAGACTGTGCAGACTGCGGTCAACTGGGGAGTCCATCATGTAGTCTGCTTTACGAGGAATAAAGGCCTTGCAAGAGGCTTTATGGCAGGACTTGAAAACTGCCTGGCCCTCGGCGCCGACATCATAGTCAATACCGATGCGGATAACCAGTACTGCGGTGAAGATATAGAAAAGCTGGTGCGTCCCATATTGAACGGCGAAGCGGATATAGTGATAGGTGAGAGGCCCATAGACGATACCCCGCATTTTTCCTGGATAAAGAAGAAGCTGCAGCATCTGGGCAGCTGGGTGGTGCGCAAGGCTTCAAAGACCGGGATACCCGATGCGCCCAGCGGTTTCCGCGCCTTCTCAAGAGAAGCGGCCATGCATGTGAATGTTATAAATGAATATACCTACACGCTGGAGACGATAGTGCAGGCCGGAAGAAATAAGATAGCGATCACTTCGGTGCCGGTTAGGACCAATCCGGAATTGCGTAAATCAAGGCTTTTCAGCAGCATGGGTTCATATATAAAGAAATCGATGCTGACCATATTCAGGGCGCTGCTGATGTATAAGTCTCTTGCGGTGCTGACTGTGCTCGGTGCGATCCCCTTCCTTATAGGCATGGGAATAGGCATACGCTTTATCGTATTCATATTCAAGGGTTCCAGCAACGGTCACGTGCAGTCTCTGATACTTGCATGTACATTGATGATCATTGGCTTTGTCACTGTTGTCATAGGCATGCTGGCCGATGTGATCAGCGCCAACAGAAAGATAATGGAAGATGTCCAGTACCATGTAAGAAAACTCATATATGACGGCCACAGTACCAGGATGTGGCAGGAAGCGGCAACCATTAAGAAGAATGCGGCGGAGGAAGAATCAAAGCCGGAAAAGGAAGAGGCATAACTATGGAGATAAAGAAATATCCCCTGCAGATGCACGGGGATGAAAGGGGACATCTGGTAAGTCTGGAAGAACTGAAGGACGTGCCCTTTGAGATAAAGAGAGTATATTTCATGTTCGATACCAGAGAGGGCTTCGTTCGCGGCAAGCATGCCCACAAGTCCCTGGAGCAGCTCCTGGTATGCGTTCACGGTTCGGTGAATATCCTTCTGGACGACGGGAAGGAGAAGACCAACGTGATACTTGACAATCCCTATGAGGGCTTATATATTGCCAACAATATGTGGAGGGAAATGTCTGAATTCTCGGAACACGCGGTGCTGATGGTGTTTGCGTCGAAGTATTATGACGAAGATGATTACATCAGGGATTACGATGAGTTTCTTAAGTTTGTGGGAGTGAAAAAATAAAAAGGAGAGAACCCTATGGACAGGATAGCGGTGCTGATCCCCTGCTATAACGAGGAAAAGACAATAGAAAAAGTCATCAAGGATTCGAAGGCCGCGCTTCCCGAAGCCGTGGTATATGTTTATGACAATAATTCAACCGATGACACGGTTAAGATAGCAAAGGCCGCAGGAGCAGTAGTCAGGCATGAGAAGAGACAGGGCAAGGGCTATGTGCTGCGCAGCATGTTCAGGGATATAGATGCGGACTGTTATATCTGTGTGGACGGTGATGATACCTATCCGATGGAGACAGCGACAGAGATGGCCAGGCTGGTACTTGAAGAAGGCGTGGATATGGTGGTGGGAGACAGGCTGTCTTCTACCTATTTTCAGGAAAACACGAGACCCTTTCATAATATGGGGAACAGCATGGTCCGCTATGCGATAAATCATCTGTTCAAGAGTGATATAAAGGATATAATGACAGGCTTCAGGGCTCTGTCATACGAATTCGTAAAGAGCTATCCGGTCTTGAGCCGCGGCTTTGAGATAGAGACGGAAATGTCCATACACGCTGTGTTTAACGAAATGGTCATAGCCAATGTGGTGGTGGAATACAGGGACAGGCCCGAAGGCAGCCAGTCCAAACTTAATACCTACTCCGACGGTATCAGGGTCCTTTCCACCATAGTCAAACTGTATAAGAATTATAAGCCCTTTAAATTCTTTTCGACTCTGGCATTTCTGATGCTCCTTGTTGCAGCAGTCATGTTCCTGTGGGTGTTTGCGAGATTCATCAATACACATCTGGTGGAGAATATGCCGACACTGGTGGTCAGCGGCTTTATCGCCCTCGGGGCCATGCAGGCCTTCTTCTCCGGGCTCATACTTTCGGATATGGTGACCAGGAGCCGGAGGGATTTCGAACTCCTGTTGTACAGGATAAGGGCCGAACATATAAAGAAGAGAGATGAATGAAAAAGAAGTGAAAAAAAAGATACCCGAAGCAGCAGCGGCGTTTGTCGTCAGCGCTGCTTTTTATCTTTTTTTTGCGATCCGTTACGGAGTGTATCTCGGAAGTGATTCGCCGGGCTATATAAACATGATATCCGCAAGGGAACCGGTGTATCCTCTGCTGCTTGCCGCATTCCGCGGGATATTCGGAGAGGAACATTATCTTTTTGCTGTGATCCTGTTCCAGAATCTGCTGATGGCTGCGGCAGTGACAATGCTCTGTACTTATCTGAAAAAGCGTTTTGCTCTGCCAAGGCTTATCTATGCGCTGCTGTTCCTTCCGCATTTCGGAGAAGCGCTGCTTACCCAGTATGCGGCGAAGAGGGCTGTAGTTTATACCAACAGCATCATGACCGAGGGCATCACCCTGTCCGTATGGCTGCTGTTCATGCTGTTATGTTTTAAGCTAAGAGAGAAGGGGCTTGAGCTTAAGAATGCAAAGACGGTTTTAGTGACACTTCTGCTCTGTGCTTTTATGACTGATATCAGAAAGCAGATGGCCATGGGGTATATAACTCTCTTTACCGTTGCTTTCTTTGACAGGAAGAGCCTGAAGAAACCGGCAGACCACTTTAAGAAGATAGTGCTGCTGGCGGTCGGCATGGCGCTGACGCTGATCCTTGCCCTGCTCGGTACCAGAATGTATAATTATGCGCTGAGAGGCGAGTTTAAGCAGAATACCAGGGACATGAACCTGGTGCTGACCACTACGCTTTACGTGGCGGATAAGGAAGATGCCAAACTGATCAAAGAAGAGAGCGTTAAAGATCTTTTCATAAAGACCATGGATCTGCTGGATGAGACTAAGAGCAATTACTCCTATGCAGGTAAGAGCTTAAGGGAACTGGAAGAACACTACGAAGAAAATTATGATGTGATAACCGTTAATACCACCGGGCCTCTGTTCATAGACTATGCCATTCAGCGAGGCTTTAAGGAAGGCATGGAGGCTGAGGCTGAGGCTGACCGCATGAGCGGCGTGATAGTTAAGAGCCTGCTTGCAGACAACGCCGGGACCTATCTGAAGGTATATGCGGCTTCACTGATAAACGGTTTTGTCAATACGATAGCAGCCAGACATAAACTTCTTGATCTCTGTGCACTTGCGGCATATATAGGCTTTATCGCCCTAATGGTGATATGTTACAGGAAAAAGGAATGCTATGACGCAGCTGTCATCGGAATGTCTGTACTGACTGCGATACTTGTAAATGTGGGAGTTACGGCTGCACTGATATTCTGCCAGAGCAGATATATGATCTACAACATGGCACTGTTCTACCAGGCCGGGCTGATAATGCTGTGGGAGCTGGTAAAGAGAGGAAAACATGAAAAGTCTGAAAAAGATACTGACTGAATTAAACTATATACTGACACCGAAGCAGAAGAGACAGTATGTGCTGGTCTGCTTTGTGGCGCTGATAGGTTCCATCTGGGAACTCCTCGGAGTCTCGGCCATACTGCCTCTGATGGAGACCGTGATGAAGCCCGAAGAGAGCGCGACTAAGTGGTATACCCGCGCCCTTGGGTATTTCATGGATATCTCGGACAGCCGTAAGGTCATGACAGTCCTCGGCATAATCATTATAATCATTTATATTATCAAGAACCTTTACCTGATGTTTTCTTCATACATACAGGCCTGGTATTCCACTGCGGTACAGAGGGACCTGTCCTTAAAGATGGCAAACACCTATCTTCGCAGTTCCTATCTTTTTCATGTGAACGTAAACTCGTCGATACTTATCCGTACGGTTAATCAGGATGTGGTGGGTGTCTTTGCCATGTGCTTCTTCCTTTTCAGGATGATAGCCGAGCTCTTTACCTGCGCTGCCATAAGCATATATATCATAGTGCTGGATCCGATACTTGCGGTATCTCTGGTGGGCATACTGGGGCTTTGCATGCTCTTCCTTTTCAAAGGTATGAAAAAGATCGTCAAGCTGATCGGCGTCATAAGCCAGGAATGCGAAGGCCAGATGCTGCAGTATTTAAGCCAGGCCTTCAACGGCATAAAAGAGATCATGGTCATGAACCGTCAGAAGTATTTCCTTGAAAGCTTCGAGGGCGCCTGCAGCGAAAATGCCAGAGCCGCAAAGAAGAGCAACTTCTTAAATGTCATACCCATGTATGTATATGAGGTTGTCTGTATAGGCGGACTCATAGCTATCGTGGTGCTGCGTCTTCATATGGTGGAGGATACCGCCGACTATATAACCAAGCTTGCAGGTGTAGCCATGGCGGCTTTCAGGCTCTTCCCTTCGGTAGGCAGGATGACCACCAACGTGAACGCGATAACCTATAACCGTCCGAGGCTTGACGCCATCTATGATATGCTCCGTCAGATAGAAGCGGATAAGGACAATCATTTAAGGGATGAGAAAGATGATAACGGAAAGAGCTTAAGCTTTAATGATGCGCTTAAGATAAACAATATAAGCTTTAAATATCCTACCGGTCATGACAATGTGCTGAACGGTCTGTCACTGACGATAAAGAAGGGAGAGTCAGTGGCTCTTATAGGTCCTTCCGGCGCCGGCAAGACTACCCTTGCGGATGTGATACTGGGACTGTTGCCGCCGGATAAGGGAAATATAGAGATAGACGGGGAAGATGTGTATTCCAATCTGCTTGGCTGGTCAAAGCTGGTAGGCTATGTTCCCCAGAGCGTATATCTTACCGATGATACCATCAGGGCAAATGTGGCTTTCGGCATAAGGAAAGAAGAGATAGATGAGGAAAAGGTATGGCATGCCGTAAGAGAGGCCCAGCTGGAAGACTTTGTCAAAGGTCTGGAAAACGGACTGGATTCCATGGTGGGAGAATCGGGCGTGAGGATCTCCGGCGGACAGCGCCAGAGGATAGCCATAGCGAGAGCTCTTTATGAAAATCCCGAGATACTGGTGCTGGATGAAGCTACCAGCGCCCTGGATACCGAGACAGAGACCGCTGTTATGGAAGCCATTGATTCGCTGCACGGAAGCAAGACCATGATCATCGTGGCCCACAGGCTTTCGACCATAAGGAACTGCGACAGCATTTATGAGATATCAGGCGGTATAGCCGTTAAGAAAGACAAGGCAGAGGTCCTGAAGAATATATGAAGATCCTGTTTTTAAGCCATTATGACAATCTGTACGGAGCCGGAAGGGCTCTGCTAAATCTCGTGCTCGGCTTAAAGGCAGGGGGGAAACATATTCCGGTAGTGGTCCTTCCGGCCGAAGGAGAGTTTACCCGCATCCTTAAGGAGAACGGGATAGAATATCATATACAGGCGTTAACGCAGTGGGAGGCTATATACAGGGAACCCATAAGCTTTGCGCTAAAGAAGAGTAAAAGAAAAAAGGCCATAGAGGCTGAGCTTGAAAGCCTTGCAGAGCTTTTTAAGGATAAGGGCATAGAGCTGATACACTCCAATACCTCGGTGATAGGACAGGGGGCCATGCTCTCCGAGAGGCTTAATTGCAGGCATGTATGGCATATACGGGAATTTGCCGATCTGCATTACGGTATGAGATTCTTTTACCCGGATGAGACGGTGCGTAAGTATTATGAAAGCGCAGACAGGCTGATAGCCATTTCAGATGCGGTAAAGGACTATCTTGATAAAAAGTACCCGGCTGCGAAGACTGTCAGGATATATGACGGTATAGATACTTCACTTCAGTTTAAGAAGGCTGAGAAAAAAAGCGGGCCATTCAGTTTCGTATATGCAGGTTATCTCTTTCCCGCAAAGAGACAGCTGGATGTGATAGAAGCCGCAAAGCTTCTTAAGGATAAGACAGCTCCCTTCGAAGTGGTATTTGCAGGAGAAGGCGATAAGAACTATACGGCTTTATTAAAACGAAAGACAGAGGAATACGGACTTAAACGTTTGATCCGCTTTCCCGGGTTTGTGAAGGATATGAGCGGGCTGCTGAAAAAAGCCGGCGCCGGGATCATTGCTTCCGAATATGAAGGCTTCGGTCTGGTGACTGTGGAATACATGAGAGCAGGACTGCCGGTGATAGGAAGAAGGAGCGGAGCAACACCCGAAATAGTTAAGGACGGTGAGACGGGTATCCTTTATGAAGATATTGATACCCTTGCATCAGCCATGCGCAGCCTTATCGAAGATGAGGAAAGGGCGCTTAAATTTGGCGATGCCGGAAGGGAAAGGGCAGAACGCTTCTCACTCTCGGCCAATACGGCTGAGATCACGAAACTTTATGACGGACTGGAAAATGAAGGATAAACTGTTAAAGCTAAAACAGACTGCGCAGAGATTTAAGAGTGCCGCGTTCTATATGGGGCTTATTTGTGAGCTCCTTGTTTCACCCTCCGGTTTTGCTTCCGGCGGTTTCATGAACCAGACACTGATATTTGCGGGCATAGTGTTTTTCCTTTACGCCGCTATAGTTGATATGGATATAAAAAAGGATATACCGCTTTATGCAGCGGTATTTGCTTTTTCCGGGATATTCCTGATATTTACGCATTCGGCCCTGATGCTGAGGCTGGGGCTTGTACTGCTTGCAGGAAAGAAAGAAGATGCAGAGAAGGTCATAAAGCTGTATTTTTACGGAACTGCGGCCCTTACGGCTTATATACTGATAAGAGCCCTGCTGGGTCTGGGCGGTGATATCTATATCAGCGATTATTTCAGGCATTCGGAGGAACGGCGTTTTATGTTCGGCTATCTTCATCCCAATGCCTTCAGCTTTTTCTGGTTCAGGCTTTTCATCATGTGGATATATCTTTACGGTCAGAAGATAAAGGCGGCTTTCCTGGCTGTCGGAGCCGTGGTGTTCATGATACCCTTTATTCTGGCTTCTTCAAAGATGGGCATCGCCATCTTCATTTATATACTTGCAGGTGTTATCTTCCTTAGGCTTGATAAGAATGAAGCACACAGAAAGCTCTATCACAGATTCCAGCAGTTTATTGCGGCTGCGGTCATACTCTTTATCTTCACGTTTCTCTTTATACCTTATCCCGAGAATCATATGGGAAAGGTGGAGAATGCCTGGGATGCGGTAAATGAGATAACTACAGGGAGATTTGAGTTTGCCAGGGATGCTCTTAAGGAGAATGAGATAAAGCTCCTCGGAAACAGGGCTGTTACGGAGGCGACGGAAGTCGGCTATGTCAACAGCCTGCTCAGAGAAGGTGTGATCTTTATGATCATCTATATACTTGCTGTATTTATCAGCTGGGATAAGGCGGTAAAGAAGAATAAGCATGCGGCTTCCCTGCTGATCACGGGCTTCATGCTGTATTCGGTGGCGGAAGCCTTTATACCTTATTTCAACAAGAACGGCGTATTCATCGCCATGCTCGGAGAGAGTGGGAAGAATGAAGAAAAAGATAAAGATTGATTTTGTTGATTTCTGGAGTGATCTCAACAAAGAGGACAATTATTTCATTAACAGATTAAGGCTGTACTACGATGTTGAGATAGATAAGTCGGCTCCGGTCATATTTGCCTCCTGTTTCGGAGACTCGGCCTATGACCTGACTGACAGAGTGAAGATATGTTTTACAGGGGAGAACTATATTCCCGATCTGAATATCTATGATTATGTAATGGGCTTCCATCATATGGAATTCGGGGACAGGTATTTAAGGCTTCCCCTGTATGCTCTGTATACCGAAAGGATAGGAGCGGCTCTTGAAAAACATACGAAAAGTGATGAGTATTATCTTTCAAAAAAGAAATTCTGTAACCGCGTGGTATCCAATCCCGACAGCGATCCCATGAGGGAGAAGCTGTATGAAAAGCTCTGTGAATATAAAAAAGTGGATTCCGGCGGAAAGTATAAAAACAACGTAGGCGGAGCCGTTAAGGATAAGCTGGCCTTTGAGAGAGATTACCGCTTTACCCTGGCATTTGAAAACACTTCGACTCCGGGCTATGTGACCGAGAAGATGCTCGAAGCTTTTGCGGGAGATACCATACCCGTATACTGGGGAGATCCCGAAATAGCTAAAGAGTTTAATCCCGATGCTTTTATCAACTGTATGGATTACGATAACGTGGAAGATATCATCGGAAAGATAAAAGAAGTAAATGAGGATGATCAAAAGTATCTGGCTATGATGAAAGCACCGATGCTTAAGGAGGATTCGGCGGCAGCTGCAATACTTAAAGAAGATTACGCGGATGTTTTTCTGAGAAATATTTTTGATGCTGAGCCTCAGGCGGCTTTCAGGCGCAATCAGGAATACTACGGCAGGGAGTATCAGAAGAAGATGAAAAATGCCATCCATATGAGAAGGGCTCAGGATGTGATATATAAGCCGGTGCACCAGATAAAGAAGTGGATGAAACAGATGTAAGCCGGGTTTGCGGGAAAGCGCGGATAATGGTATAATAATATTTTATGACAAATGAAAGCATAAAACTAAGCGTGCTGATCACGACATATAATCTGGAGGCGTATATAAGACAGACTCTGGAGAGCGTCGTGAGGCAGGAATATGACGGCGGGTACGAGATACTGGTGGGTGACGACGGTTCTTCGGACGCGACCGTAAGGATCGTCAATGAGTACTCCGAAAAGTATCCGGGACTGATACGGGTTTTTGTAAGAGAACGTGAAGAAGGCGTCAGCTATTCGAAGATAGAGAGGGCGTCATTAAACAGGATAATGCTTTTGGAAGAAGCTAAGGGAGAGTACATCAGTTTCCTTGACGGAGATGATTTCTATACCGACGATCACAGGCTTAAGAGGCTTTCAGATATACTGGATGATCCGGCAAATGCGGACTGCTCCATGGCGGCCCACAATCTGAAGCTCTATTATGAAGACGGACATGAATTTCCTCTTTGCAGGGCAAAGAAGGAAAGGAAGATCGGCATTGACGGATACTGGAAGCTTATGTTCTTACAGAGCGGGGCCCTGATGTTCCGAAAGGGCGATATATCCGATATAAGCGCCGGGAAGCTTAAGTATGATTATGATGACAATCTGATAACCTTCAGGCAGTTCCTTAAGGGAAAGATGTATTATCTGCCCGAATGCATGGCTTCCTACAGGCAGATAGAGGCTTCTTCCTGGAACAGCATGGATGAGGCGGCCCACGCCTACGTCAATCTGATCAGCATGGGCATGGAAAAGACCCTGGCACCGCAGTACAAAAAACTTATCAATATAAGACACTATCCGGATATCAGGGCTGCGTACAGAGTCAGAAAAACAGAGTCCATGGCAAAGCATGATAATGTTAAACGGGCTAAGGAGCTGGGACTTGAAGAAGCCGCCGGACTTATCGGAGGCAGCATAAAGGACGGGGAATATTTATCGCTGCTCCTTACTTCAGGAGCGGGATATTATATGGCCAAGGCCGCAAGGGCGGTCAGCAAACTGGCCGGGAGATATTAATGAATTCGATATACAGAAAAAGCCGCGTGGTAACGACATATTCGCTGATACTTATCGACCTTTTGGTAGTGGTGGCTTCCTATTGCCTTGCACTGCTTTTTAAGTTCCATTCTTTTTCAACTGTTGATAATGTATCTACCCACCTGGTCTTCGGCATACTGCTGGTGGCTCTGTCACTGCTTTATTCCATAGGGACCGACTGGAACAGGGACTTCTTCATCAGAGGATATTACCGGGAATTCATCGCAGATCTTAAGCATGTGATGGTAATATCCTTAAGCGGTGTGGTCATACTGTATCTCGGAAAACAGATTTCCGTCATGAACCGTCTGGTAGTGGGTGTGTTCATGGTCATCGAACTGCTGATGATGTATGCGGTGCATCTGGGTTTCAAAAATTTCATGCTGGCCATATACAAGAAGAGCATAAACAGCGACAAGCTGATGGTGGTGACCACTTCGGACAGGGCAAGAAAAGTCATTGAACAGATCAACGCCCATAAGGACTGGAATTACGAACTGACCTGCGCAGCCATACTTGATAAGGATATGAAGGGCAGCATGATAGACGGCATTGAGATAGTGGCCGGTTCCAATGATCTGATAGATTATGCGACACAGAGCATGCTGGACCGCGTGTTCATTTCCCTGCCCATCGAGCGCATAAGCGAAGTAAGAGATATGATACTGGAATTCGAAGCCATGGGCATGCTCTGCCATTATGATATAGAAATGGAAGAGCTTGGCCTTGAAGGAAAGGAAGCGGGCAGCTTTGCGGGCTTTTCGGTATTGTCCTTCTCGCTTCAGAATATGGATTACAGGAGACTCCTGATAAAAAGATTTATCGATATCATAGGCAGCATCTTCGGCATGCTGATCACAGTGATACTGTATATCTTTGTTGCGCCGGCCATCAAGCTTGAATCAAAGGGACCGGTGATCTTCAAGCAGGAGAGGATAGGCAAGAACGGAAGGCGTTTCATGATCTACAAATTCCGTTCCATGTATTCGGATGCGGAGCAGCGGCTTAACGAGCTTAAGGAAAAGAATGAGATGCAGGGCCTTATGTTCAAGATGGAAGATGATCCGAGGATCACCAAAGTCGGAAGGTTCTTAAGAAAGACCAGCATAGATGAATTCCCGCAGTTCTTCAATGTATTTAAGGGCGACATGAGCCTGGTGGGGACCAGACCGCCTACAGTCAGCGAATTCGAACAGTATAATGTGCATTACAGGAGAAGACTGTCGATCACACCCGGGCTGACAGGCCTGTGGCAGGTAAGCGGCAGGAGTGATATTACGGATTTTGATGAAGTGGTGAAGCTGGATCTGGAGTATATCGATCACTGGTCGCTGTCTCTGGATGCCAAGCTTCTGATACAGACAGTAGGTGTGGTATTGTTCAGAAAGGGGTCTAAGTGATGAAAGCAGCCTTTGATATACCCGTTACCCTCATATTTTTTAACAGGCCCGACACTACGGCCGTGGTCTTTGAAAAGATAAAGAAGGCGGCGCCGGCTAAGCTCTACCTTGTTTCCGATGCTCCGAGAAAGGACAATGCCGATGACGAAAAGAAAGTCGCAGAGTGCAGGAAGCTGGTGGAAGAAGGCGTAGACTGGCACTGTGAAGTCATAAAAGTATATGCGGAGCAGAACATGGGCTGCAAAATGCGTGTATACAGCGGAATCACCGAAGTGCTTAAGAAGGAAGAATGGACGATAATACTTGAGGATGATGTGGTTCCCAGTGATGATTTCTTCAGATACTGCAGGGAGATGCTGATCAGATATAAGGATGATAAGCGGGTGATGATGGTATCAGGCACCAATCTGGTAAAGTATAAGATTAAAGGTCCATACTGTTTCTCCTGTTTTTCAAGTATCTGGGGCTGGGCTACCTGGGCAAGAGCCTGGGAAAAGTACGATCCCGATGTGAAAGACTGGCTGGAGCTAAAGCAGAACGGATTTATGAAAGGCGTGCAGGGAGGCGGCTTTGCCTATATCTTCTTAAAGAACAATATAGAACAGGTATATACCAAGAAGAAGGATACCTGGGACATACAGTGGGATTACTGCAGACATAAGAATCACGGACTCGGCATCGTACCGGCGGCCAATATGGTTAATAACATAGGATTCGGCAGGGAAGATGCCACCCATACGACCTGGGATGCAACGGAAGATTTTTCCTACGGAAAACTTAAGTTCCCTCTGGACTTTGTTCCGGTATCAAGGGACGAGAAATATGACAGGGCGTATATACGTAAATACTTCGGCTGGCGAAAACTCATTGACTTTGTAATGAAAAGGATAAGGAAGGTTCTTAAATGATCCCTGATATAAAGACAAAAAAACTTCTGGGCTTAAAGGTGGCGGTGACGGATCCCGAAGAGGCAGCCATAAAGGTGCTTGCCGATATAGATAAGCTTCGCGGTGAGTACATCACCTTTGCGAATGTACATGCGCTTATGATGTCCAGGGGAGACGAAGAATATAAAAAAGCACAGGAAGATGCTCTCCTGGTAATGCCTGACGGAAAGCCTCTTGCCTGGTGTCTTAATAAGAGAGGCTATGATGAGGCAGAGAGGGTAGCGGGACCGGATTTCTTCCAAAGAAGTCTGGCTATGTCCTCCCTTACAGGAAAGACTCATTATCTTTACGGCAGCAGCCCCGAAACCCTGGAAGCTTTAAAGAAAAAGATAGAGAAGCGCTATCCGGGGGCAAAAGTAGTAGGCTTTGAGTCACCGCCTTTCCATGAACTCTCGGAAGAAGAGGAAAAGGCTGCCATAAAGAGGATGAACGATTCGGGAGCCGATTATATCTGGATAGGTCTCGGCGCTCCGAAGCAGGAACTCTTCATGCAGAGGCATAAGGGCGAGGTGAAAGGTCTGATGCTGGGTGTAGGAGCCGGCTTTGATTTCCTTGCAGGCACGGCCAAGAGAGCGCCGGTGTGGATGCGCTGGATGGGACTGGAATGGCTGTACAGACTGCTGCAGGATCCGGGACGTTTGTGGAAGAGGTATGTGGTCACGAATACGCAGTTTATCTGCCTGATGCTGCCGTATTTCTTCTGGGCAAAAAAGGAATCCGAATAAGGAGTTTTTATGAAGAGGCTTAATGCGGAAGATATAGATCTGATAGTGTATGATTTTGACGGCGTGATGACGGATAACAGAGTGACCGTGGATCAGGACGGTAAGGAAAGTGTGACGGTCAATCGCTCGGACGGATACGGAGTCGGTATGATCAGGAAGAAGGGCATACCCCAGATCATCATCTCCACGGAAAAGAATCCGGTGGTAGAAAGAAGGGCCGAGAAGCTTTCGCTGCCTGTCATACATGATGTGGCGGATAAGGCTGAGATACTGAAACATTATCTGGAAGAAAATAATATTAATGCAGGAAGAGTCCTGTATATAGGAAATGACTTAAATGACAGAGAGGCGATGCTGATGTGCGGCATCAAATGCGCGCCGGCGGATGCGGAGGCCTCTGTGCTTGAAGTTGCTGAAGTGGTATTTGAGAGGAAGGGCGGCTACGGAGTCGTACGCGAGCTGGCCTCATACATATGCGGGGAGTAATATGGCTTTTTTCAGTATAATAACACCGACCTGGAACCAGGCCGAATATATTGAGGATACGATCAAGTCAGTGCTGACACAGCGCTTTACGGATCTGGAGTATATCATAATCGACAATTGCTCGGATGACGGAACCGAGGAGATAGTAAGACGTTATGCTGAAGAAGATCAGCGTATCCGCTATATCCGTGAGCCTGATCACGGCCAGGCTGAAGCCATAAATAAGGGGCTTAAGGCAGCCACCGGCGAAGTGGTCTGCTGGCTCAACTCGGATGATTTCTACTTTGACGAATATGTGCTGGAAAATGTGGAAGCCTATTTTAAGCGTTATCCCAAAGCCGGAGTAGTGGCAGGAGATGCCTGGTATTGTGATAAGGATAAGAACCTGACCGAATACAATGAGTCGGACAGGGGCATAGGCAAGAAAGCGCTCAGGAGATGGTATTACATAGTCCAGCCGGCAATGTTCTGGAGAAACCACGGGATACTGCTGGATGAAAGCTATCATTATGCTTTCGACTGGAAGTTCTTCATCGAACTGTTCGAGAAAGAAAAGGTCCTCTGGGCCCATGAGCCTTATGCGGTATACCGTATGTATGAGGATAACAAGACCGGGCAGGATAATGCAAAGCGTAAAAAAGAGATATGGAGGCTGCAGGAGGAGCTCGGAGATTCCAAAGCAAATGTGGCCTGGTGCAAACATGTATATGAAGCTTATGAAAAAGCCGAAGAGAAGAACAGGCCTAAGGCGAAAAAAAGAATCGACCGCATGAGCAGGATACTGTTTCATTTAAGCGGCAGAAGGATAGCCTGTTTTTAGGAGAGATATATGGAAAGAAAAAAAGTGGCGGTGCTGCTCACCTGCCATGACAGAAAAGAAAAGACCATAGCCTGCATAAGATCGCTGATCACGGGAAACGAGAGCAAGCTTATCTTTGCGGTAACCGATGCCGGAAGCAGTGACGGCACTCCCGAAGCCCTTAAGGAACTGGGGGCGGAAATGTATGCGGATATAAGGGTGATAAAAAGAGGCAGCGAGCTGTACTGGAACGGAGGGATGAGGGTATCCCTGTCCTATGCCTACCAGAAATTAAAGGATGCCTATGCCATCCTGATGGTCAACGATGATGTGGTGTTTTTCCCGGGAGCTGTCGATAAACTTCTTGACAGGATGGAGAAAACAGAGGCGGATGCAGTAGCCGGGGCCTGCGTAAATTCCGAAGGCTCTCAGAGTTACGGCGGAGTGCGGATGAGATCGAAGCATTTTGCGAGATTCGAACTGATACCTCCCGGAGAGGAAGAGACAGTCTGCGATACCTTTAACTGCAACTGCGTGCTGGTAAAGTATGATTGCTTTACTTCCTGCGGCAATCTGGACGCGGCCTATGTGCACAGCCTGGGTGATTATGACTACGGAATGAGGCTTAACAGGTACGGGATGAAGGTTGTTAATTCTGCGGAATACTGCGGACAGTGCGATGACAATCCCACAGAGGGCAGCTGGAGGGACAATAAGCTTCCCAGGATAAAAAGGCTTAAACTTAAAGAGAGTGAGAAGGGACTGCCGGCTTCTGACTGGTATCATTTCCTGGTCAAGAATTACGGTCTGATTCCTGCGCTGTATCACAGTGCGACACCTTACTTAAGGATACTGATAGGAAAATAAAGATTGGAGGATAAGTTAATGGGTAAAAGGGTTTTGGTCACGGGAGGAGCCGGTTTCTTAGGTTCACATCTCTGCGACAGGCTGATAAAGGAAGGCAATGACGTGATCTGCCTCGATAATCTTTTCACGGGGAGCAAGAACAACATACGTCATCTTTTGGGACATCCGTATTTCGAATTCGTGCGTCATGACGTGACTGAGCCCATAAGACTTGAAGTGGATCAGATCTATAACCTGGCCTGTCCGGCATCACCGGTGCATTATCAGTATAATCCGATAAAGACCACGAAGACCAGTGTGCTGGGAGCCATCAATATGCTGGGACTGGCTAAGAGAGTGAATGCCAGGATACTGCAGGCTTCCACTTCGGAAGTATACGGGGATCCCGAGGTACATCCCCAGCCTGAGAGCTACAGGGGCTGCGTGAATACCATAGGCATACGTTCCTGCTATGATGAGGGAAAGCGCGTTGCGGAGACTCTGTTCTTCGATTATCACAGAATGCACAACGTAGACATCAAGGTGATGAGGATATTCAATACCTACGGACCCAATATGCATCCGGCTGACGGCAGGGTGGTCAGCAACTTTATAGTGCAGGCCCTTAAGGGTGAGGATATCACGGTTTACGGCGACGGAAGCCAGACCAGGAGCTTCTGCTATGTGGATGACCTTATAGAAGGCATGGTAAGGCTGATGAATTCCAGAGAGGGCTTTACGGGACCTGTCAATATAGGCAATCCCGGTGAATTCACGATCAAGCAGCTGGCTGAGATGGTCATAGAGCTTACCGGAGCGGATTCAAAGATAATCTACAAGGAACTGCCTTCGGACGATCCGCTTCAGAGAAAACCCGTTATAGATCTGGCTAAGAAAGAGCTGGACTGGGAACCTACGGTGCCTTTGAGAGAAGGACTTTTAAAGACTATAGAGTATTTTAAGCAGATAGTGTAAGGAAGATATGCAGAAGCAGGGAAGAAAATTTATAAAGACCTTTGCTATCCTGCTGCTTATGGTAGTGGTTGCCTTTATCCTTTATTTTGCGGCTCATCAGAGACATTTCGCATATGAAAGGGGAGGCAGGATACTTGAGTTTATCTCGGGAGCCGTTCACGGAGAGACCAGGGGACTCGATCCCGAGAAGACCGATGTTCTGGATGTGGGACTTCGCGTATGCATGCATATGGGCGAGTACATGCTTCTCGGAATCGCTGTGGGCCTGGTGTTCTCGGCCTTCGGCATAAGAAGACAGCTCAGGTTCATATACGGAGTCATGATAGGCGGCGGTTTCGCGGTGGTGGACGAGGTGATACAGGCGCTGTCGCCATCCAGAGACGGTGATATCAAGGATATAATGTGCGACGTTGCGGGTACCGTGATCGCAGCGGCGTTCATTTTTATGTTCAGGAGCAGGAAATTCTATGAACCTTCCGAAAAGGTAAAGAGCAGCGGAAGAAGAAGTTTCATGAGAGTCATGCTGGATGATGTGAGTTTTGCGCAGGCTCTGGACCGGATAATGAAAATGGCTGCAGAGGGCAGACATTATATAGTCACCGCCAATGTCGACCATATGATCAAACTGGAGAAAGACGATGAGTTCAAGGAAGTGTACGATCATGCGGACCTTGCCGTATGTGACGGGACACCATTAAGGTGGATAGGCGCGTCCTTCGGCTGCCCCATAAAGGAGAGGGTGACCGGGGCGGATCTGTTCCCTGCGGTATGCGAACGGGCTGCAAAAGAAGGCAGAAGCGTATTCCTTCTCGGAGGACGTGAAGGTGTTGCAGTCAAGGCGGCTGCCAAAATGCAGGAAAAATATAAGGGACTTAAGGTGGTCGGCACTTACTCGCCTCCTTTTCATTTCGAAAAGGATCCCAAGGAAATGAAGAAAGTGATAAAGACCGTTAATTCCGTGAAGCCGGATATAATGATGGTCTGTGTGGGTTCTCCGAAATCGGAGAAGCTGATATACAAATACCTGAACAAAATGGATGTGCATATAGCCCTGCCTTTCGGGGCGGCCATCGATTTTGCTGCAGAAGAGGTAAAAAGAGCGCCTGAATGGATGCGTAAGACCGGACTTGAATGGTTCTTCCGTTTTCTGCAGGAGCCCGGACGTCTGTTCAAGAGATATTTTATCGAGGATATGAAGATCTTTTTCCTGGCGCTTAAGTATAAGCAGGATATGATCAGGGGATATGCGTATGAGGATAGCGATAGACTTAACGAGCCTGAATGACAATTTTACAGGGCTTGAGAGATATGCATACGAGATAAGCGCGCAGATGGTATCGGCCCATCCCGACAGTGAATTTATCCTTGTATTCAAAGGAGAAGTTCCGGGAATATGCAAAGAGCTTGAGGCCGCAGCTAATGTTGAGATAAAGCTGATAAGACGTAAGGGAAAGCTGGTTACGAATCAGCTGATACTTCCGGCGGAAATGAAAAGGATCGCCGCAGATGCTTATGTTTTCCCTGCTTTTCCGATACCGCTTCTTTTTTCAAAGAAGAATTCATATGTGCTGATAGCGGACACGGTATGCTTTGACCTGCCGCAGACGATGAAAAAAAAGGCGAGGTATTACTGGGCAGCAGGACTTAAGCACAGCGCAAAGTCAAGCAAGGGCATTTTCGTGATCTCGGATTTTACGATGTCGAAAGTGAAAGAGCATTTCCCGGGCTGCGAGAAAAAAGCCGTGCTCGCATATTGCGGAGTCAACGGGGAACGCTTTATTGCGGATTCGGAAGAAAAGATGAGCGAAGTCCGGGCAAAGTACGGCCTTCCGGAAAGATATAACCTAAGCCTCTGTACCATAGAACCCAGGAAAAACCTAAAACTTCTGCTGGATGCATACGTGCAGCTCAAGAAGGAAGGGCATGAGCTTCTGCCTCTTGTCTTAAGCGGCCGGGCAGGCTGGAAGTATGAAGGCTGGTTTGATGAGGCCGGGGAGATACTCGGTAATGATCTGAGGATAACCGGTTTTGTGGATAATGAGGATCTTCCTTACGTGTACAGGGGAGCGGAGACTTTTGTGTTCCCGACTCTTTATGAGGGCTTCGGCATGCCGCCGCTGGAAGCTCTGGCTTCGGGCTGCCAAAGGGCGCTGGTTTCCGATATAGCCGTGATGAAGGAAGTCATGGGAGAAACGGCACAGTATTTTAAGAATGACGATGCGGCTTCACTTAAAAAGGCTCTACTTGAAGCAGGAACTAAAGAAGCTGCGGACAGGGAACGGATAGCGGAGAATATCGCAAGGTTTGACTGGAGGGACAGCGCTGAAAGGATATATGCGCTTATAACAGGGAAAACTGGAAATAATCCGTGAATTATGATATAATCTCTTGAATATTCATTTATGACAGATAGGAGGATATTTATAAATGAAAAATGCGCTGATTACGGGTATTAACGGACAGGACGGATCTTTCCTTGCAGAACTGCTGCTGGAGAAGGGCTACAACGTGTACGGCATATTAAGGAGAAAGTCCGTTGTGGATTACGGCAACGTTGAGCATATCAAGGATAAGATCAATTTTATCTATGCGGATATGACGGATGTGGTCTCACTTATCAATGCGATGAAGATATCACAGGCCGATGAGGTATATAACCTGGCAGCTCAGTCTTTTGTGGCTACAAGCTGGGAACAGCCCATACTTACCGCAAATATCGATGCTCTGGGTGTTACCAACATACTTGAGGCAATACGTTTCGTAAACCCCAAATGCCGTTTCTATCAGGCATCCACTTCCGAGATGTTCGGAAAAGTACAGGCTATACCCCAGGATGAGAATACGCCTTTCTATCCCAGGAGTCCCTACGGTGTTGCCAAGCTCTACGGTCACTGGATAACCAAGAACTACAGGGAGAGCTTCGGACTCTTTACCTGCAGCGGTATCCTCTTTAACCATGAAGGCGAGAGAAGAGGAAAAGAGTTTGTTACAAGGAAGATCACCGATACAGTGGCAAGGATAAAGCTGGGTGTTGCCGATGTGCTCGAACTCGGAAACCTTGACGCAAAGCGTGACTGGGGACATTCCAAGGATTATGTGAAGGCTATGTGGCTGATGCTGCAGCAGGATGAGCCGGATGATTATGTGGTCGCAACCGGCGAGACCAGAACCGTAAGGGAATTCGTTAAGATCGCTTTTGAGAAGGTCGGAATAAAGATCGAGTTCTCCGGTGAAGGAGTTGACGAAGTAGGTAAAGATGAGAGCGGCAGAGTGCTGGTAAAAGTCAATCCTAAATTCTTCCGCCCCGCCGAAGTGGAGCTTCTGATCGGAAGTCCCGCAAAGGCTGAAGAGAAGCTGGGATGGAAGAGAGAGATCAGCTTTGACGAGATGGTTGAGCGCATGATCGAAAAGGATCTGTATCTGGTCGGCAGAGAGATCGCACTGGCAGGAAAGAAGAACTGATGAAAAAAGCACTGGTAATAGGCGCTGCAGGCTTTGTCGGCAAATACCTGATAAGGCATCTGCATGACGATCTGGGTAAAGAAGTATATGCTACCAAGCTGCCTCATGAGGAGATAGCGGACGTGCCGGCTACGGTGTACGATCTGGACATACTCTCAAAGGACAGCATCACTGAGCTTTTGTTCAGCATAAGACCTGATGAGATCTATCATCTGGCAGCCCAGAGTTCCGTGAGCGTGGCATGGAAGAATCCCCAGCTTACCATTGATGTAAATATTAAAGGCGCGGTAAACGTGATGGATGCCCTGAGGGAGCTTTTCTATAAGCCCAGGGTAGTGATAGTAGGCTCCGGAGAAGAATACGGCCATATCAAAACGGGAAATGTTCCCATAAGCGAAGACACCCTGCTTTTACCCGGGAATATCTATGCGGCCACCAAGGCCTGCCAGAACATGATAGCCGCAATATACGCGGAAGCCTATGATCTGGAACTGGTCATGGTAAGGGCCTTCAACCATATAGGACCGGGACAGCTGCCGGTCTTTGTTGCTGCGGATTTCTGCAAGCAGGTGGCAGAGATAGAGAAGGGCTTAAGAGAACCCGTAATGTATGTGGGAAACCTGTCCGCCAGGAGAGACTTTACGGATGTAAGGGATGTGGTAAGGGCCTATGCCCTGCTGGCTGAAAAAGGAAAGAGCGGAGAGACCTATAACGTGGGAAGCGGCCATGCCATAGAGATAAGGAAGATGCTGGATCTGATAATCTCAAGGTCTACGGTCAACATTAAGGTGGAGACCGATCCCGCAAAATTAAGACCTGTGGATGTACCGGTCATAGAGGCGGATATATCGAAGATAGGAAGCGTCTGCGGCTGGAAACCCGCAATACCGCTCGAACAGACCATAGATGAGATATTAGCCGAATGGAGAAGCAAATGTTAGAGAATAACAAAGAAATGTTTGATAACGAAGGCGTAACACGTTCAAGAAGAACGATACATACACCCTCTGCCTTTGCCAGGAAGCATCTTCTGTATTTGCAGGAAACCGGAAGGCTTCAGAGCTTAAAGAGCCACACCAGTGAAAGAGAAGGTCTGGAATCCTTCCTTTTCCTTGTGGTTGAGAGAGGCAGCGGGACGCTTACCTATGAGGGTAAGGAGTATGCGCTTAAAGCAGGTGATGCGGCGCTGATAGACTGCAGAAACCACTATTCCCACAGGGCTTCGGAGGCTGAGCAGTGGGAGCTTCTGTGGGCGCATTTCGACGGGGCAAAGGCTGAGGCCGTGATACCGGTCATATATAAGGAAAACGCTTCTTCTCCCGTCTTTGAATTCGGAGATAATGTTTCCGATGCTCTGCTGATAATGGATGAGCTTCTCAGACTGAAAGAAAACAGGGGACTTACTGAAGAACTCAAAGCCGACAATATTTTAGGCCGGATACTTCTCCTGTGTCTAAAAAAGACCGAAAAGATCGTGAAGAGCGAGAGTATATCCGCAGATCAGATAAGGGAGTATTTAAACGGTGATGAGGCTGTGTTCTCACGTGAGGGCGAGCTGAAAGAGATGATGAAGACCCGTTTCGGCAAAGCTTATGAAGAGATAGACACAGCCTTTACGGACAAGTACGGGATAGATGTGGCGGCATATCTTGAAAACAGAAAGCTGAACAAGGCCAAGGAATATCTTCGTTTTACGATCAAGCCTATTCCCGAGATAGCGGAGGAACTCGGCATGCGTGATGAGGAAAACTTTAAGAGCTGCTTTGCAGCAAAGGAAGATATGCTTCCCGAAGAATACAGAAAGAAATGGGCCCAGTGGGTTAAAGGATAAATAAGGATAAGGTGGACAAAGAGATGAAAACAACAGCTTTGATACTTGCAGGTGGAAAAGGGGAAAGATTCTGGCCGAGGAGCCGTAAGAGCTGTCCCAAGCAGTTTTTATGCCTGACCGGTGACGGCAAGACCATGATACAGCATACGGTGGACCGTATCAGTTCCATCGTGGACTATGAGGATATTTTCATTGCTACCAACAAAAGCTATAAGGCTCTGGTGAAAAAGCAGCTGCCGGATATCCCGGAAGAAAACATACTCTGTGAGCCTGTGGGAAGAAATACCGCACCCGGTATAGGCTTCGGAGCAGTACATATCAGGAAGAAATACGGCGACGCGATGATGCTAGTGCTGCCTTCCGATCATCTGATCAAGTACAAGGGCATGTATCTCGGAGTCCTTCAGTCTGCGATGAAGGTTGCGGACGAGGGAGATAATCTGGTGACCATAGGCATTACGCCGACGGCTCCCGAGACAGGATACGGATATATACGCTTCAATCCCCAGAGCATGATGGACGGAGCTTTCAGGGTGGACAGCTTTGTTGAAAAACCCGATGTGGCTACGGCCAAGAAATATCTGGAGACCGAGGAGTACCTGTGGAATTCGGGTATGTTTGTCTGGAAAGCATCCACGATACTTACATCCATAGAGGAACACCTCCCGGAGATATACGAAAGACTCTGCAAGATAGAAACTTCGATAGGAACCGAGGATGAGGAAAGCATACTGAACGGGGCATTTGATACCATGCCTTCGGAATCCATAGATTACGGCGTGCTGGAAAAAGAAGACAGCATATATGTCATCCCCGGAACTTTCGGCTGGGATGATGTGGGAAGCTGGCTGTCCGTGGCGCGCATGAGGCAGCTTAACGATTCGGGAAATGTGGTAAGCGGAAACGTTATGACGGTCAATGTTAAGAATACCATCATTGAAGGCGCCGATAAGCTGATAGCGGCAGTGGGTGTGGAAGACCTTATCATAGTGGATACAAAGGACGCCACACTTATCTGTGACAAGTCCAGCGCCGCTGACATAAAGAAGATCGTTGAGAACCTCAAGATCTGTAACAGAGAGGAATATCTCTAAATCATGAAGAAGAAAGAAAACGATCTTAATGATACGTTAAATCTTATAAATCTGGATGAGACCGGAGCGCTTCCGGTGGAAGATCCCGTCTTTAAGGGAGAGGTATCCGTAGATACCATATTGCTTACGGATATATCCGAAAGCGTGGCTGAGATCGATATGTATGAGGATCCCCTGCCGATGCCGGAAGAGGAAAGCGGGGATATCAATGCCGGCGCGGAAGAAGTACAGGGGGATGCAGCTGAGGAAAGCTCCGCTGATACCGCTACTCTGGAAATGATAAACCTGGATACCTCCACTCTTGACATACCTGAGGTCAGTGTTGATCCGGATCTCAGTTTTGAGAGTATTACGGAAAGTCTGCCTGTAACGGAAGCTGAGAGCATAGAGGAAGAAAGCGACATGCCGGAAGAAGCCGATATGTCCGAAGACTTCGAAGCAGAGGAAGAAACAGCAGCGCCGGAAGAAGCTGACATATCCGAAGAGTTGATAAACAGCGATACCTCCGATATTTCCGGAGAAGAGCTTATAGATATCGAAAAGATCATCAATAAGCGGAAGAAAGCCGGAAATAAGAACAGCAAGGCGAAGCCTGCAGCTGCAGGTAAAAAGACTGCGGTTCATAAGGAACATAAAAAAAAGCTACCCGATAAGAAAAAGATACTGACGATCGCGGCGATAACTGCCGCAGTGGTCATTATCCTGTCTGTTGTCATGGTCGTTGTTTCAGCAGTAAAGAAAAAGCAGCCCGGAGAACTCCCCGATATGTACGCAACGGGTGAAAGCTTAAGAGGTATAGGCATTGCCGGAGAGGGAGTGCTGGTGGCTCTTGCGGATTCGCAGCTGGCGGCGCAGATCGCAGATAATGAGGGACAACCGGAACCGGTTGTTTCGGAAGAAGGCAGAAGGGTAGATGTGATATTCACTTCCGTTGAGCAGGATCTGAAGATCAAGTTCGTAGACAGTGAAAGCCGCAGGCTTGTGGGCGGAACGGATTTTGAAGTAAAGCTGTTGTCGACTTCCGGAAAGGGAGATCTGGAATTTGTCGATGATGACATGGACGGGATCATCTACAAGACCGGACTGACAGCCGGTGATTATAAGGTTGAGATTGCGGATAAGGCAGGCATAATCATCGGAAGCACATCCGGCACAGTGACGATAAAAGAGCATATTGAATATAAGAAGATCGATGTCATAGAAGAAGTGAAGACTGAGAAGGAAGTCAATGTGGCAGTCGAGGATACCGGCGGTGAAAACGAAGAAGCCGAAGCGGGACCTGCGCCGGAGCCGGAGAATTCCGAGCCCGATACCGTGGAATGGGTAGAATCAAGCAAAACCGAGGTGGAAGGCAGCGGAGGCTACGAAAAGACCGACAGGGACAAGATAGGCGAACCTGCCTATGTGCTGAGAAAAGAAGTTGACAATCCCTACAGGGCTGCAAGCTTACGTGATGAGGTGGTGACCGAACCTGTGGATACGCCTACTCCGGAACCGACTCAAGAGCCGGAACCGGACAGCGGAGACCCAATAGTTGAGGTGCCGCTGGACTCGGATCCCTCGCCTACGGACACACCCACTCCGACACCGACAGCAGAACCTACACCGACGCCTGCGCCGGAAGAGGGAGCAACACCTACGCCTACTCCCACTCTGGCAGACGGAGTGACCGCTACACCTACGCCTTCGGAGGACGGAGACAAGAAGGATCCCAGCAAGGATAAGAAGACCAAGCTTAAAGATAAAGATGGAAGGCAGCTGTATGTAAAGGACGGCGATAAATATGTCGAAGCCGTCTATGCCGATTATTACAGGGATGTGGAGCTCTACGTCTATAAAGAGCCTGAATATGTGTATACAGGCTGGCAGACCATAAACGGAAACACCTATTTTTACGATAAAAACGGGAAAAAGGTGACCGGAAAGCAGCGCATACAGGGCATGGAGTATGAGTTCAATGAAGAAGGCATACTGATCCAGGATAAGAACGGCATACTGGGTATAGACGTGTCCAAGTGGAACGGTTCCATCAACTGGTCGGAAGTCAAGCAGTCCGGCGTCAATTATGTTATAATAAGATGCGGTTACAGGGGATCGAGCACAGGTGTGCTGGTTGAGGATTCCCTCTTCAGGAGCAATGTGCAGGGAGCTAAGGCAGCAGGCCTCAAGGTCGGCGTATACTTCTTCACCCAGGCGGTAAATGAAGTGGAGGCTGTGGAAGAAGCTTCGATGTGCCTGGAGCTGGCAGGTAAATACGGCCTGAGCTACCCGGTATTCATGGATGTAGAATATACTACCGGCAAGAAAGGCAGAGCAGACGGGCTCGATAAGGCTGCAAGGACCGCAGTGACCAAGGCCTTCTGTGAGACCATAAGGAACGGCGGCATGACTCCGGGAGTATACTCATCAAAGACCTGGTTTGATGACAAGCTGGATTATTCTGCGTTAAGCGGATATAAGATATGGATGGCGCATTACACCAACAAGACCGATTTCGCTAAACGTTACGATCTGTGGCAGTACAGTTCAAAGGGCAGCGTAAACGGCATCAGCGGTCATGTGGATATGAATTACAGTTATCTCGGATACTGATAAAATTTTAGGAGGAATCATAATGAGAACATACCTTGTTACAGGAGGAGCAGGCTTTATCGGATCAAACTACATTCACTATATGTTTGATAAGTACGGTGATGAGATAAGGATAATAAACGTGGATGCCCTGACCTATGCGGGCAACCCTGAAAACCTTAAGTCCGTTGAGAAAAGAGATAATTACACTTTTATCAAGGCGGATATCACCGACAGAGAAGCGATAAGTAAGATTTTTGAAGAGAATGACATAGACAGGGTGGTTCACTTTGCGGCTGAAAGCCATGTGGACAGGAGCATCAAGGATCCCGGTGTCTTTGTAAAGACCAATGTGCTGGGTACAGCGGTGATGCTGGACTGTGCAAGGGCAGCCTGGGAAAAGGACGGAGTATATCCGGAGGGAAAGAAGTTCCTTCATGTATCTACGGATGAGGTATACGGCTCACTGCCCGAGGGTAACGGATATTTCTATGAGACGACGCCCTATGCGCCTCATTCACCTTATTCCGCAAGCAAAGCAGGTTCCGATATGCTGGTAAGGGCATATATGGATACCTACCATTTCCCTGCGAATATAACCAACTGTTCAAATAACTACGGACCTTACCAGTTCCCGGAGAAGCTGATACCGCTTATGATAAACAACGCTTTAAGCGGTAAGAAGCTGCCCGTATACGGTGACGGCAAGAACGTCAGAGACTGGCTCTATGTGGCGGATCACGCAAAGGCCATAGATATGGTCCAGGAGAAGGGAAAACTCTTTGAGACCTATAATGTGGGCGGTCATAACGAAAAGCAGAATATCGAGATCGTTACCATCATAATAGATACGCTGCTTGAGATACTGCCGGATTCAGATCCCAGGAAGGCAAATGTATCAAGGGATCTGATCACCTACGTTGAAGACAGGAAGGGGCATGACAGGCGCTATGCCATCGCGCCGGACAAGATAAAGAAAGAGATAGGCTGGGAGCCGGATACCATGTTCAAGGACGGCATAAAGCTTACGATCAAATGGTATCTTGAGAACGAGGACTGGATGAAGAATGTGACCAGCGGCGATTATCAGAAGTATTACGAAGAAATGTATAAAGGAAAATAACAGGGGGTATCCGTATATGAAAGGTATCATTCTTGCAGGAGGCAGCGGAACAAGACTATATCCGCTGACCAAAGCCGTATCAAAACAGATAATGCCGGTATATGACAAGCCGATGATCTATTATCCTTTGTCTATCCTTATGCTTGCAGGCATCAGGGAAGTGCTGGTGATCTCAACGCCAAGGGATCTGCCTGTTTTTGAAGAACTGCTTTCCGACGGCAGTCAGCTGGGTATGCGCTTTGAGTATGCGGTACAGGAGACACCCAGAGGACTGGCAGATGCCTTTATAATAGGAGCGGACTTTATCGGAAGCGACAGCGTATGCCTGGTGCTCGGCGACAATATATTCTACGGACAGAGTTTTTCAACGGTACTCAGGAAGGTGGCGGCAAAAGAAAAGGGCGCTACTATCTTCGGTTACTATGTAAAAGATCCGCGTGAATACGGTGTCGTGGAATTTGATGAAAACGGAAAGGCCGTATCGATAGAAGAAAAGCCCGAACACCCGAAGAGCAATTATGCGGTGCCCGGATTGTATTTCTATGACAATGATGTGGTGGAGATAGCAAAGAATGTGAAACCCTCTGCCAGAGGAGAGATAGAGATAACCAGCATCAACAATGAGTACCTGTCAAGGGGGGAGCTTTCGGTAGAACCCTTAGGCCGCGGTTTCGCATGGCTGGATACCGGTAATCCCGATGCTTTGCTTGATGCGGCGGATTTCGTGGCTGCATTCCAGAAGAGACAGGGACTGTATATCTCCTGTATCGAGGAGATAGCCTATAAGAGAGGCTTCATTGACAGAGAGCAGCTGCTGAAACTGGCGGAGCCCCTTAAGAAAACACCCTACGGGCAGTATCTTATCGATGTATCAAACGGATTATAAATGGACAGACGTATCAGAAATCTCACCATAGTCCTGGTATTCAGTTTTCTGGCGCTTACTTTTGCGCTGATACTGTATCTTAACCGGGATAAAAAAACAAAGCCTGTGACACAAGCGCCTGAAATAAGCGAAGAAGAGGCGGCCGCAACAGGATACAGGGATTTCCTTAAAGATGACAGTTTCTTTGATAATGACGAATACAGGCCTGTGGTCGTAAGAGAGGAACAGCGCTTACCCAGACTGTATCTGACGGCTTCCAGCATCGCCCATGACATGAGGCTTTCGGTTACGGATGAAGACGGCAAGGTGGTGCACGGCATCAGCTTCTATGTGAACATAGAGCCGGAAGGTGAGTACAAGGATCTGGATAAGGACGGCCTGATCTATGTGCCGGAACTGAAAGCGGGAGACTACTATGTGTCCCTGCAGGACGTAGACGGATACGAAGTGCCCGAAGATCCCATGAGGGTCACCGTTAAGGAAAAACTTGAATATACGGTGATCGAAGACATAGCTCTCTACGTTAAGAGCGAAGACGAGATAGATGCCGAGGCGGATGATACCGAGGTACATGAGGCGGCCGATGATGCCGATGAGACCGAGCATACGGATAAGTGGGAAGGCAGCGATGCAGCCTTCGGTGTTGACGTTTCAAAGTATCAGAAAGATATAGACTGGAAGAAAGCGGCCGCAGCGGGAGTGCAGTTTGCGATAGTGCGCTGCGGATACCGGGGGTCCACCAGCGGTTCACTGGTAGAGGATCCCTACTTTAAGAAGAATATGGAAGGCGCAGCGGCAGCCGGGGTACAGCTTGGCGTGTACTTCTTCACCCAGGCGGTGAACGAGACCGAAGCCGTGGAAGAGGCCTCAATGGCAGCCATGCTCTGCAAGGATTATAAGCTGGATTATCCCATCTTCATAGATGTGGAGAGCGCCGGCGGGCGTGCAGATAATCTGGATGTCGATACCAGGACTGCAGTGATAAAGGCTTTCTGTGAGACGGTACAGAGCGCAGGATATCACGGAGGAATATATGCATCAAGGTCCTGGTTTGAGAAGAAGATGCATGACGAAGAGATAGAACCCTATATACGCTGGCTGGCAGAGTGGAGAGCCACTCCCAAGTACAAGGGGAATTTCAGCCTCTGGCAGTACACGTCCAGCGGGCACATAGACGGTATAAATAACAGGGTCGACCTGGATCTGGTATGGAAGGGAGCTAAAGAAGATGGGGCAGATTGAAGTTCAGGAATGTGAGATAGAAGGAATAAAGCTGATATCGCCGCAGGTATTCGGTGATAAGCGTGGTTATTTCATGGAGACCTACCGCTACGATCAGTTTAAGGAAGCAGGCATAGATGTTGAATTTGTGCAGGACAACCAGTCGGCATCGACCAAGGGAGTGCTGAGGGGGCTGCATTTTCAGATAGAGCATCCCCAGGACAAGCTGGTAAGGGTGATTAAGGGCGAAGTATTTGATGTGGCCGTTGATCTGAGGAAGGGCTCGAAGACCTACGGAAAATGGTTCGGGGCGGTGCTGTCGGAAGAGAACAAGAAGCAGCTGTTCGTACCGAAGAATTTTGCCCATGGCTTTCTTGTGCTCAGTGATTATGCGGAATTCTGCTACAAGTGCAGTGATTTTTACCGTCCCGGAGATGAAGGCGGCATAATGTATAATGATCCCGCCATCGGCGTAGAGTGGCCGATCACCGAAGGCATGGAACTGATAATGTCCGACCGGGATAAAAAATGGGGGTATCTTGGAGACATCACGTAAACAAAAGCTGATATGGAGACTGGCAAAGAACGATTTTAAGAAACGTTATGCGGGCTCATATCTGGGCGCGCTCTGGGCGCTGGCACAGCCTCTTATCACAGTGGGGATGTATTATATAGTTTTCGGAAGGATCTTTCCGAACCAGAGGCAGTCGGGAGATGTGCCTTTTGTTCTGTTTCTGACGGCGGGACTCGTCCCCTGGTTTTTCTTTACGGAAGCGCTGACCTATGGCACCAATGCGCTTCTCGATTATAATTATCTGGTAAAAAAAGTGGTCTTTGATGTCAATGTGCTGCCTCTTATCAAAGTGATAGCAGCCGTCTTTATCCACGCTTTCTTTGCGATCATACTTATAGTTCTGGGCATGGTTTATGATATTATGCCCTCTGTTTATACGCTGCAGATACCCTATTACAGTTTCTGTCTGTTCATGCTGGTGCTGGGGATATGTTACCTGACATCCTCGGTGGTGGTATTTTTCAGGGACTTAAGCCAGATCATCAATATACTGCTGCAGCTGGGAATGTGGGCAACTCCCATCATGTGGGATATGGATGCGCTTACCAATGAGACGGTAAAGACGCTTATAAAGATCAATCCCCTGGTCTACGTCGTTCGGGGATACAGGGATGCGATATACGGGAAAGAATGTTTTAACGGCTCACTTGTTTATACCCTGTATTTTTGGGTGGTAACGGCTCTGATATTCCTTGCCGGAAGGGTATTGTTCAGGAGGCTTAAGCCTCATTTTGCGGATGTGTTGTAAATGAATAAAGAAGAGACGAAAAGCGAATATTCCATCGAAGTCAGTGATGTCCATAAGATATATAAGCTGTATAACCGCAGGTCAGACAGGCTTAAGGATGCTCTGGGACTCTGGCGCAAGGATAAGCTGTATACCGAAAACCATGCGCTTGACGGTGTCAGCTTTAAGGTGGGCAAGGGTGAGACCGTGGGTATAATAGGTACCAACGGTTCCGGAAAGTCCACGATCTTAAAGATCATCACCGGAGTCATAACCCCGACTTCCGGCACTGTTAAGGTAAACGGGCGCATCTCTGCACTTTTGGAGCTGGGGGCCGGTTTCAATCTGGAATATAACGGCATAGAGAATGTTTATCTGAACGGTACCATGATGGGCTATTCGGATAAGGAGATAGAAGAAAAGCTGCCGGCCATACTTGAATTTGCGGATATAGGCGAATATGTATACCAGCCGGTCAAGACCTATTCCAGCGGTATGTTTGTAAGGCTTGCTTTTGCCCTGGCCATCAATATCGATCCTGAGATACTGATAGTCGATGAGGCCCTTTCGGTAGGAGATGTTTTCTTCCAGGCCAAGTGTTTTCATAAGTTCGAGGAGTTCAAGAAAGCCGGAAAGACCATAGTCTTCGTAAGCCATGATCTGTCCAGCATAGCCAAGTACTGTGACAGGGTAGTGCTGCTTAACAAGGGAAAACTCCTGGGAGACGGCGGCACAAAGGAGATGATCGATGCCTACAAGCAGGTGCTGGTGGGACTCTACGGAGATCAGAGCAATAACGGAGGACGCAGGAATACCGAGGGTGATGCCGGACTTGATTACGGAAACGGACAGGCGCATATAGAAGAGATATATGTTACGGATGATAAGGGCAGACGGATCAGCGCCATACTTAAAGGTACCGAATTCGCGGTGCATATGAGGGTTTCATTTAAAGAAGATATAGAAGCGCCGATATTTGCCTGGTCTGTAAAGGATGTTAAGGGTACCGAGATCTGCGGTACCAATACCATGATAGAGAAAGCCTGGATGGAAGCGGTCAAAGCAGGCGAAGAGAAGAAGATCTGCTTTACCCAGACCATGCAGCTGCAGGGCGGAGAGTATCTGCTGAGCTTCGGGGTTACGGGTTTTAAAAACGGCTGTTTTGAAGTATATCATAGACTGTATGATGCGATAAATATCAGCTGTGTGTCCGATAAGGATACGGTGGGTTATTTTGATATGGGGTCAAAGGTGGAAATAGATGGATAACGAATATATCGGAAAAGTATGTCTTGATCTGTCCATGTATTCCGGAAGGGATCTGTACAGCGACGGAGCCGTTGAGGATGAACTGCTGGAACTGGTGAAGAACAATGAGGAGAGCGCTTTTCCGGAACTGATAGAGAAGCACTTAAGCTGGCCCGTGTTTTATCATCTGTCGGCTCAGCGGACAAATATAGTGGAGTGGCTTTCCCTTGAAGGCAAGAAAGTGCTGGAAGTAGGCAGCGGCTGCGGCGCCATTACGGGAATGCTTGCGCGGAAGGCGAAGGAAGTCACCTGTGTGGAACTGTCCAAAAAACGTTCTATGATAAATGCATACAGACATAAGGACAGGGATAACATAGTAATACATGTGGGAAATTTCCAGGATATAGAAGATACCCTGGACCGGGACTATGACTATATCATGCTGATAGGGGTGCTTGAGTATGCCGATTCCTACATAGGCGGTTCGGCGCCTCAGGAGCAGTTTTTAAAATGCTTAAAGGGACATCTGAAGGAAGACGGCTGCATCGCAGTGGCCATAGAGAACAGATACGGGCTTAAGTACTTTGCCGGGGCTTCCGAGGATCATACGGGAAGATATTTTGACGGAATAGAGAACTACCCGGAGCGAAAGGGCGTCAGGACCTTCGGTATAGAGGGGCTCAGAAAGACCGCTAAGAAAGCGGGTTTTGATAAGATAAGCGAGTACTACCCTTACCCCGATTATAAATTCACGAGCATGATATTCAGTCCCGAACGTCTGCCGGAAAAGGGAGAACTCAAGACCAATATCTGCAATTACGATAGGGAGAGGATGCTTATCTTTGATGAAGCCAAAGCATATGACGGCATCTGCGAGGACGGAAGCTTCAGGACTTTTTCAAATTCGTATCTGCTTTTATTAAACGGGGAAAGTGACACAGCCTATGTCAGATACTCTTCCGACAGGGATCCGAAGTATGCAATATCCACCAGGATATGCGGATATGAGGCAGATAAGCGGGTAGAGAAAAGGGCTTTATATAAAGAGGGAGACGAGCATATAAAGAAGCTGCTCTCCAATATGGAAACCCTGAAGAAGCAGTATGACGGCAGCAAGCTTGCGGTAAATGAAGTGAAGCTTAAATACGAAGGAGAGCGTCCGGTGGCGGTCTTTGAATATCTTTCCGGGAAAACGCTGGAAGCCAGGGTTGAGAAGCTGCTTTCGGAAGGGAATGAAGACGCATTCTGTGATCTCTTTGATGAATATCTGAAAAGGATAGTACCCGCGGATGAATCTGCGCCGGTATGCAGGGATATGATCTTTTCAAATATCATAAAGGATAAGGACAGCTGGACTCTGATAGATTATGAATGGATGAATGAGGAAGGCGGGAGCGCGGAGCTTTCGGCTATGAGAACGCTGTACTGTTATTCTCTTGAACATCCGGGAAGAAACATAAGCGGTCTTGCCAGGATAAAGAAGAGACTTAATAAGGACGGGATGAGCGCCCTTTTCAGAAAGATAAATGAAGAGGAAGCAGCCTTCCAGAAGAAAGTGACGGGAGGAAGGCTTGCCCTTTCCGAGATAAGACAGAAACTGGGATATCCGGTAAAGGAACTCATGGTCAGCAAAAGCACAGGCCCCGCATCTTATCTGCAGGTATATGAGGATATAGGGGCGGGCTTTTCGGAAGAACGCTCGTATATGGATAAGACAACGGACCTTTACTGTGAGGACGGATTTAAGACCGTACTTTCTCCCGGCAGGAACGTTAAGGGCTTAAGGCTGGATCCGGGTATGAACCCCTGCCTTGTCCGTATAGACCGACTTACTTATGTGAGTGGCGGCGATAAGAAAGAGCTGAAAAATAAGATAAAGGTAAACGGAAAGCGTGTAGCCAGGGACTGTTATGTGTTCGCGGACAACGATCCGCAGATCATGCTGAAGATACCGGCAGCTAAAGAGGGAGATGTGCTTGAAGTATGCATGTGCGTTACGGCCATTCCGGGCGCCAGCGCGAGGACGATAGTATGACGTCTTACGAAGAAAAAAGATACGAAGCTCTGTACAGGGAGGAAAAGGAAAAGTATATAAGGCTTGCAGGGGAGCTTGCGGCTCTTGAGGAGAAGAATTCACTGATGAAGTGGAGGCTTGGACGCTTGGAGGGCAGCAGGCTGTTTAATTTTCTGAGGTCATTTTCAAGAAAGGGATTTGTAAGACCGCTTACGGATCCGGCCGGTGATGAAAGTCTGAAAGCATATAATGAAAACATAGAGCTTTTTAAAGAGCCTTATCCGCTGTGGATACGGGATAAGGAAAGGGAAGCCTTCGAAAAGTATTCGGGGCTTGACGAAGCTGAAGAAGCGGATACGGATATAATGTGGCTTGAGGCCGAAGATAAGGACTGCGTGGATGAGCGGGCTTATAAGATAGCCGCAAAGTATTTTGAGACACATCCCGAAGCTGACATCTGGTATGCGGATGAGGATATGGTAACGGAAGAAGGGGAACGCTGCTTTCCCTGGTTTAAGCAGGAACCTTACCCGGAGTCATTGCTTGGCTGCTATTACTACGGCAGCATGACAGCGTTCAGAAGGGAAGCCTTTGCCGAAGAAGAGATAAAGGATATATATAAAAACAAAAAGAAACTCTATGAGCTGGTCCTTAAGAAGTCTTTTACCGAAGACGGCTTCAGGAAGACCGGACATACTCCGCTGGTGCTCTATCACGGGAAGATCAGCAATGAACAGAAGAAGCTGTATGCCCTCGATACAGGTATAGCGCCCTGTGTGTTCGGCTATGAGCCTGAATACGACGGTATAAAGGCAGCATATGAAAAGGCCGGCAAGAGCGGAAACTTAAGTATAGTGATACCCAGCAAAGACCATCCTGCCATGCTGGCTAGGTGTCTTAAAAGCCTTACGGATACGGTAAAGCTTTCCGATATTGAACTGATCATCGTGGATAACGGTTCCGATGAAAAGAACAGGAAGGCTTATGAGGAGCTGTTTGAAAGACTCCGGAAAAACAAGCATATCGGAAACATAGAATATCTCCATAAAGAAGCTGAATTCAACTTTGCCAGGATGTGCAACAGAGGAGCGAAGAGGGCGAGGGGAGAGTATATACTGTTTCTTAATGATGATACTTATTTTACCGATGCTTCGGTATTGAAGATACTGATGGAGCAGGCTGCTATAGAGGGCATAGGAGCTGTGGGAGCAAAGCTGCTATATCCTGACGGGAGACTGCAGCATGCCGGCATAAGCAATCTTGAGACAGGGCCGGCTCATAAACTCTGCGGTATCGGCGGAGATGAGCATCCTTATTTTAATTTCGCGATGACGAAGATGAACATGATAGGAGTGACGGCTGCCTGTCTGATGATAAAGAACAGCAGATTTACGGGAGTGGGCGGTTTTGACGAGAGCTTCAGGGTGGCCTACAATGATGTGGATCTGTGCATGCGTCTTATCGAAGCGGGATACAGGAATGTTCAGAGAAATGATGTAAGTCTGATACATGATGAATCGGTATCCCGGGGCAATGACCTGCTGGATACGGAAAAATGGAACAGGCTTGCGGAAGAAAGGGAGAGGCTGTACGATAAACACAGACAGTACGCGGGAAGGGATCCTTATTACCCGCAGCACTTAAGAAAGGACGATCCGCGATTTGCAGCGCAGGCTTATAACAGACAGGAGAGCCGCGACTATAGAGACAGGGAATATGAAGAGTTTAAGGGAAACATCGCTTTAAGAAAGTGTCATTCCCTGAAGCTGAATATCGACGAATGCGGGATACAAAAAAAGTTCCGCAGGGACGAAGAGGAGAGCCTGCTGATAAAGGGCTGGGCTTATATGGAAGGCGCGGATAATGCAAGATACGCTAAAAGACTGATCCTCAGTAAAGACAAAGATATGAGGGCCTATGATTTAGAGGGGCAGTATCTGCCGGAGCTTAAGTATGTCTTTCCGGATGAAAAGAATATTCTGCTTTCCGGCTTTTCGTTGAGACCGGATAAGGACAGCCTTTCAGAAGGCGCCTGGTATATAGCCGTGGAATTTAAGGATAAGGAAACAGGAAGCGTGTATTATGCTGAGAGCGAAAAGACGCTCAGCATCGGTCAGTGAAAATGGAAAACGACGTTAAGACTCTTTATGAGAAAGAGCGCATAAAAGTTATAGAGATCGAAGAAAAAATGCGGCTTACGGCTGAGGAAAACCGTGTGCTTTCCTCAAAGATAAGCCTTATCGAGAGCAGCCGTTTTTATAAGTTAAGCGCTCCGGCAAGAAAGCTTAAGACTTCGCTTGATAAGAATCTGAAGAGGGTGAAGCGCTACGGCTCATTGCGGGGCTTTTACGGCAAGCTGAAAAATAAGGCTGTGGAGCTTAAGGTAAAGAAAAGACTCGGAACCGCGGGTTTTCCAGATGCAAAGGAAAGAAGTCTTGAGGAAGCCTGTGTCTTCGATAAGGATATCACGATCTCGATACTGACGCCTCTTTATAATACTCCCGAGAAATATCTGCGGGAGATGATGGATTCGGTAAAGGCCCAGACTTATAAGAAATGGCAGCTCTGTCTTGCGGATGGTTCGGACGATGCCCATGGATATGTGGGGGATATCTGCCGGGAATATGCTAAAGAGGACAGCCGTATCGTTTATAAGAAACTCACGGAGAATCTCGGTATATCCGGCAACACCAACGAATGCGTAAGGATGGCGGGCGGAGAGTACATCGGACTCTTTGACCATGACGATATACTTCATCCTTCGGTGCTCTATGAATATATGAAGAGGATCTGCGATGAGGATGCCGATTATCTCTACTGTGACGAGGCTACCTTTAAGGGTGAGAAAGACATAGACCATATGATAGTCCTGCATTTCAAGCCGGACTTTGCCATAGATAACTTAAGGGCCAATAATTATATCTGCCATTTCAGTGTGTTCAAAAGAGAGCTGCTGGGCGGGGATGAACTGTTCAGGACGGAGTTTGACGGAAGCCAGGATCATGACATGATACTCAGGCTGACATCAAGAGCGCGTAAGATAGTGCATGTTCCGCGCATACTCTATTACTGGAGATCCCATCCGGCCAGTGTGGCTGCCGATATCACTGCCAAGTCCTATGCGATAGATGCGGCGAAGGGGGCGGTTGCGGATCACCTGAAGAGGGCGGGCTTTGAGAATTTCAGCATCACTTCCACCAGGGCCTTTGAGACTATCTTCAGATTGAGCTATGAGATAAAGGAAACGCCGCTTATCTCGATCATCATACCGAATAAGGAACACAAGGATGATCTTAAGCGCTGCGTGGACTCCATACGGAATAAGTCTACCTATGAGAATTACGAGATCATCATAGTGGAGAACAATTCCAAAGGCCGCGAGATACGCGATTATTATGAGGAACTGAAAGCAGATAAGCGGATCCGCGTGACCGAGTGCCACGGGCCCTTTAATTATTCGAAGGTGTGCAATGCAGGTGTAAAAAAATCCAGGGGTGATTATATACTGCTGCTCAATAATGATACCGAAGTGATAAGCATCAACTGGATCGAAGAACTGCTGATGTATGCACAGAGAGAAGATGTGGGAGCTGTCGGGGCTAAGCTTTACTATCCGGATGATACGATACAGCATGCGGGCATAGTATTAGGGCTCGGAGCTCACAGGACAGCGGGACATACACATTACAGAGATGGCAGGGACATACTGGGTTATATGGGAAGACTCTGTTATGCCCAGGATGTATCGGCAGTTACAGGGGCCTGTCTGCTGGTAAAAAGAACGCTTTATGAAGAAGTGGGCGGACTGGATGAGGGCTTTGCCGTATCACTGAATGACGTGGACTTCTGTCTTAAGTTAAGACAGCTCGGATATCTGAACGTGTTTACTCCCTTTGCGGAGCTTTATCATTACGAATCCATATCAAGAGGAGCGGATGATAAGGGCGCAAATGCGGAAAGATATGAGGAAGAATCGAAACACTTCAGGGAAAAGTGGAAGGAAGCGCTGGATAAAGGGGATCCGTATTATAATCCCAACTTTTCCCTGGATCACAGTGACTTCAGGCTTCGTACCGATACCAGAAAGGGGGAAAGAAAAGATGAAATTTGAACTGATGGCGTCAATGATGTGCGCTGATTTCGGGAATCTCAAAAGAGAAGCAGAGGAGCTCGAAAAGGCGGGGATAGATTCTTTTCACATAGATATAATGGACGGTCGTTATGTCCATAATTATGCTATGTCCTTAAATGATATGATCTATATCAGGAAGGCTACGAAGCTGCCACTGGATGTGCACCTTATGGTAGAGCATCCGAACAATACCATAGATCTGTTCATTAATAATCTGAATAAAGGGGATACTATCTATATCCATCCGGAAGCGGAGTATCACCCTTCGACCACGCTTCAGAAGATTATAGACGCGGGACTGATACCGGGCATAGCGATCAATCCCGGAACCAGCGTGGAGACTGTCAGGATGATGCTGACCATAGTGGATAAGGTGCTGGTCATGAGCGTGAATCCCGGAAATGCTTCCCAGATGTTCCTTCCTTATGTCAGGCAGAAATATGATGAGCTTCTGGCCATCAAAGAGGATATGCATTTTGATATATACTGGGACGGGGCTTGCGGCGCGGACAAGATCAAAGAGTATGCGCCCCTGGGCGTAAAGGGTTTTGTACTCGGTACCACGCTTCTCTTCGGAAAAGGAAAGGACTATGCCGAGACCATCAGGAATATCAGGAATATGGAGTTTTAAATGAACAGGGCGATACTTCTGTCAGGCGGAAAGGGCTTAAGGGCCGGGGGAGATATCCCGAAACAGTATATCGATATGGGCGGGGAGATGATGGTGATCCGCGCTCTTCATGCTCTTACCTCCCATCCGCAGATCGACAGTGTCAGGATAGTGGCCGAGGAGGAGTGGAGAGACAGGATACTGGATGCAGCAGGGGAAAGCTCTAAAGCAAAGATAGAGGGCTTTTCCGCTCCGGGAAAAAACAGGGCGCTGTCCATACTAAATGCTCTTAATGATATGAAAAATGTGTCGGATGAGGATAATGTCCTGATACATGATGCGGCGAGACCCTTTGTGAGCGCGGAGCTTATAAGCGGCTGCTTAAGCGGACTAAAGGATCACGAGGGAGTGATGCCGGGAATACCCGTCAAGGACACGACTTATGTCTGCGAAGACGGCAGGATCAAAGCCCTGCTTGACCGTAGCAGCTTAAGAGCAGGACAGGCGCCGGAGGCATTTAAACTAGAACGTTTCAAAAAGGCTCTTGAAGAGCTTCTGCCGGATAAGATACTTGAGATCAACGGTTCTGCGGAGATCGCCGTGCTTGACGGAATGGATGTGGCGGTGATACCCGGGGATGAGAAAAACGTCAAGATAACCACGGCGGAGGATGTAAAAAAACTATCTTCTTACGGATAATGCTAAACTGATCTGGGAAATGGTCGATACTATAAATAGTAAATCGATCAGAAAGATTCCGGTATGATAAAGACCCAAAGGAATAACTACCTGCAATCCGGATTGTAAAATACGGAGATTTGCAATGGTAATACAGACAAACATCGCTGCGATGAATGCGCAGAGACAGTATAAAATAAATACCGGTAAAAAAGCAAAGACGACGGAGAAGCTTTCATCCGGATATAAGATAAACCGTGCAGCAGATGATGCGGCGGGGCTTGCCATTTCGGAAAAGATGCGCAGGCAGGTAAAGGGGCTTACGAGAGCAACCGAGAATACCGAGGACGGTATCTCTCTCTGTCAGGTTGCCGACGGCGCCCTTGCGGAAGTACATGATATCCTTAACCGTATGACTCAGCTTTCAGTCCAGGCGGCTAACGGCACCCTGAACGATGAGGATCGCAATGCCATCGAGCAGGAGATCGGAGCTCTGAAAGAGGAGATCGACAGGATAGGAAGGGATACTACGTTCAATGAAAAGAAGATCTTTCGTGATATCCGCGGCTACGGAGATGAATATTATGAGAATCTGCCCCATCTGATCTCGTCTCCATCTACTGAGACAGGGCATCTGAGCGAGGGCTATCCCGCACAAGGTGGGGGCTATTATTCGGCGGCATCCATGGATCTTAGCGCAGTAAATGCACAAAATATCGATATGCTTTACGGAAAATCCTTTTCCTTTGTCTGCCCCTACGGCTGTAATGAAGTCTTTGATATAACCCTGACATCTGATCCGGCCGGAACATCTTCGGTATCGAATACAGGAAATCAGCATTATTATTCTATAGGTGTTAATGGCGTTTCCAGCGGTGACGCATTGGCAGACGCGATCATTAACGGGGTAAAGGCTCATCCCGTATACAGTTCAGGCGAGCTTGGGACCGGCGGTTATCAGGTCAGTCATGCTTCGGCCCTTGCCAAATCCGGCGGCAAGCTCTATGTGTATTCATACGGGAATAAATATGCTTCGGAGGAAGCTGCGGCAAATGCATATCGCAATGCTGTTGGAGCGAGAGCAAGCGTAAACTTTGATCAGCTCGTTGATGTGACATATCCTCCTTATGAAAAGACGCTTTGGATACAGACAGGAGTGGAAGCGGGACATGGGATGTATTTAACTATTGACAAGATGGACAGTGAGCAGCTCGGTATTAACAGCATACATGTGGATGAGCAGGAGGCAGCCGGGCTTTCGATAAAATTGATAAAGCGCGCAATGCAGGATATCTCCTCCAGGAGATCAGACATAGGCGCTCAGCAGAACCGGCTTGAGCATACCGTAAACAGCAATAACAATACCGTTGAGAATACACAGGCAGCAGAAAGCCGTCTGAGAGACGCGGATATGTCAAAGGAAATGATGTCATTAACGCTTCAGAACGTCCTGGCACAATCCGGAGAGTCCATGATATCGAACGCAAATCAGAGCAGGCAGGATATCCTTTCGTTATTGCAGTGATAAGCTGTGAGATCTTAAAGGGGCTTCAGAGCTCCTTTTTTTGTGCCTGCAGGCCATGGAATTTCATATTTATGCTTGATTTTATCTGAAAATCATGTATAATATTCACGGCGTAAAAAGTATATGACATAGGCACGTCAATTCCCATGAAATCATGGGGTCAAAAATAATAAAAAAAGGAGTAAAAAGATGGCACAGATCGATTTGAGCAAGTATGGCATTACAGGTGTCCAGGAGATTTTCCACAATCCTTCCTATGAGCAGCTGTACAAGGACGAGATGGATCCTTCACTTGAGGGATTTGACAAGGGCGTTAACACCGAGCTTGATGCAGTTAACGTTATGACCGGTATCTACACCGGACGTTCACCCAAAGACAAATTCATCGTTGATGATGCAAAGGCACATGATACCGTATGGTGGACATCAGAAGAATATCCCAATGATAACCACAGGGCTACCCAGGAAGCATGGGATGCCTGCAAGAAGCTTGCTATAGATGAGCTTTCCAACAAGAAGCTTTATGTAGTAGATGCTTTCTGCGGCGCTAACAAGGATACCCGTCTTGCAGTCCGTTTCATAATGGAAGTTGCATGGCAGGCACATTTCGTAGAGAACATGTTCATCAAGCCCAGCGCTGAAGAACTTGAGAACTTCGAGCCTAACTTTGTTGTTTACACAGCTTCAAAGGCAAAGGTTGAGAATTACAAGGAGCTTGGTCTTAACTCTGAGACCGCAGTTCTGTTCAACGTAACAAGCCGTGAGCAGGTTATCCTGAATACCTGGTACGGCGGCGAGATGAAGAAGGGTATGTTCTCAATGATGAACTACTTCCTTCCTCTTGACGGTATGGCTTCAATGCACTGCTCCGCTAACACAGATATGGAAGGTAAGCACACAGCTATCTTCTTCGGTCTGTCAGGAACAGGTAAGACCACACTTTCTACCGATCCCAAGAGACTCCTCATCGGTGATG
>JAEEIK010000109.1 GCA_016281335.1 Lachnospiraceae bacterium | reverse complement strand
CCATAAGCCCTTAACAAACCATCAATAAGGTCCAACTGCGCCAGAATCGCCGTCCTGCATGCCTCTTTTAGGCGGCTCATTCTGTATTCTTCCGCGATTACGTTGGCATCATATCGCAGTTTCCCCTTCCCTATGACCTCCTCACTCTTAAAATATATACGAAAAGCATCCTTGGATATTATCCTCGGATGCCCTTCATAACATAACTATTTACCGTATTTTTTTAATATCGGTTTTAAGCAATTATACGCTTCCTGATATGCATACTCGCCAAGATCAATTCTCAAATCGTTATGTATTTCCTGCTTAAAGTTTTGTTTTATATTTTTTGAATTCTCTGTATAAAAAATGTGAAGGTGATCAGTCTTGTCAAGACCGCTACACTTGGCCACGCCACCACTCCCTACATTTTCATAAACCACAAGATAAAATGTCTCCATCGTTATCAAATCTCCTCATTTGTTGTTTTCTTTTTGATCATCACCGTTTGATATATAATTACTATAATTTTCTGGTGCATGACCACACATTATGTATGATTTATAACGAATTAGTTTTTTCTTAAGTTCATTAAGATGATAATCTATCGTGTAATAATTCCAATACTGTGCATGAACATATAAATTAATTTCCGGATGCGGTCTCCCTGTCGTATACTTTTTTCGAGTAGGCTATGCTGATAAGCGCGGCGATGAGTATATACACAAGCATAAAGACCGTACTCAGGTTCCCGTTTGCAAAGACAGTTGTAACTATCGTAAGCAGCCCGGCGATGATAATGAGTATCGCTGCAAAAAGGTTGCTCTTTCTCCATGTATTGTCATTATACATGCTCCAGGTCGTCCTGAGACCCACCAGAGTATTTCTCTTTGCCTTGCTCATGAAGTTGCCGATCACCACAAACATGATACCGCAGAGTATGCAGGAAACCTTTGCTATGTCGATAACTGACTTTGTACTTCCCGCAGTTGCCTGCACATATGAAGAATAAAGTATGAAGTAATGCAAGATGCCAAACATAAGAGTCTGAGAGATTCCCACAAAGCCGAGCATTTTAGCGGAAGATTTTGCCTCCATCTGTTCCTTCTCCGTTTTTGCGTTTGCCGCCTTTTTCTCAAAAGCGCGGATCATCAGATGCCAGAAGAGTGCCACGATCAGAATGATCAGCGGAAAGATCAGGCTCTCAGCCTTGTTTCCCCATCTGTTCGTATTGCCTGCCATGTCATGATGCATAGGTATCGTATCCGGCAGAAACTGCAGGATCACGGCCGTTACAGCTACCGGTATCATCGCAAGGAACCACATTGTTTTCTTCATTTCTTTTTTCCTCCAAACTGATTTACCCACATGATCAGCTCATCAAAAACCGTAGTGTTGATCTCATAGTAGATAAAGTTTTTTTCCTTATACTCTTCGATCAGGTCAGCGGCTTTTAAGAGTTTCAGATGATAAGACAGGGCAGCAGGCGTGACCTTAAGCTGTTCTGCGATCTCTCCTGCATTCATACGCCCGTCTTTAAGCATCGTAAGGATCTCTCTTCGCTGGCCGTCTGCCAGCACTTTGAATATATTTGTATCTCCCATGATCTTTACCTATTTAAATTTTTCTTTAAATAGATATTAACACAAAGATCTCATTTCGGCAAGAACTATTTAAAAATATTTTTAATTACTTTTTTTGCTGCCTTTCTGAAATACTCATACAGATCATTCGCAGTTCAGCGGCCGAATAATTCTTTGCTTTTGACAACTGATACAGTATAATCGAATTAAGCTGATGACGGCCCGGCCGGATGAAATGCTGCTGTAAACGGAAAAGCAGTCAGATATGATAAAGAGGAGGTATGCGCTTGAACGAGATAGATGAACTGGGAGTAAAGAGGGAAGCCTATCATCACGGAAGATGTGATGTGGGAAGTCCCTGGGCAAGAGGGACCGTATCCAATTGTGATGCGACGGATGAGAAGTGAAAAGTAAACTGTTTTTCTTTATATTGATAATACTGCTTATCATCCCGGCACCCACGGAGAGTCATGCTGCCATGGACGATATCACGGTACGGGATGTGGTAGTTGTTATCGATCCGGGTCATGGCGGCGAGAATATGGGTGAAGAGAATACGGAGATGCTTGAAAAAGAACGTAATCTCATCACAGCGCAGGCCATGGCGGCGGAATTAAGTAAATACGAGGGCATACAGGTTTATCTGACACGGAATGATGACGTGGATATGTCTTTAAAAGAAAGGGCAGAGTTTGCCGCCGGTGTGAAGGCAGATCTTCTTATAAGCGTCCATTACAATGCTTCCGTGGATCATGAGGTGTTCGGGGCTGAGATATGGATACCTTCCGCACCGCCCTTTCATGGGGTGGGGTATGGCTTCGGAAGATGCTGGACAGAGCAGATGGGAAAAATGGGTCTTCATCTGCGTGGGATAAAAACACGTCTCGGAAATAAGGGAGATTATTACGGTATCATCCGTGAGGCTGCGGCTCTCGGGATGCCCGCGGTGATACTGGAACACTGCCACGTGGATGTGGAAAGCGACAGCGTATATGCGGACACTGAAGAAAAGATGCAGGCTTTCGGCCGTGAGGATGCGCAGGCTGTAGCCAGGTATTTCGGACTGAAGAACAGCGTGACCGGAGAGGATCATGGCAGTGAAAAAGTGACGCCTGCAGACGGAGTAATGATGTATCCGCTCAATGACAGCACTGAGCCCGATGAATGCATACTGAACATAGTATCAAAAAATGAAGAGACCGGGGAAGTGACCTTTAGGATAGATGCGGCGGATAATGATGAGGCGCTGGAATACTTTGACTACAGTACTGACGGCGGACAGAGCTATACGAGACTGAGTGTGTGGCCGGGCTATTCTGTGGATAAAAATGAAAATGAGAAGAGCGCTTCTTTTACCATCATGCTGCCACGCGAAAAAGACAGTACGGTGACAGCGAGAGTCTATAACCGCTACGATCTGAAGACGGAAAGCGAAGCGGTCAATATTCATTTTTTATATCAGGATGAACTGAAGAAGGCGGAAGAGGCAGATGAGGAGCAGAGGAAAAAAGCTGCTCTGGCCTGGGAAGCAGAACATGATGGCGGAGAAGCCGCTTATATCGGATTTCCGGCTGAGGAAGATGAACATGTTGATATAACTGCGGTGTATCCGGTGAATACAGAAGAAGAAATGCCGCAGAATCCGGCCCCGGACAGGGGATGGGTGATATTGTGCATGGTGGCGGCAGCAGCCGTAGCAGTACTTGTGCCGGTGATGCTCATATTGCTGATCGCCCGCACCCGTTTTCGACGGAGGCAGACAAAGCTTGCGAAAGCTTTGGAAGTATCTGCTGAAACGCCGAAGAGCAATGTGAGACATGGAAAGAAAAAAGAGTATTCAGAGATTTAGGAGGAAAACTCATGGGTGGAGAAGTACTGGAACTCGCTTCTGATCGGATTCGCGCTGAGGGCTTTGCTGAGGGTTATGCTGAGGGCTTTGCTGAAGCTCTGACTGAAGGCGCAATTGACCTTGCCAAAGCGATAGATAAATTACGGGCTGGAGTAACATTTGACGAAGTAAAGGCCCAATATGGCGAGCATATCGCCGATCTTGCCAAAACATTAGTATAAAAAGAAAACATAGATCTTTATTATTTTGATGAATATGACTCTCACCCATATATACCAGACAGAGAAATGCTTTCATCTCTTAGGAAACAGATCATACATCGTGAAGAAACCATAAAGGAGATATGCAAAGATTTAGAATCTTATAAGGTATTATGATTTTAGTAAAAAAGATTGCTATATAAGATTTTTAGTGGAAAGTAGATGGGGGTATGAGAACTATGACTCTGCCGGCAGAATCATTAAAAAAGCTGGATGCTCTTCCAAAAGAAAAGCTCAGCGTAGTAATACAGGTAATTGATCCTGGATGTAAACGGAGCGAGTACCTATATCGACCACTATGGAGCCGATAATGTGAGCATAATAGTCCTGGATGTATCCGATGAAGAGAGAGAACGCCGTGCCATCCTCAGAGGTTCTTTTGATAAGACCGAGTGGGAT
>JAEEIK010000108.1 GCA_016281335.1 Lachnospiraceae bacterium | reverse complement strand
CTCTTCACTTCAGACGAATCCTCAGTTCCAAGAGCTTCGTTCGACTTGCATGTGTTAAGCACGCCGCCAGCGTTCATCCTGAGCCAGGATCAAACTCTCTAAAAAAGTTTGTATTCCCAGCCAGTTTTAAACTGGCTAAAAATCCGTTTACTGTTGGTTTGTTTAAACCGTTCTGAATTATTCTTCATTAGAATTCTTCAGGGATTGCATTGTTGTATAATTATCAAGGTTCTGCGCCGCTCGCTTTTACTACCTTCTCGCGTGCGACTTTTAGATATTACCACTTTCGATACACCGTGTCAACACTTTTTTTTAAAAACTTTAAAGTTTTTTTGTCTTTTTTGAAGTCCACCAAATATAGTGGTTTCTTCCTATTATAAGTATCAATTACTTGTATCCGATAATATCTATTTTAGAATAAGAAAAGCCCTGTTCAGGACTTTTCAGCGGAGAAGGAGGGATTTGAACCCTCGCGCCGGTCACCCGACCTACACCCTTAGCAGGGGCGCCTCTTCGGCCTCTTGAGTACTTCTCCGAATAAAAATGCTCTGTATATATTTAAAGCGCATTGATTATTATACGTTATTGTTTATTCCGTGTCAATACCGATTTTCACGCTTCTCTTCTGTATTCTTCTATTGATGATATATACAGATCCTCTCCCGTTACATCTATCACAACTATGGCAGGAAAGTCCTTTACTTCAAGCTTTCTGACTGCTTCCGCTCCCAGATCCTCATACGCTATCACTTCCGAAGCAATGATTGATTTTGAAAGCAGGGCTCCGGCGCCGCCTATGGCTGCCATATATACCGCACCGTTCCTTACTATAGCATCTTTTACTTCCTGCGTTCTCTTCCCTTTTCCTATCATCACTTTCAATCCGAGATCCAGAAGGCGCGGCGCATATTTATCCATACGGCTTGCAGTCGTAGGACCGGCGCTTCCTATCACACGTCCTTCTCTTGCAGGTGACGGTCCCATATAATATATACCGTTTCCGCTCATCTCAAAAGGGAGTTCTTCATTATTATCAAGCGCTTCCTGCATACGCTTATGCGCAGCATCCCTGGCAACATATATTGTACCGCTGATATATACCATATCCCCGGCTTTAAGTTTCTTTAATTCTTCTGCGTCAAAAGGCGCCGTTAATCTTACTTCCATTATAATATCCTCGTTGCGTGTCTGTTTACATGACAGCATATATTTACGCCTACAGGCAGGCCTGCGATATGCGTTGCATATGTTTCTATATTAACCGCGAATGCAGTGGTCGTTCCGCCCAGTCCGCCGGGTCCTATTCCCAGAGCATTTATCTTTTCAAGCAATTCTTCTTCCATAGCTTTAATAAAGGGATCTTCGGAATTCTCACCGGCAGCTCTTGTCAGAGCTTTCTTGGCAAGCAGGGCGCATTTTTCAAAAGTGCCTCCGATACCCACACCGACTACCATCGGAGGACAGGCATTGGGCCCCGCATCTTTCACGGCAGTCAGTATCGCGTTCTTTATGCCTTCCACTCCGTCAGCGGGTTTCAGCATAAACACTCTGCTCATGTTCTCGCTTCCGAAGCCTTTTGGCGCAAGAGTCAGCTTTATCTTATCACCCGGCACCATAAAATAATGTATGACAGCCGGTGTGTTATCACCGGTATTCTTCCTTATAATAGGATCACCTACTACGGATTTTCTTAGATAGCCCTCAGTATAACCTCTGCGGACGCCTTCGTTTATCGCATCTTCTATCCAGCCCCCGTTAACATGGACATCCTGACCTATCTCGGCAAATACTACTGCCATACCCGTATCCTGACAAATGGGTATCTGATCCTCGCCGGCTATCTTAAGATTGTCCTTCAACTTGGACAGTATCTGTTTACCGAGGGGTGACTCTTCACATCTTTCCGCCTTATCAAGCGCGATCTGCATATCGGCAGAGAGAGAGTAGTTAGTCTCTATGCACATGTCCTTTATCGCTTCACTGATATCTGCAACATTTATCACTTTCAATTTACAACTCCTGTTCGTCAAAAAAATTACAACCATCGTTTCAAAAGAAACAATGGCTGTTTTATGACTTTATTATCTTACTTCCTTATACTACTTCACGTTCAAATACAACTACCGTCTGCTTCTGCATCGACTGGAAACCGCTCATCATTATCTTGCCGTGGTTTCCTACTTCCCTGATGGTAAAGCCTACTACACGGAAGCCCTGGCTTGCATATCTGTTGAGCAGCGTCTGGAAAGAAACAAATTCCATAAGTGATCCCGAAGGTTTCTCGCTGTCCAGAAGTACTTCATCTACTATCTCGACTGCATATTCATAACGTTTATTGGTAAGACTGTCCATCTTCTCGCTGACTTTCATCAGCTGATCCAGCAGACAGATGTTCATCATGCTTTCCGATTCCTTTTCATCTATATCTGAAAGGAGATTCTCAACTATGGTCCTGACTCTTCTTACCCTTACGGTATCCGAACCTTCGGAACTCTCCATAACGGTACGTTTAGCCATATCCATGTTCTGCGGAGTTCTGGCGTAACCCTTTTCAGTCAGATAATCGGTCGCAACCTTCTGCACATTGTCGTCGTTGATCTCAAGACCTGTATCTACGATCTCTTCGATCTCTTCTACACTGGTTGTCTCAATCGTTCCGCTTTTTCTGATCAAGTCATACATGATCTGATTAACATCTATCATTGTAATTACCTTCCCCTTTTCGTATACCTTCCCCATCTGATGCCGGGATCCGTAACGGATTACAACACAAGCACATATATATTACCATATTTTCCCTTATCATTCAAGAAACTTTTTACAGTCTCATCCACCAGGCATCCTCATCTTCTTCAGGCTCCGGAGTAATACTCTTTATCGGTTTTTCCACAAGAAAAGAACAGAGCAGCGCCCACAGTCCCGGAGCAAACATCATACCAAGCGGAAGCCTAATCACGAAGTAACCCATGCCTACAAGGATCACCAGCATAGCCACACTGTAAAAGATATACTTTATAACAAAGACAAAAGATACGGCAAAGAGCTTCGGCAACGGAAGATCAAAGCGTGACAGCAGCGGGAAGATATAGCAGAACATCATTCCCATAAAGAGTATCAAAACAGCAAAGACAAGATAAGAACCGTAGTACTTGCCTCCGTCTTTTGCAAATACGCTTCTGGCCCCATTGGCTATCATATCCTGCAGCATAACGCTTAAGTCCGTACTTGTGCTCCATATCAGAAGGAAGATTCCTCCCAGTATCACTGTGATGATGACGGACTTGATCAGATTCTGCTTCCAGGATCTGAAATACTCCTTTACTATATATCCTCTTCCCATGCGCAGACATTTCACTACAGCATAATACAGGGCTGTTGTGGATGCACCTATGGTAATAACGGGAAGTGAGGTAACAAACCATAATAAGCTCACTATAACAAGTTCGCCTATCTTGGTCAGCCCTTTGGAAAAGGGACTGTCTGCCGAAAATAAATTGCCAGCCATATCAAAACCTCTGTAAGAAAAAATATAAAAGCTCCCATGAGCGCCCTAGGTGAACGCCCACAGGAGCACTGTAAATCTCCGAATGGTTTAACCCTTAACGGAACCTGCCGCAAGACCTCCTACTATATACTTGGAAAGTATAAGGTATACAACGATGACAGGGAAGATCGAGAATGCTATGGTAGCATAAACGATACCCATATCAAACTTAAGGAAGTCAGCACCACGTAACTGTGCTATCAATATAGGCAGTGTCTTCTTCGTATCGGTTGAAAGCACCAGGGCCGGAGTAAAGTAATTATTCCAGCTGGCCACGAAGGAGAAGATAGCCTGTACCGCCATGGCCGGAACCATCAGCGGAAGCACTATGGTGTTAAAGATACGGATCTCGCCTGCACCGTCGATCCGGGCTGCTTCCAGAAGTTCCAGAGGAAGCGAGCTCTCCATGTATTGCTTCATATAGAAGAATACTATCGGCGCCGCTATTCCGGGCAGGATCAGAGGAAGGAAGTTATCCATCAGGTGCATCTTGTCGATCAACTGCAGGAAACCGAGTGCGGTGACCTGTGTAGGGATCATCATTATGGCAAGTATCACTGTGAATATCGCCTTCTTAAGTTTGAATTCGTAAGCGTGGATCGCATAAGCAGTTACGCAGGAGAAGTATACGCTTAATGTAGCAGTACATACGGCTACTATGATACTGTTCACCATACCGTTAAGTATGGGCTGCGTACTGTGGAACGAATTGTTTAAGTTCTCAAATAAATGTGTGCTGGGGATGATCGTAAATCCCTTTGTCAACTCACCCTTGGAACGGGTGGAGTTGATCAGCAGTATATAGAACCAGATAAGACAGAAGAAGCTGGCCAGGCTCAATATAATATAAGCAATGGTGCGTCTTGTCTTAACTCCGCCTTTGGTTTTTTCCTGAATCATATTTACCTGCATACTCTGCCTCCTTTACTTCTTGCCGTACTTGTCGTTATTACCGCTGAACTTGAATACTATGAAGCTTAAGATAGCGGTGATAATGAACAGGATAACGGAAAGGGCACCACCCATACCGTAATTCTTACTGTACAGATGCTTGTTCAGATGCATGATAAGCGTGGTAGCCGTATTGTTAGGCGCACCGGAACCATCGGTCAGTATCTGAGGAACATCGAACATCTGGAGACCGCCGATAAGTGATGTGACCATAACGTAGATAAGTATCGGTCGGAGTATAGGGAGCGTTATGCGCCAGAATATCTGTTTAGCCGTAGCTCCGTCCACCTCAGCCGCTTCAAACAGGGTCGTATCTATACCCATCATACCGGCCAACAGAAGGATGGTCGTGTTACCGAACCACATTAAGCAGTTCATACCTGCAACCAGCCCTCGTACGCTTCCGGTATGGGCCAGGAAGTCATAAGGAACATACGCATCAGCACTGCTGATAGCTCCCGATGCCAGCTGGATATTCTTCATTATATCATTGATAGGTCCCACTGTTGAGAACAGTGTGAAGAACAACATTGAAAATGCCGAAGCCATTATCAGGTTCGGAAGATATATAACTGTCTTGAAAAATCTCTGTCCTTTAAGACGCAGGCTGGGATCTGAAAACCATGCTGCGAAAAGCAGAGATATTATTATCTGCGGTATAAAGCCCATGATCCACATGATCATGGTGTTTTTCAGATAGGTCATAAAGTTACCGTCTGAAAATAATTTCTGATAATTCTTTAAGCCTACCCAATTCGGTCCTATTATCTCAAGACCGTCACGATAATGCTCAAAAAAACTGTTTTTGATGGTGTTGAGCAAAGGGATAAACTGAAATACTACAAATGCGACCGTAAAAGGAATCAGAAAGATGTACCCCCACTTGTTGTACGAAACAACAGACTTGCCCTTTTTTTTCATTCCATTACCTCCATAAGCCAGGATTTGATCTTCTCTGCCTTAACAGCAGAACAAAGAAAATGGACTCCACTTTCTTTGCTTTCTTTTTTTCATAAAACGTGCCTGCCCTTTCGGACAGGCACGTCCTCATACTTATTCAGTCTGCGTATTTACCGCAAGTACCTTTACTTATTTGCTAAGTGCGGGATACTTTGTGGTGATTGCATCATAGAACTTGTTGAGTGCAGTATCATAGTCTGCGTTGCCATCGAAGTAATCCTTCATAGCGTTCTGGAATTCTTCGTTGCAACCCTGATCATATGCGCTGATCTTGTCAAGGCTGATGTTCTTAGCGCCTGCTGCGAACATGCCAAGAGGATTCTGGCCGCCGAATACTGCGCTTGTGTAATCGCTAGCTGCAAGCTCTTCCATAGCGGGCTGGTTGTTTACGAAATCATCATCCTGCTTAACGATGTCAACCATGATGTCCTTGTCAACAGTAAGCTTTCTCATGATGTCAGCAACAGTTGCCTTGTTGTCTGTACCTGCTGCTGCGCAGATCCATGTACCACCCCAGAAGAAGCCCTGAGGACCTTCGGTAGCGCCCCAGCCACCCTGGTTTGCGATAGATCCGTCAACATCAGCTGCCATACAGAAGTTGATCAGCCAAGCGGGTCCAAAGTAGCAGAATACCTTACCATCGGGATAGAAACCTGTGTTCCAAGCTTCGCCCCAGAGGTTTTCTGTAGACTTGATCTGGCCTGCATCATACATTTCCTTAGAATCGTCAACCCATCTCTTGATGTTGTCGTCAACCTGAACCTTCTTGTCAGCGCTAACCCAAGGAATGGAAACGTTGTTAGAGAATGTACGATATGTATCGTTAACAGTTGCGGTCATGTAATAACCCTTTGCCTTCATATCAGCAGCGGTAGCCTTGTAAGTATCCCAATCCTTAACAGCAGCCTGTACATCAGCAGGATCGTCAGAACCAAGAACTTCCTTAGCAGCTTCACGGTTGTAGATCAGAACGCCCGGGCAGCCCTGCCATGACACACCCTTCAGGGTTCCGTCGGAGCTGGTCATAACATCCTGGGTGTACTTGTACTGCGTGCTCAGTTCCTTGAGG
>JAEEIK010000107.1 GCA_016281335.1 Lachnospiraceae bacterium | reverse complement strand
GATCTTGCTAACCATTGTCTGAGTAGCATCGAAGAGAGAACCAAATCTCATTCCAACGATATCGGAAGAAACGATCTCATCCTCGTTGTAACCGAAGGACTCGTTTGCTGCTGCCTTCATAGCTGCATTGATCTCTTCCTTTGTAACAGACTTCTCAACTGTAGCAACAAGGATTGTTGTTGAGCCTGTAGGTGTAGGAACACGCTGAGCAGAGCCGATGAGCTTGCCGTTGAGTTCAGGGATAACAAGGCCGATTGCCTTAGCAGCACCTGTAGAGTTGGGAACGATGTTGCAAGCGCCTGCGCGTGAACGACGAAGGTCGCCCTTACGCTGAGGACCGTCAAGGATCATCTGATCGCCTGTGTAAGCGTGGATGGTGCTCATGATACCACTCTTGATGGTAGCGAGATCGTTAAGAGCCTTAGCCATAGGTGCTAAGCAGTTTGTTGTACAGCTTGCTGCAGAGATGATCTTGTCATCCTTTGTAAGAGTTGTGTGGTTAACATTGTAAACGATGGTAGGAAGGTCATTGCCTGCGGGAGCAGAGATAACTACTTTCTTAGCGCCTGCATTGATGTGTGCCTGTGCCTTCTCCTTTGAGGTATAGAAACCGGAGCACTCGAGAACAACGTCTACACCGAGCTCGCCCCAAGGGCAATTGTTTGCATCCGGCTCTTTATAGATCTTTAATGTCTTGCCGTCTACAGTGATGGAATCCTCACCAGCGGAAACCTTGTCTGCCAGAGCGTACTTGCCCTGTGATGAATCATACTTCAGAAGGTGTGCAAGCATCTTGGGGCTTGTAAGGTCGTTGATAGCGACTACATCATACCCTGCTGCACCGAACATCTGTCTGAATGCGAGACGGCCGATACGTCCGAAACCATTGATTGCTACTTTTACTGCCATTGCTTAATCCTCCATACGAATTATATTGTGTGTGAACCTTTTCACATCGCACACTATTGTAAGCCTAAAGTGGTAAAAATTCAAGGGAAAAGTATATAAATTTTGTGTATTGCCTAAAATACATTAAATATGATAAAATAGTGTCGAAATTTTGGGGGGATACGACAATGGCATTATTTAACCAGAAAACGACTAATTTACCGCCAACGGGACCTGTACCCACACCGGTAGCTCCCGCTGTCGAACAGTTTCATTCCGCTGTAACGGATACTGCAACTGCGGGTATATCTCCCGCTGCGTCGGCATTGCCGCCGCTCCAGGCGCAGTCCGAGTCACAGCTGCCGCCGCTTCAGGCGCAATCCGCATCACAGTTGCCGCCGCTTCAGTCATCAGGCCAGTCAGGCCTGGGTATCAGTCCGGAGCCGGTGACCTCATCACTTCTGCCCCTCGGATCTGCCCCCGTACAGCAATCAGTTGCTCCTGCAGCTTCGCTTCCTCCTTTAGGAGTGAGTACGGTTTATTCCCAGCCATCAAGTTCGGTAGACATCGATATTACTCCTTCCATCGGAGCCATATCTTCACAATATAAGCCCGCAGTTCTGGAAACATCCTCCAGTGGCGGACTCCTTCCCGGCATGCTTCCGCTTTCCGGCAAATCAGGAACCTCACCCATATCTGCTACAGGCGGTCTCACAGGCACATGGAGCAGCACCGGTGTAACTGATCCTTTTCATCCCTACGGTCTGGACGGAATGAACGGCCTGCTTCCGATGTCAACGCCTGCAGATAACGCGTCACTTCCATCTCTGCTTCCTATACTTCCCACAAGGAATACGCCGGTGATCCAGATATTCCGCAACGATGACGGGAACTATACTGCAAAGCATGTTACCAAGCATAAGGAATGCCGCGGTATTAACGAATATGAGGCATTCATGTCTCTCCTGAAGCTTATCTGATAAAGGAGTTTTTTACTAAATGAGTATTATAGCCGACACACATCTGCATTCATCCTTTTCCGGGGATTCAGATACCCCCATGAAAGATATGATAGAACAGGCCCTTAAGCTGGGGCTTAAGGAAATGTGCTTTACCGAGCATATGGATTTTGATTTTGTCTATACCGAAGACGAGCCCGAAGGTAAATTCGAGGTAAACACCGATGCCTATCTGTATGATCTCTTAAGATACCGCTCCGAATATGCGGATCGCATAAAGATATATTTCGGCATAGAACTGGGCATGCAGACTACATGTCAACGTAAAAATCTTATGTACACCAAGGAGCATGATTTCGATTTTATCATCGCTTCTTCCCATCTCTGCAACGGAAAAGATCCTTATTTAAGGGACAGTTTCTTCGGCGGCCGTGATGAGAAGGATGCCTGGCACGAATACTTTGACTATATCTATGAATGCATACGCGGATTCGAAGCCTTTGATGTATACGGCCATCTCGATTATGTATTAAGATACGGCCCTACCAAAAACAGTAATTTTGTGTTTGACGAATTCCGCGAGTCCATAGACCGCATATTGAAAAAGCTTATAGAAAACGGCAAGGGTATCGAAGCCAATACCAGCGGTTACAAATATGATCTTGGCGGACCCAATCCTTCCTTTGACATACTCAAACGATACCGAGAGCTGGGCGGCGAAATACTGACCATCGGCTCGGATGCGCATGATACGGCACAGATGGCTTACCGCTTCGATGATGTATGCGACCTGCTGAAAGCCGCAGGTTTTGAATACTACTGTATTTTTGAAAACCGCATACCCGAATACCACAGACTGTAGGATAAATAAAATGGATATTACAGCACTCAAAGAAGCTTTTCACCAATATACCGAACGCATGATGCAGATACGTCTGCTCTCTTCCCCTCTTATCCAGAAGGATGATACGGCAAGTGATTACAGCAGACGCTTAAGAAACAATTTCCGCCGCATAGGCCAGCTGGCTTCCATCAACAGGAAGATGCTGGATGAAGACCTCTATCCTCTTCTGGAATCCTCCGGCCCCATCGATGATAATTTAACAGCAGAGTTGGAAGAACTGGCAGAAACCCTTCTGACCGTGGCAGGCGCTTCCGATGATTTTGAGAACCTGGATCTTCCTATCACTTCACTGATCTCCGAACGTCTCTTAAATGACGCCGTTGAAAAAAAAGATATATGTAACCGTATCCGCATGATGGATGCCGAACTCAACGCCTGCTATTCCATGATGAACATGACGCAGCGCATCACCACTCATCCGCAGCTGGCGGGAGTATACAAAGATAAAGGCATTTCCATAGGCTACGAATTCTTAAAGCTTCTTGACAAGGAAGTCTTCATATCAATACCTGATACCGAATGCCGCGGCATAGTGCTCACCAATGCACGTTTTATGACTTCTTTCTATGAGCGCAGTTCCGGAAACGAACTGGAAAATGAGAAAAATCTTGAGATCCTCGACATGATGATGGAAATAGCCGATGATCCTTTTTATCTCGAAGCCATGCCCGATTTTGACTGGCAGTATTTCCGCTTCCGCGTGCTCGAATATTATCTGCAGTGTACGGATATCTTTAATGAGCGCGGTTTCAGCGCCGCTGCTCTTTCCCACATAGCCGACCAGGCAGAGAAGATGGAGGCGTTCTGCAGGGATGAAAAAGAAGCGCTTTCCGATATTCCCGGCATAGATTTCATGTTCATCAATATAGCAAGAAGCCGCTGTCTCGCCGGACGTATGTCCAAAGTGGTATACCGCGGCATACTCCTGGATGCTTATTATTCAAGAAACAAAGAAGACTATGATACTGACGGCAGCTATTTTAATGTGCTTCTGCCGCTGGAGATCCTGCGTCTTCTGGACAGGAACAATATAACCGCTGCCGACGCGCTTCTGATAAAGGACATCTATACCGGACTTACAGCCTATCTTTTCCATGCGCCGAGCACCGGTACGCTGACTTTCTTCCTTGAGTTTTTCTCCAGGATAATCGAATACTATATAGAGATTCCCAGCGGGGTCGGTTTTGAGGACTTTGTGCTTCAGTGTATAGCTGCTGTACATCCGCCCACATACATTCATTCGCGTATGGTCGGTCAGATAACCGAAAGACTCTGCTATCATCTTCTGAAGATCAATCCCGAGCGTTTTATCGGCATGCCGGGAATTAAGACTATCGAGGATGTCAACAGACACAATGAAAGCATACTGAATTATGCTTATCATTCCGCAGTCTGTCATGATATCGGAAAGATAGCCATCATAGATACCATCTTCGTATACGGCCGCAGGCTGCTTGATATGGAATTCGATATAATCAAATCCCATCCGAAGATGGGCGCCAAGCTCCTGTCAACGCATGAATCCACTTCCGCCTATGCAGATGTGGCGCTGATGCATCACCGCTGGTTCAATGATAAAGGCGGGTATCCTTCTGACAGCAAGAGCGCCGAATCACCTTACAAGACCATCATTGACCTGGTACTTTGCGCAGACTGTATGGATGCCGCAACCGATACCATCGGCCGAAGCTATTCCAGCGGAAAGACGCTTAACGACTATATGAAAGAACTTGATGCAGGCGCCGGCACACGCTATGCCCCCTGGCTTACGGAACTCTTCTCCCACCCCGAAGTTGCTGCTGATGTGGAGTATATTCTTACCGAAGGGCGGAAGCGGAATTATGAGGAGACTTACAACCTGCTTAAGGCGGTTCAGGATAAGGCGAATATGTAAGTGATATGTATATGGCAAATGGGTAAAAGCAGCGATCCATAGGATCGCTGCTTTTCTTTGCGATATTAAAACAGGCGGCTCTTAGCCGCCTGTTCCCATTTGCCTTTTACGTATCCCTTATCCCCTCGGGAAGTTCTTCGCATATACTTCCCTGAGTCTGTTTTGACTCATATTTGCGTATATCTGAGTAGTAGAGATATCGGAATGCCCAAGCATTTCCTGTACGCTTCTGAGATCTGCGCCGTTCTCTACCAGATGAGCCGCAAATGAATGTCTCAGTGTATGCGGTGTGATATCCGAAGTGATGCCGGCCTTTCTTGCATAGTATTTAACCAGCTTCCAGAAGCCCTGTCTGCTCATGGGCTGACCGGAACAGTTGGTAAAGAGTACGTCTGAACTCTGGTCTGCGATCATCATGGGACGAGCATTCTTTATATACTCTCCCAGTGCTCTCTTGGCAGGCGCGCCGAAAGGAACTACTCTTTCCTTTCTTGCGTCGCGGCACATTATATACCCTACCTGAAGATTTACATCCGAAAGATTGAGACTGATCAGTTCCGATACACGGATGCCGGTTGCATAAAGCAGCTCAAGCATAGCTCTGTCTCTTAAATCCTTGGGAGTAGCTCCTCTGGGCTGCTCTAAAAGTCTGTTGACTTCTTCGGTTGTAAGTATCTCAGGCAGCTTCTTCTCGATCTTGGGTGCCTTCAGATCTTCCGAGATATCTTCTTTGATGTAACCCTTTCTGAACAGGAAATGGAAAAATGCTTTGATCGATGCTATATTTCTCGAAACCGTTGCCGATGCAAAACCGCTTCTCTCCATATAAAGTATATATGACTGAAGTATAGTCACGGATACTCTGGTAACATCATTAATCCCCTGGCTTGCAAGATAATTCTCAAGCTTAACAAGATCTCTTTTGTATGATAATTCGGTATTTCTTGATGTCTTCTTGACTTCCCTGAGATAGGTGATGAATTCCTCTGTTTCCTTGATGGTTGCTCCGTCGATAGTTGTTTCAAGTACTTCCATTTCTTACATATCCTCTTTTCATTATTCTCCCCCGTCCGCAGACGAAGTATTATTACGCTTCCGCATAAAAATAACAGTCGTACGCGGTACAAAATGGATTATACGTTATGGTAATCACTATTTCAAATGGATTTTCAAGTTTTTTTTCTTCAAAAAAACTGCATGATTTTGCTTGACACAAAATGTCGACAAGAGATTTTTCGGCCCACCACATCTTGAAAAAATAAGGTTACATAAGCTGAAACAGAAAAATAATCATTGACCGAATAGGTCAATTTATCCTACCCTCATTTATAGCGACTTTGTAGGCCATTATGGCAGAAATGGTTTTTGCATCCTGTAGTTTACCATCATAGATTAATTCTTCAATATCTTCCGTTTTCCAGGCCTCAACATTGATATATTCATCCTCATCGAGCTCCCTTTTTGCAGCTGTCAGTTCTCTCGCAAGGTATATGTCTATCTTCTCTCCGCTGTATGCAACGGTCGGGAATATCGAGATCAGGAATTCAATCTTTCCGGCTTTGAACCCGGTCTCTTCGGTCAGCTCTCTCGCCGCCGCCTCTATCGTCGGTTCATCTTTACTCTCAAGACCGCCGGCAGGTATCTCGAGCGTAAATCGGTCCAGCGCGTTCCTGTACTGTCTGACCAGTATAAGCCTGCCCTCATCATCAACGGGAAGCACCGCAGCCGCTCCCTGATGAGCGATATAATCATACTCTCTGATATTGCCGTTAGGTATCTTCACTGTATCCCTGCAATATGTGAGAATAGCTCCTTTGGCAACCTCTTTGCGCGCCAGTCTTTCGGTCTTCATGTTTTCAAGCTTATCCTGTTTTATCAGTTCATCAGCCATTATCTTTCTCCTAAAAAAGCCGGGGCGTCTCCGCCCCGGCTTTCATCATATCTTTTACTTTATCGTAGTGTACATGAAATACTTATATCCCAGAGGATTGGAGAAGAAGCCCTTAACCGAATCATCCAGCATGTACATATCCGTGTAGAAGTACAGCGGTGTGATGCAGCCGGTGCTCATCAGCATATCCTCAGCGATGTGCATCATCTTGTATCTGCTGTCCTTATCGGTGCAGGACTTGATAGCCTTGATCAGCACATCATAGGTCTCGCTCCATGTTGCGTCTGTAACATTTACATCTACACCGTAAGGAGTCAGATCCAGGCTGTATCCCTTAACGGATGCATGTGCGCCGCGTCCGAACTGCACATCATTGTTACCTGAGTCTGTGGTCCACATATCAAGGAAGCAGATAGGATCGTTGTAATCAGCAAGCCAGCCGTTACGCGCTATGGAATAATCGCCTTCCTTACGTGTGTTAAGGAAAGTAGCCCACTCCTGATTCTCCAGGTTCATTGTTATGCCTACGCCTGCCAGTACGCTCTGCAGGTATTCACCGATAGCCTTATGGCCTTCACTGGTGTTATACAGATAAGTAAGTGTCGGGAAGTTGGTGAACTTGCCTGTTGCTTCATCATAATCATAGTAAACCTTAAGCGCCTCAACAGCTGCGGTGAAGCCGTCTTCATAGCCGTTTACGGATGTATCATAGTATCCGTCATAATCGCTGCTGACACCGCAGTTCTTGTAGAACTGGCTGCCGTCCGCATCGGTAAGACCCATGGATACGAATGAAGATGCGGGAAGCTGTCCGCCCTGAGCGATCTCCTCAACGATATAGTTACGGTCAAAGAGAAGTCCTATAGCACGGCGGATGTCTGCCTTTGCATTCTCATCCTTTGCATACTGTGAACCTGCGGGAAGCAGATCCTCGTTCACATTCCAGCATACATAGTAGGTTCCGAGCTGACCTACATTGAAGAACTCGGTAGGATACTGGCTCTTGATGCTTGCAATCTCGTTGGTGGGAACATCATCGATAAGCTGCCAGGAACCGTTCTGGAAGTTGGTCAGCATATTGTTCTGATCATCGGAAAGATAGCAGTTGATGGTACCCATTGAAATATCATTTGCATCGATATAATTCTCGCTCTTCTCAAGCTTTATCAGACTGTTGTGATCCCAGGATGCGATCTTGTAAGGTCCGTTACATACATAGGTTGAAGGATCCGTAGCCCATGCTTCATTGGCAACCACGTCTTCCTTTACGGGGAAGTAGGTAGGGAATGCAAGAAGCTCGTTCCAGTATGTTACGTCGTTCTTAAGTGTGACAACGATGGTCTTTGCATCGGGAGTCTCAACATCAAGCTTAGCCTCAGGATGTAAGGGATTGCCGTCATCATCGATGTCTGCCACATCATCATATCCGTTGATGACTTCGAACATGTAACCGTAGTCAGCTGCCAGCGCTGCAGAAGCAGCTCTGTTCCATGCGTACATGAAATCCCAGCTGGTTAAGTCGCTGCCGTCGCTCCACTTTAAACCGTCTCTTAAAGTGTAGGTATATGTAACCGTTCCGTCTGCGTTTTCTACGCCTGCAGGAAGCTCTGTAGCTGCATCCGCAACTATCTCAAGCACGCCTGATGAATTCATCTCCCACTTTGCCAGGCCCTGGAAAAGATGTACCAGGAAAGTAGCTCCGTCTACTGCCGAGTTCAGAGCGGGATCAAGTGTATCCGGCTCTGAACCGAAACATACATTGATCTCTGTAGTTTCTGCGGTAACATCTGCGCCTGCATTGCTTCCGGCTCCCAGTCCTTCATCTGCAGGGTTGCTGACCTGAGTCTGTACTTCGGTCGTGGTGCTTGTCTCATCTCCTGTCTCCGGCGCAGGAGTATTGCCTGTATTGCCACAGCCTGCAAGTGAGCTTACTGCGAGGACTGAAGCAAGTACGGCTGCCATTAGTCTCTTTTTCATAATTTTTCCTCCTTTTGAACCTTTTATATCATAACACCCTTAAGGTGAATATGAACGTTTTAAGCTATCTCATCTATCCTGTGGCAGGCTACCATATGCCCGCCTCCCATGTCCTTCAATTCCGGCATGGACTGTGCGCAGGCTTCCGTCGCATGGGGGCATCTCGTCCTGAAGGGACAGCCGCTTGGTGCTTTTAAGGGACTCGGTATATCTCCCTCCAGCACTATTCTCTTATTCTCCCTGGCGATCTTCGGGTCCGGTATAGGCACGGCGCTTATCAGTGACTTTGAGTACGGATGCAGCGGGTTATCGTATATCTCTCCCGCATCAGCCATCTCCACCATATGTCCCAGATACATGACCGCTATCCTGTCACTTATATGGCGCACCACCAGCAGATCATGGGCTATGAACAGATAAGTCAGGCCCAGCTTTTCCTGGAGTTCGTCAAACATATTGATGACCTGAGCCTGTATGGAAACATCCAGCGCTGATACCGGCTCATCGCATACAACAAAACCGGGATTCAGAGCCAGCGATCTTGCTATTCCTATCCTCTGCCTCTGTCCGCCCGAGAATTCGTGGGCATATCGTGAAGCATGCTCGGAATTAAGTCCCACATAGCCCATCAGCTCAAGTATGCGCTCACGCCTCTCCTCTTTGGTCTTGTACATATTATGCACATCCAGAGGCTCTGCGATGATATCCGCAACGGTCATCCTGGGATTCAGTGAAGAATAAGGATCCTGGAATACCATGGTTGCCTTTTTCCTGAATTCCTGCAGGCTCTTTTTATCTCCGATCTTCTCTCCGTCATACCAGACCTCTCCCGAGGTAGGTTTATACAGATGGAGGATCGTACGTCCGACCGTGGTCTTGCCGCAGCCGCTCTCGCCTACCAGTCCCAGAGTCTCACCCCTGTTTATGGTGAAAGAGACATCATCCACTGCCTTAAGAGGCAGAGTCTTGAACATCCCCACGCTCACATCAAAATACTGTTTGAGATTCTTAACCTCTACAAGAGGCGTATTGTTATCGCTCATCACGCCTCACCACCTTTCTCTTCATCAAGTACTGCCTTTACGTTCATCCAGCAGGCAGCCGCATGATCGCTGTTCAGCTGCATGCGCTCGCATTTCTCATTAAGGCAGATCTTCATAGCCGCATCACATCTGGGCGCAAAAGCGCAGCCCTTAGGCATGTTGAGAAGATCAATGGGTGTACCCGTGATCGGCTGAAGCCTTGCTCCCGCATCTTCAACCGAAGGTATGGATCTCATCAGACCCTTGGTATATTCATGAGCCGGATGATAGAATATCTCATCTGCCGTTCCCTGCTCGCAGATGCTTCCTGCATACATGACTATGACTTCATCACACATCTGGGCAACAACACCGAGATCGTGAGTTATCATGATAATGGCCATTCCCAATTCTTTCTGCAGGCTCTTCATCAGTTCCAGTATCTGTGCCTGTATCGTAACATCCAGAGCCGTGGTAGGCTCGTCTGCTATCAGTATATCCGGTTCGCAGGCCAAGGCCATTGCTATCATGACTCTCTGTCTCATACCGCCCGAAAACTCATAAGGATACTGCTTAAGCCTCTTCTCCGGTTCATTGACATTAACGAGGCGGAGCATTTCCAAAGCCCTCTCTCTTGCCTCTTCCTTATTCCTGTTCGTATGCAGAAGGATGGCTTCCATCAGCTGATGTCCTATGGTATAAGTCGGATTCAGCGAAGTCATGGGATCCTGGAAGATAATGGATATCTTATTGCCCCTGACACCCTTCATCACTTTGTCACCGGCATCAACAAGTTCCTGTCCCTTAAACTTAATGGAACCGGATACTATCTTTCCGCTGCCGGCCAGTATCTGCATTATCGAATATGCGGTCACGGATTTGCCCGAACCGGATTCACCTACTATTCCGAGTACTTTGCCCTCATCCAGCGTAAAGGATATACCGTTTACCGCCTTTACCTCTCCGGCATCGGTGAAGAAAGAAGTATGAAGGTCTTTTACTTCAAGCATGCTCATATCATACCTCCCTAAACATTTAACTTGGGATCAAAAGCATCCCTTAGTCCGTCGCCGAACAGATTGAGTGAAAGAACTATCAGCGATATCACTATCGCGGGAATTACCATTCTGTATGAATAAGACGAAAGTCCGTTAAGGGCATCCGAAGCCAGCGACCCCAGTGACGGCATGGGCGCGTTTACTCCGAGTCCTATGAAGGACAGATAGCTCTCGGTAAAAATAGCGCTGGGAATCTGCAGTGCCACCGATATGAACATAACGCTCATACAGTTGGGAAGCAGATGCTTCTTGATGATCCAGCCTCCGCCCGCTCCGGCGGCCCGGGCTGCCAGCACATATTCCTGCTCCCTGAGTGAAAGTATCTGGCCTCTTATAAGCCGGGCCATGGATACCCAGTAGAGCACACCGAAAACTATGAAAAGACTTATTATATTTGAACCAATGGCCGCCAGTACCGTACCGTCTATGGCCGGTCCCAGCGTAAGCTTAAGCACCGATGCAAGCAGTATCACCATCAGCATGTCAGGCAGCGAATATATGATATCAACAATACGCATTATCACCAGATCCACCTTACCGCCGCAGTATCCGCTGACAGCTCCTACAGTGGTGCCTATGAGCAGGACGATAATACTTGCGAAGAAACCTACCGCCAGGGATATACGTGTCCCGTATACCACTCTTATGAAATAATCCCTGCCCTGGGCATCCGTGCCGAATACATGCGGAAATACGCTCTCTCCGGCTGCGATGCGCCGAAGCTCCGTTCTGCTGTATTCAAAGGGATGAAGATTGTTGAAGGAAGCGTCCATGGGTTTGCCCGGTCTGTTTCCTAACATGGTGTCATATGCATAAGGCCAGAACAGCGGAACGAATATGGCTGCCAGTGTGATGATCACGATTATTATGAAACTCACAAAGGCTACCTTGTTCTTGACAAGCCTCTTAATTCCGTCTTTAAAAAAGGTGGTGGATGGGCGCATCTGCACTACGTAGGCCTTCTCCTCCTCCGTAGCTTTGATGAACATGTCCAGATCTGTATGCTGGCTGAATCTTTTTAGTATCTCCGGTCTTTCCACTTTTCTACTCCAAGGTGATCCTGGGATCAACGATCTTATACAGGATATCACTTATAAGGTTCATTATTACTATCAGGGCCGCAAGTATGATGGTGGTTCCCATTATCATCGGATAATCACGTCCCGTGATGCTCGTTATATACGCCCTGCCTATGCCGGGCACTGCAAATATCTGCTCCACCACCAGTGAACCCGTGACTATATAAGCAAGCATGGGTCCGAAATAGGTGATAACGGGAAGCAGTGAATTCTTAAGCGCATGTCCGAAGATAATGCGCAGCCTCGGAACGCCCTTTGCCTTGGCGGTCCTTATATAGTCCTGACCCAGCACATCCAGCATGGATGAGCGTGTCAGACGGGTAATATATGCCATAGGTGAAAGCGATAAGGTGATCACCGGAAGTATCATGCCGCCTGCGGTAGCCCCGTTAGCCGGCAGTACTTTCAGCTTCACGGCGAATATTATCAGAAGCAATGAACCCATGATGAATGACGGCATGGACACGAAAGCCGTTGTCAGTACCATTATCAGCCTGTCTGCAATGGTATTCCTCTTAAGTGCTGCAAAGGATCCCATGACCACGCCGAGTATCAGCGCTATGACTGCAGCTATCAGACCTATGCGCACACTGGTCTTCATGCCGTCGCCGATGATCTGGATCACAGTACGTCCCCTCTGCTTAAGCGAAGGGCCGAAATCAAATTTCGTAACTATATCCTTAAGATAGGTCACATACTGGGTAAACAGCGGTTTGTCCAGTCCGTACTTGGCTTCCAGCGCCTTCTGCGCCGCTTCCGATATGGCTTTCTCACCAACGAAGGGTCCTCCGGGAACTGCATGCATAACAAAAAAAGTGACCGTTATAACAACCCATACCGTGATCACTGCAAGAATGATACGTCTTAGTATATAAGAAAGTGTCTTCGAGTTCATCTGCGCATCCTTAAGCTGAAAAAATTTACATAAATTAACTTATATATACTACACCAAAAGAAAAAATAAAGCAAGAGGGGCGGCTCTTTCAAGCCTCCCCTCCATAGGATTTTATATCGCTGTTTCCATATACCGTAACACCGTCTCCGCCGCCGCCATTCCAAAGAGGAAGAACACTTCAAGGAAGACCAGGAACACTGATGCTTTATCTATCACAAAATCCCTTTTGCCTACCCCGGCTAAGAGTATTTCCGCTCCGAGTATTATCAGCGCTGCCGGCCACAGATGAACTATCGGTTCAAGCGGCAGGGCCGGGAAAAATAGTCTCAGCAGATAGACGGTTCCGAAGATCATCAGTGTAAGTCCTAAAGTCACGGTTCCCACACGGTGCTTTTTTATCTCTTTTATCTCTTCCATACTCTTGCCTCCTTATGCTCCCTGCTTATCTTCAAGCAGTTCCATATCCAGCTCTGTTTTCTTTCCTTTTATCAGCCATACCCCCAGTAATATCACTGCCACACCGGCTATAGTCTGAGGTATGAAATTGAGTATGCTGCGGAAGATATAGTTTAAAAAATCGCTCATAGGTAGCATCATATAGATATTCTTCAGCAGCGAGTACACTCCAAATACCACAAGCAATATTCCTGCGATCAGGGACGCCTTCTTACTCCGTATGATATCCATGGGCTGTACGATGCCTTCAAGGATATGTACAGGTGCATCCGCAGTCTGCGACACCTCTTCTTCGGACATATGCGCCATATTCCTTGCATGGAAGAAGCCATATACATAAATTATCACGTCAAGAAAAAGCAGTTCCTCCATTCGAAGCAACACCGATATCATCATCAGCAGCATAAAAGGAAGCAAAAGGCTCATTCCCATCTGCATGTATCCCCAGTACATCTCGGCACAGCCGGGCATGAAGGAAAAACAAAATGTCCAGAATCCGTTTCTTTTTTTAGCTTTCATCACTTAACCTCCCCGGGATCTTCCTTGGATCCCTCATTCATAAAATCTCCGAAGCTTACTATCCTGCCTGTCCATTCCAGTACAGGTCCGGATAGCTCTTCATCCGCATAGTTACATGTTTCATAGTTCTTTTCATCAAACAGCTCTCCCTTACTGAGAGGCTGCAGCATTATGAGGGCTATCGCAGCTGCGGATACCGCCATCACTTCCAGCGTATATATCACAAAACCGAGCTTTTTGTTTCTTTTCCTTGCTTTAATTGCCTGTTCGTTACGTTCGATCCTGTCGAAGATATCTGCCTTTAAGTTAGCCGGCGCGTGCATTAGTTCTTCACTTTCTAACCCCGCTATCAGTTCTTCAAGTTCTTTATCCGTCATCGCTGCAAGCCCTCCTTTCTGTATATTTCCCTCAGCATATCCCTTGCGCGGTATATCCTGGTCTTTATCGTTGCGGCCTTTTCATTCAGCTGTTCCGATATCTCTTCCGCAGTCTGTTCCCTGCAGAAATACCTGTATGCCACTTCGCCGTATGGATCCTTAAGTTTCCTGCATCTTTCCTCCAGTTCTCTTCTCAGATCCCTTTCTTCCGCCTCTCTTTCCACTCCGGAGGCTTCTTCCGGGATCTCAGTCAGTTCATCATCCGGCTTTAATTCCTCACGTTTTCGCTTTCTCAGATAGTCTATGCTGTGGTTTACGGCTACTCTTGCCAGGTAACTCTTTTCCTTTCCGGCTTCGATCTCATCCAAATGCGCATAAGCCGTCAGGAAAGTGTCCTGGGCAAGGTCCTGGGACGCGAAATAATCGGAGGTATAACGGTAACAGACAGTAAAGATCAGATCCTGATACTGATCGATCATATCACTTAATCTGGCTTTCGCGTCTTTACTCTGCATCTGTTCTGTAATACTCCCTTATCCCGCTCTCTGTTAATAAAACGTATGAGAAACGGAAATATTTTCAACTTTTTTAAAAAAACTCAAAAAAATAAAAAACCTCAAATCCTGAGGTCCGATAGCATATCACTGCCTTTTCCCAAATGCTTTATCAGCATGGCTTTAAGCTCCGCATCCTCTGCAACTCTCTCAGGCAGTTCATTCAGTTCATCTGTATCAAACAGCTCTTTTTCAAAACAAAAGCTGACATAGTCTTCTCTTCGCTTTTTAACGATCTTTAGCACAGATAAAAGTATTTCCGTTCCAAAATGCCTTATATAGCTGCAATGATCCGCCTCTCCTAACAGCATCGCATCCAGTGACAGGCGTACCTTTCTTAAGCGTACTCCCAAGATATGTTTTTCTCTTTCACTTACCTCATCACCATAATCTTCTTCACCGCCCGCAAGAAAAGGCTCAAATCCCTTATCATCCGCTTCTTCCAGATATGCAGGGAGCTTATCGGCGATAAAGCTGATCAGCTTTTCATCCGAATAATCCTCAAGTAAGCCTGTCATATCTTCGGACCACACAAGGAGCGCCAGAGCCAGAGTATCCTCTAAAGAATTAATGTGCCTGCCTGCCTTTAACTCTTCTTCATTTGAATATATACAGACTCTTTCAATATTCCCGGAACCTTCAAAGGCTTTACCCGACAGACTTATACCTGCGGGGAGCCACACTTCCTTTAAGTTAACGCAGGCGCCGTATGCCCACGCCTCAAGTTCTTCTGTTCCGGGTGGGATCACAGCTTTCTTAAGCTCTCTTTCTCCGAAGTGCTCTTTCTTTCCTATCTTCATCACTTATTCTTTTATAAGGGTAAGTCCGTCTATACCCGGCTTAATGGCCATCGAATAATTGGTATAATAGACAACGAAGCCGGGGGCTGCTCCGTTTGGTTTTTTGATATTCTTTTTCAGAACATAGTCTACCTCGGCTTTTTCCTGTTCTGCTGCTTTGGAATAGTATGCCGCAAGAGCTGCGGCCTGTTCGTAGACTCTGTCCGGAAGCTCACGCCCTTCTGTCTTTACGATAACATGTGACCCCGGCATCTTCTTGGCATGAAACCACCAGTCCGCGCCATCGGCCTTTTTAAAGGTCAGCTCGTCGTTCTGGTGATTGTTCTTGCCGACATATAAATGAAAACCGTCCTCTGTCACATAGTGCAACGGTTTTGACCTGAATGCGCCCTTCTTTTCACCGCTCTTCTTTATGTAGCCGGCTTCATGAAGTTCCTCCCTTATGGCTTTCAGATCATTCTCATCCGTGACCATATCGAGAAAATGAGCGGTATTCCTAAGATAATCAAGCTCCAGCTCCCCTTCTTCTTTAAGCTTTTGGGCCGCTTCATAAGTGCGTTTGAGCTTCTGGTATCTGTCAAAATACTTCTTTGCATTGTCATTGGCGGACAGTTCCGGGTCCAGCGGTATCTTAACTTTGTTTCCGCTGTTGTAATCATCAGCCTCATACTCCGAAATGCCGCCCGGTATCTGATACGCGTATGCATTCAGCAGTTCCCCGTAGAGCCTGTACTTATCCTTTTTGTCACCGTCCTTCAGCTGCGCATCATGTATCTGTAGCTTTTTCACACATCTCTCGGTTGCGGTCTGGACTATCCTTCGCAGATCAGATGTCTTCTGCTTTGTACGTACATCCCTTTCCTTGAGTCCGTAATAAGCCTTGAGTACCGCCGATATACTGTCTTTATACTCTTTATCCCCGTAAGCAGATGCATCATAAGCCGCATATTCCGCAGCCTTTCCGTTCTCAAAACATATGCAGGGCCTAAAATCTCCTGCCTTTATCATCCTACAGAACTCAAGAAAAGAAGCCTTAAGCTTTCCGAAAGCTTCTTTATCCGTATACAGTCCGGCCACATCCCTGCGTCCGTCCACACCGGCTCTGAAAAGTATCTCCTCCGCAGCCTGACGGGAGATCCCCTGGTATGCTGCACTTAAAGCATTCTCCACGGAACCGTTCATATCACCCGATATATAAGCCGCCAGGAAATCATCCTCGCTTACACTTAAAGGATCCGCCTTCTTCCCGCTATCCGGGATAAAATAATCCTTTCCCGGCAGCACCTCCCTTACGGAGCTGACCATGGCAGATACACGCTTTATCGAATCGAGCACCTTGTCGTTTTCATCAAGCAGTATGATATTGCTGTGCTTGCCCATGATCTCGATCACAAGGCTTAATACCCTCTCATCACCCATTTCATTGTAGCCGCTCAGGTGCATCCTTATCACTCGCTCCAGGCCCGGCTGTGTGATATCTAGTATCTTTGCATTCTGCACATACTTTCTCATGAGCATGCAGAATGCAGGCGCCGTCTGGGGTGACTGCCTGTTCTCATCATCAAGATAGATAAGCGGAAGCGAAGCATTTGCGGACATGAACAGTCTGTACTGCCCGCCCACTCCCTTTATCGTGAGCAAAAGCGCATCCTTTTCAGGCTGCGCTATCTTATTTATCCTTCCGTCCTTTATTGTGTTTTTCAGTTCCGTCACCATAGCGGCCACGGTAACACCGTCAAATGCCATATTTAAAGATTCCTGTCTTTCTTTCTCTTAAGAAGCACGGAAGTATCCAGTTCTTCCTCAGCAGCCTCTGTCTTCTTTACTTTCTTTTTCTTCTTTTTGCCGTTATCCGCCGGGGTACCTTCCGTTACTTCTTCCGTTAGTTCTTCTGCCGCCTCTTCGCTGACAGCCTTACGTTTCTTCTTCCTGAACATCGGATCAAAACCGAATCTCCTGCCGGCTATATCAAAGAGGAACAGCATTACCGCAAGCGCTATCAGGAACGGGGTGATATCTCTTCTTGCTGCCTTCTTTATATCCAGCTTTGTAAAGGGATCATCCTCCAGCGTGATATGCTTACCATAGCGATCCACCAATGCGTTAAATGCCGCATCCGATACATCAAAACGGTATTCGTCGCTGTACTGTACCACGGCTCCGCTCATCATCGCTCCGGTCACCTGGCCGTTATCACTGCGTCGTACGTTTATATAATACAGTCCGGTATCCGCCGTATCCAGATAGGTCTCATATACACCCGGCTCCCTTGCGGTAAAGTTTACTTCGCCGCTCTGCCCGTCAGGTCCCGTATACATACCGTCTATCGCAGTGGAATCCTGATAGCTTGATGTATGATAGGTTACAAGGGTGCGTCCGTCTTTATTCTCTGTCTCAACATAATCGTCACCTATTGCAGGTGTACCCGAAGTAAAGTCCACAAGCCGCTTCCACAAAGCCGCATAATCATCCTCACCACTGTAGCTGGCTGTCCATTTACCGTCCGCATCGGTATTCCATGCCGCTGTCTTACCGAGACCGTACTGCCATACAGTAAGCAGAGGATCGCCTGCCGCTGATGTGAGAAGCTGTGAAGAGCCCTCCTTGGGACTTGCAGCAACATAACCCAGGACATTAAGCCAGCCGTCTTCAAACAGGCCGTCGGTTATCTCATGTTTCATACCGGTCAGCACTTCATAATCACCGTTCTTTATGTAGGTATCTCCGCCCATATATACTTCCTGTGCAAAGATCCTGGGCAGATCGGAACGTCCGTCGGTGAAATAATAACGTCCGCCGGCTTCGTTAGCCAGTCTTTCCATCAGCTGCGTATCGGAATCAAAACCGACTGCCACTGTCGAAAGAGTGATGCCGTCATTTACTATCCTGTCGATCACCTGACTGAAATCGCTTGATTCACCGTATCCGTCTGTAAGCAGTATTATATGTCTTACCTGTGCATTGCTTGATCCGAGGGCTACCCTTGCTTCTTCCAGCGCCGGCTGTATCACGGTACCGCCGCCGCTTCCGATAGTCTCTATATCATCTTTTATCGCTTCCTTGTCATCCACATAGGAAAGCCTGTGAGCCCAGGTATAAGTATCGTCAAAAGCAAGTACGCCTACCTCATCGCTCTCCCTCATGTTATCAACGCCGCGCTTTGCGGATTCCACTGCTACATCAAGGTAACTTGCGCCGTTTCCCACATACATATCCATGGAACCTGAATGGTCTATGACCATTACTATTGCCGTGGAAGGTATCTCAAGAGTCCCCCTGAGTTCCATATTTACCGGGAGCACGGTCTCTATAGGTGTATCGTTGTATCCGCCCACCATGAAACTGTCCTGGCCGCCGCAGCAGATAACGCCTCCGCCATAGTCCTTTACATAGGTCTCCAGATTGTCTACAAAGCCGTCAGGCAGTTCATCCCTGTAAACGTTCTCAAGTATGAAGGTCCTGTATTCCAGCATGCTCATAAGACTGTCCGGCGCCTTGGAGGCTTTTACGAATTCCGCATTCACGTGCGCCGCCTCCAGCAGCTTTTCAAATGCCATGGAATTCTCGGCGCTGCCCCTGAGCACCATGACCTTGGGAGCCTCCTCCACTCTGGAATAAGCGCTGTAACTGTCGTTCTCGGCGCAGCCGTCACCCTCTGCGCGTATCTTTACCTCATAACTCTCTAAAGCTTCTTCACTGACCTCTTCCTCAAACACAAAGGAATTGGAGCCTTTCTTAAGCGTTACTTCCTCGCTGGCTACCAGCTTGTCTCCGGAATAGATCTCTATCACCGCATTGGTATCGTAATTGCTCTGAGCCTTGACCGTGATATAATACTCCTCACCCTGATGCAGTACATCGGGCATCTCTACATCACTCAAGTATACGTCGTTCTTAGTGTCCGCAGGGATCACCACCGCTTCAAGACTTATATCCCCGCCTTCAAACAGACCTTTAACATTTTCCAGATTTCCGGCAGTCTCCCTACCGTCCGTCAGTACCACTATCCTTGATGCGGTGTCCGTAGGAAGCAGCGCAGATGCGCGCTGCAGGGCCATCTCAAAGTTGGTGGCCGTTTCGTCCGCTTCTCCCGAAAGTCCCATATACATGTTCCTGTCGGTAACAAACTGTTCCACCACCGCATCCCTGCCGAAGCTTATGATAGCGTAGCGGTTATTAGGCGGCAGCTTCTTTAAGCTGTTTGAGATATACTCGTCAAAGGCTTCCAGATTCTCCGTATCGGATACTGACATATCTACAAGAAATACCGTAGTGGTCTCCTTGGTATTCTTCGGTATCTTCAGCCCCATCAGTGCCAGTATGACCAGCAAGAGTATGACTGTCCTGGCTATCAGGTAGAATTTCTTTTTATAGTTCATCCTCCTGACATAGAGTATCCACTCGATCACCAACAGGACTATAGCCAGTATGAGCAGCGCGTTCCTTAATGACTGCTTAGCCAGCACCGCTTCCGCATTCCCGAAGCCGCTTATATCTGCGGCATCCTTTCTGCCGTCTCTTCCTGCCGTTCCCAGCTTTACATTGAAGTATTCCCTGTGATCACCGGCATTTATCGCGTAGAGTCCGGCTTTATCAAAAGTAAGGGTCTCCGTCTCTTCCCCGCCTTCTATCCTGAATATCTTTCTTTCAGCGCTGTCGTCTTCCGCCGAAGGATTAAATTCCAGCGCTTCTCCGAGCTCATAACTGTTTTTGGCAAGCAGATGAGAATCCGCAAGGTAGGATACGGTCTCCGCTATGAATACCGGAAATTCCGCCTTCAGCGCAAAATCCGATTCCCTGATATCAAAGCCCATCACCACTTCCTTGTGGTCTCCGTTCACGCCGTAATAGCCCACGCATTCACCGCCGGATTCCATAAAGGAAGTTGCCCAGTCCGGTTTGTCAAAAGTATTGGTAAGGTTGACTCCGAGAGTAAAGTCTCCGAGTCCTTTCGTAAGTTCGCAGTCTTTTACCTCAACCAGCACATTCTGCTTCTTGGCTTTGCCCGAAGCAGCAATATCAAAGAAATTGACTTTTCCGGTAGCGTCTTTTTTGCTTTCACTTTCCTTGTCACTTACGGTCGGCGTATAATTCTTTGAATAACCCGCATCATATATGACCACATCATAAGCGCTTGCTGCCAGCACATTATCGTTTGCCGCTCTGGTAAGGTCGGTCCCTGTTGATGCAAAATATGCCCGCTCCACAAAACTGTTTCCTGCGGATACCAGGAGGCCCTTGGCGCTGCTTGCGCTTATCCTCAGCGCACAGATCTCATTATCGGCACTCAGGCTGTCTTTATTCTTTCCTCCCTCATAATTGACAGTGGAAAGTTTAGCGCTTATATAGTCCCCCTTAACAACTATGTCCTCAGCAAGCACGGATGCCGAAGCACCTGCTTCCACTCTTACGGCTTTTACCGCAAGTATGCTGCCATCGGCATCATAGAAGGTAAGTTCAAAGTTTGCTGCTTCATCACCGTAATTTGTGTATCTTACCGTTGCATCAGCCATGACTCCGCCGTCTGCGGAAGCCCCCTTTTCAGTCATTGCCATATAGTCAAGTGATACGTTATACACCGGCTTTCCGACGTTGATGACCTGGGCTTTCAGTTCCTGTGCATATTCCGAAACACCCTCGACACCGTCACCGTCCGTATACACCACTACATGATCCGCATGCAGCGAATCGATCATCTGATAAGCGTCCGCAAAACTTCCCTCCCTGTCAGCCGCATTCAGTCCGCTTATGACACTCTTGAGAGAAGAATTGTCCCTGGTGGATGCGATTAGTATCCTGCTTTCACCGGAAACCGAGATCACGCTTACATCACCTGTAGCTGCCGTCACATAAGAAAGCGCTCTCGCTTTTGCTTCATCGAGCCTGCTGCGCCCGTCGGCTCCCGCATGCTGCATGGAAAGCGAATTGTCGATAACCAGAACCGTACTTCCGCCTGTTCTGGTCCTTAACATTATCTGGGGTGCCATAAGGGCCAGCACCAGAATGATCATTATCAGGATCTGCAGATACATCAGCAGATCCTGGACGAATTTTTCAAAGAATGTTTTGGAAGCTACGTTCTTAAAGAGTTTTTCCCACAGGATATTTGAGGATATCTCGGTATCAGTTCCTCTGGGTTTCAACAGATATAAGATTATTATAATGGGTATGACCGCAAGGAATGCCAGGGGCCACATGCTTGAAAAAACCATTTTCTTTTGTCCTTACTCGTATATATCTCTCAATTCATCAAATACTACCCGGTCAAAATTCTCGCCCGTATTGATGAGATGATATAAAGCGCCGTACTTTTTACAGCAGCCTTTGAGCTTTGCCGTAAACTCTTTCAATGCATCCTCATACTGCTTTATGGATGCCGCATCCATAGTCACCTTTAATTTCCGGTCTTTATCCTCGGAGTCGATCAGGTTGTGGGTACCGGTCAGACCGATATCCGTTTCCTCCTCTGCAAGCAGCTGCAGTACCACTACCTTCTGCTTGCGGTAATTCAGATATTTTATTATATTCTCGAGAGCATCCCCCTCAACGAATTCTTCGCTGAGGAAATCCGAAAGTATGATGCTCATTCCCGGCTGGAGATTCTCGGTGATCCTTATGCTCCTTGCCACATCAACGCCTTCGGTGATGTCCAGCCGGTCCAGCCATGCACAGATATCCCTGAAGCCCTTCATTCCGCCCGATGCCGAATAGATCCGTCCCGGATCCGAAAGATCCACAGCCGCCACATGATCCATATGCATGAGAGCCACGTATGCGAGGGCATTGGTCAGATCCTTGAGCAGTTCCGACTTCTTATACTCACCGTAATCCATAGACCTGCTCATATCAAGAAAAAACGTGATCCGGCTCTCCTTCTCCTCCATATATTCCTTGATATAGAGGCGGTCAAGCCTGGCATAAGCATTCCAGTCTATGCTCCTGATATCGTCACCCGGCATGTATTCCCTGAAATCCGAGAATTCGGCACTGCTTCCTTTACGCACGGATTTACGGCTGCCGAGCAGAGCTGCATTACTCTTTTTGTCAACAGCCAGGGTCAGACGTCTTAATCTGTCATAATACTTACCGTCTATCATGATACCTGTTGCATCTTTCCTCTGCACTCTTTGATCATATCCGCTATCAGTTTCTCCGGAGTGATCCCGTCCGATACCGCATCAAATGAAAGCACCAGTCTGTGTCTTAATACCGGATAAGCAAGATAATCCACATCCTCAAAAGATACGTTATATCTGCCTTCCATAAAGGCTTTTGCCCTTGCTCCCCTGACGATTGCCTGGGCTGCTCTGGGGCTGGCTCCCTCACGTATATACTTGTTATCCGCATGTGTAGCCATCATTATGTCCAATATGTAATCCATTACGGCATCCGCTACCATCACATCCCTTACCATGGCTATCGCGCTCTTTAACTCATCGCCGTTAAGCACCTGTCTTGCGGGTTCCGAACCGAAGCCTTCTGTCAGTCCCAGTATGCCTTTCAGTTCATTCCTGTTAGGAAAATCCACGAGTATCTTAAGCATGAAACGGTCAAGCTGCGCCTCAGGCAGAGGATAGGTTCCTTCAGTCTCTATCGGGTTCTGGGTAGCCAGTACAAAGAAAGGTTCCGGCAATGTATGGGATACATTACCGACCGTGACCAGATGCTCCTGCATGGCTTCCAGCAGGGCCGACTGTGTCTTGGGAGTTGCACGGTTGATCTCGTCCGCAAGTATGATATTTGCAAAAACAGGACCGGGTTCAAACTTAAACCCGCTGCCACTCTCGTCCTTCATCATTATATTTGTACCCGTGATATCACCGGGCATCAGATCCGGGGTGAACTGTATTCTCTTGAAAGAAAGGTTAAGCACATGGCTTATGGTGTTTACCAGCCTGGTCTTTCCAAGTCCCGGCATACCTTCCAGCAGCACATTTCCGCCGGAAAGTATGGACAGCATCACGTTTCTTATGACTTCCCTCTGTCCTATTATCTCCTTGGATATCTCTTTCTCGCAGGCCAGTATCTTCCCCTGCATCTCTTCAAAATCGCTCATATTCCCCTCCATATGTTTTATATTAAAAACTTGAAAAATACTCTTTTATAACGTCTTCCATACCTGCAGGATAACGTCCGTTCTGTATACCCTCGTAGGCACGCTCCGTATACTCTCCGATGACACTTTTCGGATCGGTCTTCTGACCTGTCCAGCCGATACCGTTCTCATAACGGCTGTACTCCGACCTGCCTCCTGTATTTGTGCCTGTAAGAGCCTCATCATTGCCGGTAGCGTTGGGCAGACTTACGTAATCATGCTGCGTACTTCCGCCTCCGCCTGTATTAGACTGTCCCTGGCCGCTGCCCTGACCATTTTGTCCGTTCTGGCCATTCTGGCCGTTCTGACCATTTTGGCCGCCTTGTCCGTTTTGACCATTCTGACCATTTTGGCCGTTCTGACCGTTTTGGCCGTTCTGGCCGTTTTGGCCGTTCTGACCATTCTGCCCGTTCTGCCCATTCTGCCCATTCTGCCCGTTCTGACCATTCTGGCCATTCTGACCGTTCTGGTTGTTCTGTCCATTCTGACCGTTTTGGCCGTTCTGATTGTTCTGGCCATTCTGGCCGTTTTGGCCGTTCTGTGCCTGCTGGTTATTTCCGTTCTGATTACCGCTTATATGATTCTGCATCTGCTGTGAAGCATTTGCAAGCTGCTGGCCCGCCTGTGAATTTCCGCCTGCCTGCTGGGGTGAGTTACTGCTCTGGGACTGGTTGTTAGCCATGGTCACCGGTGTAGGCGTAGGACTGGCTCCGGGTTCCCTTTCCCCTTCTTCTTTCTCGTTCATCTCCCGGTTTGCCACCTGTTCCGACATCTGTGAAAGCACATCGGCTATATCCGCATATTTATAATCAAGCCGCTGTACCGCCTGATTGATATCCGTCATACTGCTTGCTCCCTCAAGTTCGGACTGTGAAGCCCGGAGACTCTCCATCATCTCCTCCAGCTTTTGCTGTTCTTCGGCCGTAAGCCCTTCCTTATCGATGGATTCCAGTTCTTCTATTGCTTTCTCTATTTCTTCTTCAATCGCTTTAGCTTCCACTTTCACTTCGTGCTGTTCTTCTGCCAGCTGTTTTGAAGGTGCAGGCAGTAAAGCAAGACACAGTGTAACCAGCAGAAGACATATAAGTCCGAGTATCCTTATCACTCCCACATTAAGCGGCTGCTTGATCTCATCTTCCTTTTCCCTGATACGTCCTGCGGCATCGGCCCTCTGCATCACGGAAATATAATCTTCTTTGTCCATATTCTCATAGGCAGTGATCACGGTCTCTTTCATACCGTGGCTGTCTATAAGTCCCGCCGCCTCTTTCATACCCCTGCATTTCAGGACGCCGACAGTTATACCGGCGATCAGCGAGATAAGCAATATCACGACTGCCGTAAGATGAGCATGGTAAAAAGGCCTGAATACTGAATAAGCTTCCACGGCCACACAAAGAGCCGCTCCGATGATCATGAGATTCAGTATGCTTCTCAGCATGATCCCGGTGTTCATGCGGCTTTTCATTGCTTTTATCTTCTTTAACAGATAGACTTTATCATTATTCATCTCTTGCTGTCCTCATCCACGACGGGCTTTCCGGTACTGATGACTGTACTTCCGGCACCGGACGAACCTCAGGCACCGGTTTCACTTCGGGTAAAGGCTGTATTTCAGGCATAGTAGCCAGTGTAGGATCCATCGAATCCGTTTGTGTTACCACAGGCTCAGCTTCAGTTATCACAGGCTGCACCGCTGTCGTCACGGTTTCATTTGTCTTTACAGGCTCAGCTTCAGTTATTTCAGGCTGTGGCTGTGTTATCACAGCTTCACTCGTCTGCACCGGCGTTATCACGGGTTGACTCGTCTGCGCCGGCTGTATTCCGGGCATTGCAGGCGGCATCTCAGGCATAAGCGTCTGTACCGGCTGTACATTCTGTACGGTCTGCTGCATGTCGGCAGCCGGTACCTGCTGCCACTGCGGTCCTGCCGGCTGCATTATCGGCTGCTGCGGCATCGCCATTGCGGGTGTTACCGCCACCCCCTTCATTTTCTTCACTTTTCTCTTATCCAGTCTGTATCCTTTGAGCGGATCGATCCTTCTGGCAGCTATGGTCTGCAGCACAAATGACAATACAAGGGTAACCGCGCCGGAGATCAGCACGCCTCCGAGACTTAAGACAATATTGCTGCCATTTCCGAAAAGTCCGCCCAGCATCTCTCCGGAGCTTAGGAGATAGATCAGCATACCGAGGCCGTAGAACGGATTCAGCATGATCAGGATCTCGATTATTAATTCATCAATTGAAAGATAACTTATAAACACCATGAAAATAAGAGGTATCACCGTAAGCATGCCTATGGCTGCATAAATGACAAATGCCAGTATAATGGATACCAGGGATTTTCTTGTAAGGGTTGATGCAAGTATACCTACCGAGCCGGAATAGACTGCGAATACAAAGAAGCCTATAAGGACTGCGAGAAGACTCCACCAGCTTAAGCCGCCAAGGGTGAAGGACAGAGCCATCAGCGGCACGCTTGCCACTATAAACATCATCACTCTTATAACCGCAGATAATACTTTTCCGGTGATTATCTGTCTCGGACTCATTACCGTGGTCAGCATGATGTCGAAAGTCTGTCTCTCTTTCTCACCCGAGATCGAAGATGCGGTGATGATCGGCAACAACAGCGCTATGATACCCATCTGCGCAAAGCAGATAGCCGGGAACAGCGCCACAAAATCCTGATACTGATCCAGGTATCCGTAGCCCGAATTATCTTCTATTATCATCATGGCAAAGAAGAATATAAAACCCATGATAAGCTCATACGCAAAGAGCCCCCAGGAATACTTGGAACTCCTGGATAATATACGCAGATCCTTTTTCACTATCGGATTGATAGCGAAATGAAATCCTTTTTTCTTCTTAGTTTGTTCCATCGTCGCCTCCTGCCGTCACCTGCATGAACAGACTCTCCAGACTCTTTTCTTCTTTATGGAAGCCCTTCATCATCACTCCCGATCTCATCAGCTCCCCTAGGCATCTGTTCAGTACTTCGTCCGTTCCGTCATATCCCACGACTATTTCGTTTTCCTTGACCGATTCAAGATGGAGTTCCTGCATCGTGCGCACCGTCTCCGCCGCTTTCGCCGAATCGCCTGCGATCTCGATTATTATCCTGCCCGAAGTATCCTTGTTGCCGAGTATATCCTCCATCTTACCCGCTGCCACAAGATGCCCCTTGCTCATTATTCCCACGCTGTTGCACATCTCCGCAATATCCGCAAGTATATGCGATGAAATGATGATGGTTTTGCCCATGCCCTGAAGGTTCATGAGCAGTTCCCTCATCTCCACCCTGGCTCTCGGATCAAGTCCCGATGAAGGCTCATCTAGTATCAGCAGCGAAGGGTTATGCAAAAGCGCCCTCGCCACGCACAGCCTCTGCTTCATGCCTCGGGAGAGAGTATCCACATAAACTTCGGTCTTATCGCTTAAGTTGACCAGTTCCAGAAGATCTCCGGTAAGTTTTCTTATCTGCGCATCGCTTATTCCGTATATGGAACCGTAAAACTCCATATATTCCTTGACTTTCAGGTTTTCATACACTCCGAAGAAGTCGGGAACATATCCTATGGTCCTCTTTACTTCCTCCTGTTGTACCCTATGGTCATAACCGCCTATATTAATGGTCCCGTAATCCGGACGCAGCAGACCGCATATCATTCTTATGGTCGTTGTCTTGCCTGCTCCGTTGGGGCCTACGAAACCGAAAAGATCCCCCTTCGGCACATGAAGTGTCAGATTATTTACCGCAGGCGGCATATTCTTTCCGTATGATTTTATCAGATTGCCTAAATATAACACCTTTGATCACTCTTTCTCATATATGCAAAGGAACGAATCCTCTTTCTGTTTTCCGTCCAAAAGCCTTTCGGCCGGGCAGATACCTACCACACAGTTCTCTCCTTCATGGAGCTGCAGAAGCGACAGCGAAAGCATCGAAAGATATTTTGCATTCTCATAATCCCCCGAATTATATGCACTCTCGGCTTCATACATGATATTGCTGTGATTGACTGCCGTAGCCCTCTGGTCTATCTGGGTCTTTTCCCCGTTCTTTCCGCCCTCGTAAACTATGGCATTTCCGTCACACACTATCAGGTAATACTTAAAATCATGTCCTGTCTTGTTCTGTATGGTACCCGAAATCCTGCCTCCTGAACTCTTCAGACTGAATTTCAGAGGTCCGTAGCCCTTATTCTTCCTGTTGACCTTAAAATATGCGGGATCAAACACTCCCTTGGGCTTGTAGGTCAGTCTCATGCCTTCGGGTCTTAAGCTGGTTAAGTAATCGTACTGCTCACCCTTACTGTAATCATAATCATAGGTAGCCATCATCGGCGCTGCACCCAGGGCATTCTTTGCAATGTTAACGCTCCATTCATCACCTGCGGCCTGATATCCCATTATGAAATCCGCTTCATAACTCTGGCCGCTGGCCTGCGCCACCCTTAAGGTCGCATAGGACTTTTTAGCCGGTCCGTTTCCGACGGTAATGACAAATACCAGCAATACGGCAAGTAACGATACCACCGGTATGAAGAACCAGATTTTTTCGCGGATCTTCAGTTTCTTTAGGATGAAATACAATCCCGGTCCTATCAGCGCGATATATACCACCATCAGTATCTTCAGAAAACCTTCGCTGAAGTTGCTGTCTCCCTGCAGGAGTTTAAAGCAGGTTTCTATGTCGTGGTTATACACCGTATATGTACTATACGAATTATTGTCCATAAAATTATAGTAACGGAGCAAAGAACCGAGAGCAGCCGGGAAACTGTATGTATCCATGCTGTCTCCGGAAAGTCCGAATTCAAGCAGTACTATGGCACCGGCGCCGGTACGTTTTATTCCTGAATTGTCAAGATAATAATTGCCCGAATCATAACTGCTTCCGTACTTTATATGGGCCACATCTGTAACGCTGTAGCTGTAGCTGATATATTCCTGGGTAGCAGTCCCGTTCTGCAGATCGGCATCGATAAACTCATCATCAAAAGCCCAGAACGCATCATCAAGATTCTTTCCGGTACCTATCACAAGCACGCCGCCGCTCTTGACCCATCTCTGGATATTATCCAGGGCTTCTCTTGAAAGTTCGCCGCTGTCGATAGAATCCATAAACAGGAAACTGATCTCATCCAGACCGTTTTCATCCTCGAGATCCTTCTCGCTTATGCTCACCTGGGATATTCCTTCATATGCGTCATACCAGTAGCTTCTGGCAGTATCCAGGTAAGACAGTGAATTGGGATCTTCGCTGAGTACCGCATAATGATTTTCTCTCTCATCAAAAAGCTTTCTCTGCTTCTCTGAAAAGATCACCTTTCCCTTTTCGTCAACTATTTCTACCGTAGCTTCGGAATTGGCATAATCATAATCTCCGGAGGCCGGTATCGTCAGTACCACCGTCTGCTTCTCTCCTCCGGCTATAGCTGCATATGTCTCATAAGCCGCAGTCTTATAGGTCCTGTTGCTGAGCCTCAGACGGACATATCCGCCGAAATCCCCGCCGGTGTTCTCCACTTCTATGCTGACCGTATATGTCTCGTCATAATCATTGGCGGTCACGTCCGAAGTCACGTCAAAACGATCTTCCGTTTTGCTGCTACTGCTGCTCTTGTCCTTCTCCTTATCCCCGTCATCATCCTCTGACCTTGCATAGACATTCATGCCAAGCGCCAGAACGAGAAACAGCACCGGCAAAGCTAAGGCAGGCCACGTGCTGCGTGCGCCCGCCTCCTTATTTTTCTTGATAAATCTTCGTTTAAGCAAACTGAAACCAAACATTTTCTTACGCCTTGTCTCCTATCAGCCAATCGTACATATCCTGATATTTTGAGGCAGATACATGCCATGAGAAATCCGCTGCCATGCCTCTGTCAATCATCTTGTTCCATTCCCTGCGTTTGTCATAGTATATCTTCTCTGCATACCTGATGGTAGCCAGCATCTCATGAGCATTATAATTCTTGAATGAGAAACCGGTGCCGCTGCTCTCAAACTCATTATAAGGCTCCACCGTATCCTTAAGTCCGCCGGTCTCCCTTACGATAGGCACAGTGCCGTATCTTAAAGCCATAAGCTGAGATAAGCCGCAGGGTTCAAACATGGAAGGCATCAGAAATGCATCGCAGGACGCATATATCTTATGCGACAATGCTTCCGAATATGAGATATTCGCCGATACCTTATTGCCGTATTTCCAGTCAAAGTGCTTGAACATATTCTCGTACTGCTCATCGCCTGTTCCCAATACTACTATCTGTACTGCATCCTGGCAGAGTTCATCCATCACATAAGCGATAAGGTCAAAGCCCTTCTGGTCGGTAAGTCTGGATACTATACCTATCATCATGGCTTTCTCATCTTCTTCAAGGCCCAGCTCTTTCTGAAGAGCTTTCTTATTCTTTATCTTCTCCTTGCGGAAATTCTTGGCACTGTAGGGATACTCGATCTGGGGATCTTTCGAAGGATCATATTCTTCATAATCTATGCCGTTCACGATTCCGCGGAGATCGCCGCTGCGCGCCTTTAACAGTCCGTCCAGACCTTCACCGTAGAACGGTGTCTTTATCTCCTCGGCATAGGTATCACTTACCGTTGTGATCGCGTCGGCATATACCAGACCGCCCTTTAACAGATTGGCATCACGGTAACTCTCAAGCTTATCCGGAGTAAAGAAATATCCCGAAAGACCGGTTATGTCTCTCACATCCTTCACATCCCATCTTCCCTGGAATTTCAGATTGTGTATGGTCATGACCGACTTCATCTTTGCAAAGAGAGGATTATCCTGGAATCTCTCCTTAAGGTATACGGGAACCAGGCCGGTCTGCCAGTCATGGCAGTGAAGCAGGTCGGGTTCAAAATCAAGCAGCGGTATAGCCGAAAGCGCTGCTTTCGAGAAGAACGCAAATTTGACTATATCGTCATATACATTGCCGCTGTATGGTCTGAATCCGCCGAACATCATTTCATTGTCGATGAAATAATAGTGAACGCCGTCAACCTCGGCCTCAAGTATGCCGACATATTCGTTATTCCAGTGAAAATCCATATAGAAATGGGTCTTGTATTTCATCTTGTCCTTCATTTCCTGTGACATGCAGGTATATTTCGGGAGCATGACCCTTATATCAAAGAATTTCTTATCAACACACTTAGGTAATGAGCCTACTACGTCTGCCAGGCCGCCTGTTTTGATGAACGGAACCCCTTCAGATGCGATAAATAAGATATTTTTCATTATGTCCCTCCAAATAGTCTCCGTAACCCCCCGGAGTAATTTTTTACCGTACAGTATTATACCAAAAAACACAGTCATAATCAAAGTGTTTTTTTATCTTGGGCTTTTACCGCTTCGGCCTGCTTTATCAGTTCTTCGGCATTGAGCAGGGAAGCTTCGCTTATGCTGTCGCCCCCAAGCATCCTGGCCAGTTCCCCGGCTTTTTCCTGCTCTGTGAGCAGTCTTATATCGCTTATGGTCCTTCCCTCTTTCTCATTCTTTTCGATCAGAAAATGACTGTCCGCCATCGCTGCTATCTGCGGCAGGTGAGTGATACAGATCAGCTGGTGCGAACGTGCCAGAGCCCCCATCTTCTCCGATACCTTCCATGCGGTCTTTCCGCTTATTCCCGTGTCTATCTCATCAAACACCAGTGTCCCTATCTCATCCTTCTTCGCAAAGACACTCTTCAGGGCCAGCATTATCCTGGACAGTTCGCCTCCGCTGGCCACCTCCGAAAGAGGTCTTGCTTCTTCACCCGGATTTAAGGATATGGTGAATACTATGTCTTCTCTGCCGTAAGGAGAGCATTCCTCCTTTTCCTTCAGTTCTATATTAAAGTTCACTTTAAGGAAATTCAGATCCAGCAGGGCTTCGCTTATCTCTTTTTCAAGTTTGACGGCCGTCTTTTTTCTGAGTTTCGTGATGCTCTCAGCAGCCTTATCAAGCCCGGCTGCTGCTTTTTCCTGTTTTACCCTGAGTTTAGCCAGAGTCTCATCCATGCCGGTCAGTTCCGAAAGGCGTTCTCTTCGCTTTTCAAGGTACTTAAGTACCTCTTCCTCATCCCTTCCGTATTTCAGTATAAGGCTCCTGATGGTATCCAGTCTGCTCTCGATCTGAGCAAACTCTTCCGGATCAAAGTCCTCCTCCTCGATATAGCGTCGCAGCTCTCTGTACGCATCAGACAGATAGCCCTCGGCATTGATAAGTTTTTCCCCTATCTCCTTAAGCCTTCCGTCTTCATTCATGGAATTCATATCATAGATGCATCTTCCGAGACGATCCGATATGCCCTCATTACCGTTTAACAATTCTGCCACACGGTTCAGCGCTTCATGATTATTGAGGCTCCTCTTCATCCTCTTATATCTTTCCTCGAGCTCCTTTTCTTCACCGGGAGTGATCGCAGCATCCTCGATCTGTTTTATCTCATATTCCGCAAGCGATATCTCTCTTGCCCTGGTGGCAGAATCCATATCCAGCTCAGCCAGTTTCTTAAGAACACTTTCATATTCTTCGTAAGCCTCTTTCATTTTTTCCAGAAGCCCCCTCATCTCGCTGCCGCCGTAAGCATCCAGCAGCTCACGCTGCCTGCCGGCTTTCAGCAGAGACTGGTGTTCATGCTGTCCGTGCACATCAAGAAGAAGCGCTGCCAGTTCTTTGACCTGTCTGACCGTGACACTTTCACCGCATACCCTTATCTGACTTTTACTGCTGCTGATCTTTCTTGATATGATGATGCTGCCGTCTTCCTCTACCGGCATATCCATTTCTTTTACGGCTTTCAGAACACTCTCATCCGGTCTGAATACCAGCTCGATCAGGGCATACTCCGCACCGTCACGGATCATGTCCTTATCCGCTTTTCCGCCAAGGCACAGATTCACCGAGCCGATGATTATCGACTTGCCGGCCCCGGTCTCACCCGTAAGGATATTGAGCCCCGCTCCCAGCTCTATCTCAACTTCTTTTATGAGTGCGAGGTTTTTGACATATAATCTGTCTAACATATATTACCTGCCTTTCTCTTTATAAGCGAAAAGCCTTTCTCCGTTTTTATACAGACATCTTTTTATTCAGCACCTGCAGGAATCCGTCATCATAGATCTTGATCATCTTTGTGACCTGAGCAGATGCCTTGGCTTCCAGTCTGTCACCGCAGCCAAGGATCCTGCTCTGACCGCCGTCAAAGCTTACTCCCACCTTGGATCTCTTCCCGCCTCTCGCATCCAGTATCTCCACACTCAGCTCATCCCTTTCGGAAAATACTATGCTTCTGGAATTAAGGCTGTGGGGACACACCGGTGTCAGTACTATCAGTCTCGCAGAGGGTGATACTATCGGCCCTCCCGCCGACATGTTGTAGGCAGTGGAACCTGTCGGGGTAGAGATGATCACGCCGTCCGCATAGTAATCCGCCAGGAAACTGCCGTTAACATATATGCGGTATCCTGCCACCTGCAGATCACCGTGCCTGGATAAAACTATATCGTTTAGCGCCTGTTTTTCTTCTTCCTTACAACCTGCCGCCGTACAGCTTCCGGCCAGCATCATCCGTTCGCTTATGCTGTATTCTTCGTTGGCAAGCTTCCTGAAGCATTCATCCATATCATTAAGTTCCACTTCCGTAAGGAAGCCCACATTCCCGAGATTGATCCCGAGCAGGGGCGTGACCGTACCCTTCATGCGTTTTGCCGCAGACAGCATTGAACCGTCCCCGCCGATGACTATCATCACATCTTTGTCATTCGGCAGTTCATGATCCTCACACAGATCGGAAATACTGCTCTCCACACCCAGCTGCTTCAGCTTATCCGCAGCAAGACAGGCCACTTTCAGATCTTTATCCTTCAGACTGTTGGAGATTATACCTGCTTTTTTCATAAGCTCTCATGCGCCTCGTTAACCGCCGCCGTTATATCCGGCGTGATATTTTCTCCGGTATTTTTCAAAAGATACAGGAGATACTCTATGTTTCCTTCCGGTCCCTTGATCGGTGAATGATCAAGGCCCGCTATATTAAAACCGCATTCCGTCGCATAGCCGCACACCTCTTCGATGACACGCATATGCACTTTCTTATCCCTGACAACGCCCTTCTTTCCGACGTATTCCCTTCCCGCTTCAAACTGTGGCTTTATCAGGCAGACCATCGATCCGCCCTCTTTCAGAAGCAGGTATGCCGGCGGAAGAATCTTTGCCAACGATATAAATGACACATCCGCTCCCGCAAAATCCGACTGTTCCGCTATCTCTTTATCCGTCACATAACGGAAGTTGGTCTTCTCCATGCATACGACACGTTCATCACTCCGAAGCTTCCAGGCAAGCTGATTAGTTCCCGAATCTATGGCATAGACCTTCGCCGCGCCGTTCTGCAGCATGCAGTCGGTGAAACCTCCTGTGGAGGAACCTATATCCAGACATATGGCTCCCTCAAGATCGATGGGCCATATCTTCAGAGCCCTCTCCAGTTTGAGTCCGCCTCTGGAAACATAGGGAAGATCATTGCCCTTTACTTCCAGCTTTAGCCCTTCCGTCTCAAAAGTGCTGCCCGGCTTATCCTCTCTTTGAGAATTGACAAAGACCTGCCCCGCCATTATCAGACGTTTGGCTTTTTCCCTGCTCTCTGCCAGTCCCTGTTCTGTCAGTATCACATCCAGACGCTCTTTCATTTAAGCGCCTCCCGTATCTTTTCAAGCACGCTTTCCTTATCAATGCCGGTTTCTTTTTTCAGTATCTCCACGTTACCGTGTTCCACATACACATCAGGTATTGCCACATGAATATACTTTATATTCTTCGCATAACCCTTTTCTTCCAGCACATCCAGAAATCTCTCACCGAAACCGCCGCTCCTGACGTTTTCCTCAAGACTCACGACTATCCTGTGTTTTCCTGCGATCTCAGCCATTTCCGGATCCGGAGGCTGTACAAATCTGGCATTTATCAGTGTGCATTTATGTCCTTCTTTGATAAGTTCTTCCCTTATCTCCACCGCGACCTGCACCATGCTTCCCACGGCAACAAGACATATCTCATCCTCAAGATATATGGGATCACACTTACCGTGCTCTATCGGTCTCCTGTATTCTTTAAGCCCGTCATATGCCTCTCCTCTGGGATAACGTATGGCTACAGGTATGCCGCTGTTCACCGCATATTTGAGCATATCCGCAAGTTCCCACTTATTCTTCGGCGCCATGACCGTGAGTCCCGGTATCGAGGACAGATAGCTTAAGTCAAAGATGCCCTGATGCGTCTCACCATCGGCCCCTACCAGTCCGGCTCTGTCTACAGCTATGGTAACCGGAAGATTCTGTATGCAGACATCATGTATTATCTGATCATAGGCTCTCTGCAAAAAGGATGAGTATATGGCTACTACCGGTCTTAATCCCCCTGCAGCCAGTCCTGCAGCAAAAGTCATTGCATGTTCTTCAGCTATGCCTACATCGAAAAACCTGTCAGGATACATATTGTGAAAACGTTTAAGTCCCGTACCGTCAGGCATTGCGGCAGTTACAGCCACCACATCCTCCCGCTTATCACCGAGAGTACACATTACGGTAGCAAACACATCCGTATAATTGGCTTTATCCCTGGTCTTTATCGGCATGCCGCTTTCTATATCAAAAGGCTCGGCTCCGTGGAATCTGGCCGGATGTCTCTCCGCCGGCCCGTAGCCCTTGCCCTTCTCGGTCATTACATGGACCATTACGGCCCCCTTAACACGCTTGGCTGCGTTAAGCGCTTTTTTTACCGCATTAACATCATGGCCGTTCACCGGTCCCAGATAGGTAATGCCCATATTCTCAAAGAGCATGCCGGGTACCACCAACTGTTTGATACTGCTCTTGGTCTTCTGTATGGTGCGGACCAGGCCCTCTCCGCCGCTTTTCATCAGTGAATTGTAGATGCCCTCTTTCAATTCCAGATAGGGCTCAGCCGTTCTGATGCCGTTCAGGTAATTGGAGAGTCCGCCCACGTTTTCCGCTATCGACATATTGTTATCGTTAAGTACGATGATAAAATTCGTTTCCAGCTTCCCGGCGTTATTCAGGGCTTCAAAAGCCATGCCGCCGGTAAGTGCGCCGTCACCTATGACAGACACTATGGTCTCGTCAGTACCTTTCAGGTCCCTTGCGCATACCATGCCAAGTCCAGCTGATATTGACGTAGAAGAATGCCCGGTATCAAAAGCATCGCAGTCACTTTCCTTTCTCTTCGGAAAGCCGCTCATACCCCCGTATTTTCTGAGGGTGTCAAAGCCCTCCCTTCTGCCTGTCAGCAGTTTATGGGTATAGGACTGGTGTCCCACATCCCAGATTATCTTATCTTTGGGCAGGTCAAGCACGAGGTGAAGAGCCATGGTCAGCTCCACCGCGCCGAGATTGGAACCCAGATGCCCCCCGGTCCTGCTTATATGCTTTATAAGAAAATCCCTTATCTCCTGAGCCAGTTCCTGGTAATCCGCTTTTGTGATCTTCTTTATGTCACCGACTTCTTTTATATTGTCAAGTATCATAATGCTTACCGCTTTCTGTTGACCAATACCTCTACCAGTTCCTTGAGAAATTCTCCCGCTTCATTTCCTTCGCTTATCAGGCTCTCTATAAGGCCCGAAGCCTCCATGCTTAAGCGCTCCTGTTCTTCCTTTGCCTTTTCTAGCCCCAGATATGAAAGATAGGTCTTCTTACCGTTTCTCTCATCCGAACCTATAGGCTTTCCCAGTTCTTCTTCCGAGCCGCATACGTCAAGTATATCATCCTGCAACTGAAAAGCTATGCCCAGCGAACTTCCGGCTTTTTCCATCAGTTCGATCTCTTTATCTCCTGCGCCGGCAAGTATGGCCCCGATCTTAAACGCCGCTTCTATAAGCGCCGCAGTCTTATTCTCATATACAAAAAGTATCTCTTCCTGACTTAAGTCTCTTTTCCTTTTATCGGCTTCCACATCCAGACACTGTCCGCCTACCATGCCGTATATACCGGCATTATTGGCCAGTACTCTGATAGCGCTTATGCATCTTTCTCTCATTACTCCCCTTGCTATGTCAAAGCTCTTGAGAGCCGTCTCATAGGCCAGGTTTAAGAGTCCGTCACCTGCCAGCAGTGCCTGATCCGCTCCGTATCTTACATGGGTCGTAGGCATTCCGCGTCTTAATGAATCATTATCCAGTTCAGGCATATCATCATGTATCAGCGAATAGCTGTGTATCATCTCTATTGCCGCCATAAAAGGTTCAGCCACCTGCCCTTCCCCATCAAACATACGAAATGAGGCACAGAGAATTATGGGGCGCAGTCTTTTTCCGCCCGCGTTAACGCTGTAATTCATGGCATCCAGCACGGTCTTCTGATAGCCTTCGACATCCGGCATATAGCTCTTTATCACGGCTTCGGCATAGGAAGTATATTCTTTAAGCTCTTCTTTAAAATTCATCCGTCTCTCCTTTATCGTTAAGACTTAAGACTTTTTTCTCCACCCTGTCTATCTCTTCATTACATTTTTTGAGTATACCCATACCCTCGCTGTAAAGTTTAAAGGACTCTTCAAGCGGCAGCTCGTCATCCTCCATCTTCTTTATCATCTCTTCCAGTTTTTTGAAATTCTCTTCCAGCGTAGCTTTCTTCTCTTCTTTTTTATCTCCCATGTGATCCACTCTCCTGCATATTCACTTCTTTTACAAGCGCCTTAACAAGCCCGTCACTGAAACGTAAGTTTATGCTGCTTCCCTCTTTAAGCCCGGCAGCGCTCATAACTCCCCTGCCGTCTTCTCCCGAAGCATATACATAGCCGCCTCCGAGTCTCTTTAAGGGTGATATGTATTTCATCTTCTCAAGCAGCACATCATAGCGGTGTTTTGCAAAGACAAGTTTTGCATTCATGTTTCTCTCCAGCCTGTCTTCCGCGCTGATCGCCCTGTCCCTGTATGCCCTTATCCTGCCCTGGGGACTTTTATTCTTAAGTATTGAAGCATAATGCTCCGTCTTCAGACGCCTGTCATTTAAGGCCCGCTGCATGTTTTTCTTAAGCCTGCGCTCCAGCTCATCCAGATGTTCTATGGTATCAGCTACCCGGGCTACAGCCAGTTCCGCTGCCGCAGATGGTGTAGGAGCCCTTAAGTCCGCCACAAAGTCCGCTATCGTCACATCCGTCTCATGACCTACAGCTGATATGACCGGCACGCTGCAGTCAAAAATGGCCTGGGCCACCCTCTCGTCGTTAAAAGCCCAGAGATCTTCCATTGAGCCTCCGCCCCTTCCGACGATCATAACATCCACGCCGTATCTTTCAAGCGCATTGATCCCTTTAATTATGCTTTCGGGCGCAGCCTCGCCCTGTACCAGAGCCGGATAGAGTATCAGCTGCACATAGGGATCACGTCTTTTCGATATCTGTATTATATCCCTTACCGCAGCCCCCGAGGGAGCGGTAACTATCCCGACAGTCTTCGGATGCTTTGGTATCTCTGTTTTATACTCCGGAGCAAACAGCCCCATCTCAGCCAGTTTTTCTTTAAGCTTCTCAAATTCTTCGGCCAGGCTTCCCCTGCCCTCTTTCTTTATGTTCTTCACATACAGCTGGTATTTACCGTCCCGCTGGTATACCTCTACGGATCCCTCGCATATGGCTTCCATGCCATCTGCGAGCTCAATCTTAAGATTTCTGGCGTTGCCTGCAAACATTACGCAGCTGATCAACGCGCCCTCATCCTTCAGTGAAAAATATATATGCCCTGAACCGTGTTTTTTGAGATTACTGATCTCGCCCTTAACCATAACGCTCTTTAGCATATAGTCCTGGGCAAACATCTTCCCGATATAGGAATTGACCTGTGATACAGAATATATATGTTCTTTTTGCACGACTTTAACCGGCAAACTTGGCCAGTACCCCGTTTATAAACTCTCCCGACTTCTCCTGGCCGTATTTCTTTGCAAGCTCCACCGCCTCGTTGATCGCAATGGCATCGGATATAAGCTCGTCATAATCCATCTCATATACGGCGATACGGAGTATCGTCAGTTCCACCTTCCCTATTCGATTGGTGGTCCAGCCTGATATGCGCTCATCAAGTTTTTTATCTATCTCCTCAAGGTGAGCGCAGAGATCATCAAAACGTTCTTTAAGTTCGGCTGCTGCGGGGTCATCACCCTCTTCCATTCCCCGCTCTTTAGCGAACTCCTCGAAGAAATGCGCCAACTGCGCATCCATATCCTCCTTATCATGGAACTCTGTCCTGAAAAGAAGTAAAAACAGTTTTTCACGTAACGTATGTCTGCTCATTATCTGCTCTTCGGCATATTGACCGAAACTATCTTTATATTAACACTGGAAACAGAGAGGCCAGTCATGGTCTCCACCGCATTCTTAACCTTTTCCTGTACCTGTCTGCAGGTCTCGGGAATATTGAAACCAAACTCAAGCGTGATCGCGATCTTAATGGTCACTTCATGTTCTTCAATAGTCACCCTCACGCCTCTGGTAAGCTTTCTGGTTGACACCTTGCTCATCATTTCATTACTGAGGGTGCCTGCCATTGCCTTTACGCCTTCCACTTCGGCCGCAGCCAGAGCCGCTATCATTTCCACCACATCATCGGCTATCTGTACGGTTCCTACGCCCTCGCCCTGGGCACTCAGGGTTATATTATTATTCTCCATGTTTTACTCCTCCAAATAACAGGTGTTTCATACACCTATGACAGGTGCTTCGCACCCGCTAAATGATTATAACAAAAGCCCCCGTTTATTTCAACCACTACTTCGCCTCAGCCGTCATTCTGCAATATGCTTTTCACATCAAGAATCAGAATTTGAAAGTAAGCACCAGCATGGCTTCATCACGCTGTATGCCGTAGCTTGATATGCCGTCAGGCATATAAGGATCTATGCCGTGATTGTCGACAAGATCGGTGTAGACGCTTTCAAAAACCTCACGGTCAGTGCATTTCAGACTGACGCTGTTTTCACCCCTTATGGATGCCTTGGTAAACATCTCTGTAAGTTTAACCGGGTCGGTACGCGAGAATAACTGTTTTTCCCTGACATAATAATTGTCTTCGGTGGCAACACAGTAAGGCAGGGCCAGCACGTTATCCTCTTTTCTGGTCTCTGCCATTTCCTGACTTGTCACGTTAAGATATGCATAATTCACTTCATCTTTATCCGGGGTCCCGCTTTGGGAGAGAGCGCTGTCTCCCCAGGTAACATCCACATGGTAATAATTTCCGTCCAGATAAACCATATTCCATGCATGACCGTCTCCTGTGTAAGTTATGCCCACCACCATTGCGCAGGAGATATCAGCCTCCTGCAGCAGATACTGGAAAGCCTTGGCATAGCCCTGGCACACGCTCTTTCCGTTAAGGAATACCGAGAGAATGTTCTGATTATCTTCGGCCGACGTATCATACTCGGTATGTTTCGCAATATACTCATAAGCGTATTTTTCTTTTTCGTAATCGCTCATACCGCTTTTGATCCCCTGCTTAAAGCCGGTGATATAACTGCTTATCTTACTTTTAAATGAACGGCACTCGGCCTCGGAATAGATATACTTTCCGGTAAAAGTATAATACTCTTTACCCAGTGTGGAATATCTGCAATAGGAATAGCCTGATATCCAGAATATCTCCGGGTGATCCTGGAATACACACTTAAAAGCAGTTGCGATCTCATCTTCATTCTTCACGCTGACCAATATGTCTTCAGCGTGAGCGTTAAGTATTATAAGTATCTCCGCATAAGCTTTCTGTATATGCTCATCGCTGTGCTCGTAGAAATATCTTCCTTTCTGCTGTGAGCGTATCTCATTTATGCTTTCATCAGTGATGCCCGCGGCTTCCCGCTCCTGCTCAAATCTTTTTGTATCAACGCTCCTTGAACCTTTTTCCTCTTCCGCGACAGGTTCCTGGTAGCCGGTGAGGGCGCTGACAGTATTTTTATTACTGCCTGCAGCCTTCTGTATCCTGCCTCCGCAGGCTGAAAATGCGCACAACAAAAACAGACAGGCAATGATCCCCCGTCTGTTTTTCTTTTTCAGCTTACCAGTCCTTCCCGAATTCACTGAGTTTCAGTCCCGGATTCCTCTCCTCAGTCATACCCACGCTCCAGGCATTAACGAACAGAAGAAGCGGATTGCCTTTCATATCCTCTACTTTCTTCATGTCCGAAGTACCCGAAAGCTTCATGATATCGACTTCGTTTTTGTTCACTACCCAGCGGATATGCTCATAAGGCAGCATGTCCAGACGTATATCAACATTGTATTCATTCTCCAGTCTGTATTTAAGCACCTCAAACTGCAGTACGCCGACAACGCCTACTATAATCTCTTCCATACCGGAAGCTATTTCCCTGAATATCTGAATTGCGCCTTCCTGCGCTATCTGCTCCACACCCTTTACGAACTGTTTGCGCTTCATGGTATCGATCTGTCTGACCCTGGCAAAATGTTCGGGCGCAAAGGTAGGAATGCCTTCATAGCAGATATCTTCCTTGGGATCACATACCGTATCTCCTATGGAAAAGTTGCCGGGATCAAATACTCCGATTATATCTCCGGGGAATGCAGTATCAAGTATCTTTCTCTCATCCGCCATTATCTGCTGGGGCTGCTGCAGCCTCATGCTGCGCCCGCCCTGTACATGCTTCACGTTCATCTGCGCATCAAAAGCTCCCGAACATATCCTCATGAAAGCGATACGGTCTCTGTGGGCCTTGTTCATATTGGCCTGTATCTTGAATACAAAAGCAGAGAATCCGCGCATTTCGGGATCTACTATCTCTTCTCCGCTCTTCCTTCCCGAAGGCGCCATGGCCATCTTCAGATAGTTTTCAAGGAAAAACTCCACGCCGAAATTGGTAAGGGCCGATCCGAAGAACACCGGTGTCAGCTTTCCGTCCCGCACCGCCTGAAGATCAAATTCTGCGCCTGCCGTAAGCAGTTCCAGTTCCTCTTCAAATTTCTCATATGCATCATCGCCGACATAATCCTTTATGGCAGCCATATCGGATATAGCAGTGGTAACGCCTTCCTTTGTTCCCTTTTCGGTATCGGAGAAAGCCAGCAGTTCCCCTGCCTTGATATCATATACACCCTTAAAATTCTTACCCGAACCTATGGGCCAGTTGACCGCAACAGTATCGATGCCGAGTTCCTTCTCCACGTTGTCAAGCAGATCAAAGGAATCCAGCGCATCCCTGTCCATCTTGTTGATAAAGGTAAAGATAGGGATCCCGCGCATTGCACAGACTTTAAACAGCTTTCTTGTCTGGGGTTCCACGCCCTTTGATGCATCAATTACCATGACCGCAGAATCCGCCGCCATAAGCGTTCTGTAGGTATCCTCCGAGAAATCCTGATGTCCCGGTGTATCGAGTATATTTATGCAGTATCCCTCATATTCAAACTGAAGTACCGAAGATGTGACCGAGATACCTCTTTCCTTTTCTATCTCCATCCAGTCCGATACCGCATGTCTCGCAGTTGCCTTTCCCTTTACCGAACCTGCCAGATTTATGGCTCCTCCGTAAAGTAAGAGCTTCTCCGTAAGTGTCGTCTTACCTGCATCCGGATGCGATATTATCGCAAAAGTCCGGCGTCTTTTTATCTCTTCACCAAGTGTTGCCATTAAAACATTTCCTTTCCGTCTGTTTTCTTTTCTATACCAAGTCCCTTAAGTATGGTAGCCGCAATATCCGCAAAGCTTTCTCTGGTACCGTAGTTACCGGGTACCACTGCTCCCGCCGCGACAAACGGCACATACTCTCTGGTGTGATCGGTGGTCTTCATAAAGCCCGGATCGCAGCCGTGGTCTGCAGTGATCATCAGCGCATCACCCTCCTTAAGTTTTGAGAGCATTTCCGGAAGCTTTCTGTCAAAATATGTAAGAGCCGCCGCATAACCGTCTATGTCTCTCCTGTGCCCGTAGATCATATCCGTATCCACGAGATTTGTAAAGCAGAGACCGGTAAAATCCTTATCCATGTATTCCAGGGTACGCTCTATGCCCTCCGCATTGTCCTTGGTATACACATATTCGCTGATGCCTTTGCCTGCAAAGATATCGTTTATCTTACCCACTCCGATAACATCAAGCCCGGCGTCCTTTATCTGATCAAGCATCGTAATGCCTGTGGGCTCAAGCGAAAAATCGTGTCTCCTCGGAGTTCTTGTATAATTGCCGCTTTCTCCGATGAAGGGCCTTGCTATTACCCTGCCTACCGCATGTTCACCCTGAAGTATCTTTCTGGCGATCCTGCAGTATTCATACAGCTGCTCCACCGGCACCACAGCCTCATGTGCGGCGATCTGGAACACGGAATCCGCAGAGGTATAAACTATAAGCTTTCCGCTCTTGACCATTTCATCTCCGTATTCGTTTATCACCTGTGTTCCGGAATAAGGCAGATTAACAAGCGTTCCGCGTCCCGTTGCTTCTTCAAATTTCCTTATCACTTCTTCCGGAAAACCTTCAGGATAGGTAGGCATGGGTTTGGGCGATATCAGTCCCGCCATTTCCCAGTGACCTATGGTGGTGTCCTTACCCATTGAGCTCTCTGTCAGTCTTGCATATGCTCCGGTGGGTGTTTCAGTCCCCTCGGCCCAATCGATCCCGTCGATGTTGTAAAGACCGAGCTTTGCCATATTGGAAAGGTCAAAATCCTTGCCCTTTGACGCGCTCTTCAGGGTATTGGCTCCGACATCACCGAAGGCCGCCGCATCCGGTGCCTCACCTATACCGCAGCTGTCAAGCACTATTAAGAATACTCTCTTCATAAAGCACCTCCGTTTCTGAAATATCTGAAACAAACAAAAACGGCAGGTCAAGCCTTACCGTATCTGTTCAAAATCAGGCGGGTGTATCCACCCGCCTGCATACTCTGTTATTCGTTGTCGTCAGAATTTCTTTTTGCTTTTTTGATAAAATCAGGTATCGCATAACTCTGATCTTTATTTCTTGAACCTAAGCCTCTTCCCGTCACATTGGGTATGTTGTTGGTCGTCATACGCGGCCTGTCAACGTTGGGCAGAGGTGAAGTAAACATATTCGGTGTTCCGGGATTTCTTGATACCTGAGGCTGTACCACCGGCATCCTGCCTGTACCATCCTGAACACCGGGAGCCGCTACGTTGGTTCTGGGCTGGCTCACGGGCACCTGGGGAAGTATCCCTGTATTGCGTCCCGGTATATTTACCTGGGGTGTTTCCTGTCCTGCCGCAACAGCTTTGTTGGCTGCTGACTGAGGTGATGGCTTACCATATACGCCCGCTCTTGCCCTTGCGTATGTATCCGGGCTCTGCATGCGTCCGCCTGTGTGTGAGATAGGCTGCTCTATGCCGGTTGCGATAACGGTGATCTTGCAGGCATCTTCCATAGTATCATCTGCCCTTGCGCCGAAGATAACGTTAACGCTGTCTCCGGTAATGCTCTTGATATACTCAGCCGCATTAGCGGGATCATAGAGTGATATATCACCGACCACATTGAGCAGTATATCTGTAGCATTCTCAATGCTTGTCTCAAGCATGGGACTCTCAACAGCCATCTTGACTGCTTCGAGAGCCTTGTCATCGCCCTTTCCTATGCCTATGCCTATATGAGCAATACCCTTATCTTTCATTACGGTGGAAACATCCGCAAAGTCAAGGTTGATATCCGAGGGTATGTTGATCAGGTCGGTTATTCCCTGTACGGACTGCTGAAGCACTTCATCGGCCTTCTTGAAAGCCTCCTTGAAGCTTGCTTTCTTATCCACAACATCAAAGAGCTTGTCATTGGGGATAACGATCATGGTATCAACGCTGCCCTTGAGATCTTCTATACCTACAAGCGCGTTTTCCATACGTTTGCGCTGCTCAAAAGCGAAAGGCTTGGTAACGACCGCTACGGTCAGACATTCCATCTCCTTTGCGATACGTGCCACCACCGAAGCAGCTCCGGTACCTGTTCCGCCGCCCATACCTGCGGTAACGAATACCATCTGTGCTCCCTGAAGCGCTTCCGCTATGGCTTCCGCATCCTCCTCGGCTGCCTGGCGTCCTACCTCAGGCTTGGCGCCTGCGCCGAGACCTTTGGTCACTTTCTCACCTATCTGTATAAGATTCTTTGCCTTGCAAAGCTGGAGAGCCTGTTTATCGGTATTGATGCCGATGTACTCGACACCGACTATCCCTTCCTCTATCATGCGGTTGACTGCATTGTTTCCTGCACCGCCTACTCCCACAACGATGATCTTTGCTACTGCATCGGATCCTTCATCTTTTAATTCCAGCATACTCAAAGTTTTGCCCTCCTGGTAATTGCACTGATAAAAATACTTTTTTTCAACACTTTTTAAATCATAAATTATTTCTTTTAGTTTTACAATATTTTTGCACCACTAAATATTGTGGTTTTTATTCTTCTTGACTCGGTTGGTCAATTTCCTCCTCTTTGTCCTTGGTAAAGGTTATGCTTTC
>JAEEIK010000106.1 GCA_016281335.1 Lachnospiraceae bacterium | reverse complement strand
TCGTTTCCGCCGCCCTTCTTTGCCAGACAGATGGTGTAGATCAGGAACACTGCCATGAGTCCCAGAAGGATGAAGCCGTCGGTGCGTCCCAGCTCTCCGTCGAAATTGCCGAGCCCCAATACGAGAGCTGTAACAAGTATCACAAAGGGTATCTCTATCTTTTTTGTAGACTTCTGTACCGGCAGCGGGCAGATAAGCGCAGAGAGTCCGAGTATCAGGAGTATGTTCATTATATTGCTGCCCAGAACATTACCTATGGCGATATCGACTCCGCTGCCTTTGGTAGCTGCAGTAATTGATACGGCTGCTTCCGGCGCGCTGGTACCGAATGCCACTATGGTAAGGCCTATCATCAGCTGGGATATACCGAAGCGGTCAGCCACTCCCCCGGCACCGTCCACAAACCAGTCTGCTCCTTTTATCAGCATAAAGAAACCGGCAGCTAAGAACAGCACCATCAGCATCAGGTTGTCTCCGCCCATGAATACTTTTATGGCCACCGCTGCCGCCACCAGTATGATCCTTGCAAGTATCTTCATCTTATTTCACTCCCTTTGCATAATCCACAATATTTTACCACAGCTTGCCTATTCTGTCACTAATATGCTATGCTCAAAACAGCGTTTCGATGACGGAACGTGACGGTTAACAATCTAAGGAGGTATCATAATGGCTGAAAAGATCAGATGGGCTGTAATGGGGACCGCCGGCATAGCGGCAGGCTGCACCATTCCGGCAATGCAGAAGACCGAAGACTGCATACTCTATGCGATAGCAGGACGCAGTCAGGAAAAGGCCGAGAGCTTCAGACAGCGCTTCGGCTTTGAAAAGGCTTATGATGACTACGATAAACTGCTTGAAGATGAAGCCGTGGATGCGGTATACATACCGCTTCCGAACCATATCCACTGCGAGTGGGTAATAAAAGCATTAAACGCCGGCAAACACGTTCTCTGTGAGAAGCCGCTGGCAATGAACGCGGCGGAAGCAGAAAAAATGTATGCTGCAGCAAAAGAAAACAAAGTGATACTGATGGAAGCTTATGCCTATCTTCACAGCCCTTATGTAAAAGCGCTTAAGGCTGTGATTGCAAGCGGCAGGATAGGTGAGGTCGACTATGTGGACACGGCTTTCCTGACCCAGGATTATTCCGAGGACTTCAGACTCCATAAGGAATATGGCGGCGGCGGGATCTATGATGTAGGCTGCTACTGCACCACCATGATACTCTCGCTGATAGATAAACCACTTAAATACGTAATGGCCGATGCAGAGCTTGACGAAAAAGGCGTGGACCATATGGCTTCCGTTCTGCTTGGTTTTGAAGGCGGCGCCCGGGCATCCTTTAATGCCGGCATGGCCCTTGGCATCGATACCTCCGACCGCTACGACAGACTCTTTGTACACGGTTCAAAGGGCTGGATACGTTCCGAAGTCGAATACAACCAGGAAGGCGAAATGGAATTCAAGGTAACGGTAAAAAAAGCCGGCTGGGAAAGAGATACTGAGACCGTTAAGCTGGATTCCCTCTCCAACTACAGCCTTGAACTTACCAACATGAATAAGAGCATACGAGGAGAAGAAACTCCGCTTATCACCGAAGAGTTCTCCCTGAAGAACATGCGCCTGCTGGATGAGATCCTGAAAAAAGCAGGATACTGAAATCAAAAGCCACGGAAGCGTTTGCTCCCGTGGCTTTAATGCGCTGACTGATGAGGGGCTACTTAGTCACCGTCACCTCTATCACCTGCTTCAGTTTTCCGCAGCTTACCGTCAGTTTTGCAGGCTTATTCTTTGTTATCTTCTTGGCAAAGATCACGCCGTTCTTCACTGTGATACCGCCGCCCGCTTTGATCTTCACTTTTGAAAGATCAGTCGAGAATTCAGGACTTAACACAACTTCCACGGTTCCCTTCTCGCCTTTTCTTAACTGCATCGTATTCTTATCCGTTACATTCAGGCTTCCGCTCTTTACCGTTATGGCTGTTGCAGGGCTGCATATTCTGCTTTCCGTCAGCCGAAACTGTCTTCACATAGATGTATGCGTTTCCGGGTCCGACAGCTTTGAGCTTAACATTCGACAGATACTTCTTTCCGTCAGCCTTAAGAGCTTCTGCCGCATTCCCGCTTACCACGACATTCGGATTGCTGGAAGTAACACTCAATATCTTTACTCCTGATACATCAGCATTCTTCTTAGGCTTCACGCTGATGCCCAGATCATACGTATCCTTGCCTTCGGTAGTTACCATCTTCAGCGTCTTCTTGCCAAGAGACAGGGTGTAGCTCTTATCTTCCGTCACAGGCTTATCTGCTGCTATCGGAGTCACATGGATCTTCACGCTTTTGGTAAGAGTCTTATCGGTCTTGCCCGTAGTAGGATCCGTCAGCTTAACGCTGATGCTTATCTCTGCATTTATTTCCTGAGTTACTTCCTTAGCGGTGATAATGCCGTTCTTAACCGTAACTTTCTTATTATTGGATTTCCAAGTGATGTTTCTCGGATCCGTGCTGTCATAAGGGTCAAAGGATACGGTCAGGAAAGTCTGCTCTCCGCCTTTCATCTCCAGGGTTTTGCCGTTCATTTCTGCTTCATCCATATCCCTGATGATGATATCTGTTGTGTAGCTTACAACACTTACTTTACAGCTGGCCTTCTTATTGCCGCAGTATGCCGTGACAGTTGCTTCCCCGATTCCCACCGGATAGAAGTTTCCGTTCTTGTCCACTGCAACGATATCTTTATTCTCCGTTACATATACAATCTCAGGAAGTGCGCCGTCAATTGCTTCCGCCTTTGCAGCGTTGGCTGTTGCTGCGGCATTCTTCTGCAATGTAAGTTTTGTCTTTTCAAATTTAATACTCTTGATCTTCGTTGTCGTATCGGCATCCTTAGGAAGTTCCTCATTTATCTGGTCTTCTATCTTCAGCTTTTCTTCATAAGCAACGATCACATCGACAGAGCCCATTTTAAACGCCGTATTTTCCGATACCTTACTCTCGGGAAGCGCTCCCGTAATATCCCACTGAATGAATTCATAGCCTTCTTTATGGATCCAGGAAATATTAACTGTTTCATTTTCCTTCGCCGTCTTGATCTCTTCACCCTTGCTGTTCTTTGCAACGGCTCCGGTCATCAGGTTGATTGCATGATCCTGTGTTCCGATCTCGGGCTCGGAAGGAACCACCGGCTGCGGCTTTTCGGGCGTTTCCGGATCAGGATTCACCGGTTCGGGATTTACCGGTTCGGGATTCACCGGATCGGGATTTACCGGATCGGGATTTACCGGATCGGGATTCACCGGATCGGGGTTTACCGGATCGGGATTTACCGGATCGGGATTCACCGGATCGGGATTTACCGGATCGGGATTCACCGGATCGGGATTCACCGGATCGGGATTCACCGGATCGGGATTCACCGGATCGGGATTCACCGGATCGGGATTCACCGGATCAGTATCCTGGTTTCCGTTTCCGCCTGCCGTTATTTCAACAGTGATCGATAAAGCTGCGGAATCCTTATGATTTTCGTCTCCGAATCTCTTATACCATACATAATAGGTTCCCGCTTCGACAGCGGTAGGCACCTCTGTACTCCAGCCGCTCGTCGGTGCAGTAGTATTATCGCTTCCGAGCGCATATTTCATTATGCCGCCGGTAGCTGCACCCGGTTTTATCAGCTGCTTTGCCGTCCCGTCTGCCACAAGGTTGCTGACCTTAGACGGATAAGTTACCACCTTGGTATCAGCCTTATTTACTACCACCTTGATGGCACAGCTTGCCGAGCGGTATGAAGGATCAGCCGGAGTAAATATAACTCTGTATACTGTCGAATTGCTGTCAGCGCATACCGGACTGATCTCGGGATTCATCCATCTGAATGTACCGGCCACTTCTTCATTTCCGGCCATTACTTTGCCGCCGGACAGAGCACTGTCGGAAAGTGTCTGACCGTAAGTTATGGTACCGGCGATCGGATTAGCCGTTATCGCAACCAGCTTCTTTCCTTCATCATTGCCCTTTACAAAAGCAAAATCACTGAAATCACTTACCGCAAATATCGCCCTATCTCCGATAACCCAAGGAGTGAGTCTTTCTTTCACTCTGCCCAGTGCATCATAATGTACAATGGCAAGCGTTGCCAGATCCTCCTCAAATCGTGCGGGTAAAGGCATGGATATTACTGCCGGTACCGCCAGTTTTCCTGCCTGCGCCACATTATTGATCTTCATGGAGAAAGTAAGAGCCGTATTCTTATCAAACTCATTTCCGGGATCGTGATCCACATGGTTATCCGATAAGCCGAGTTTAAATGTGACAGCTACCTCCCCGCCTGCAGCAGTCTGATTTTCATCTTCAACGCCGCAGATAAAGGCATTGAGCAGCGCATTGGTAACCTTTACATCTCCGGCCAATTCCTCAGGTGCCTCGGCAGTATCATATACCAGCTTCGCTCCCTTATTCGAACTTACCATACCTGTTCCGAATTCGAAAACAGCCTCTTCCAGTTTTGCCAGCGTCGATTCCTGCTTTATCATGTTTTCGGATACATCCACTCCGTCTATCTCGCTGAGCCCGAGTATGGCATCCACAGCTGCATCAACAGCTTCGGTAGCCTGCTCCTTCTCAACTTCAGTCAGATTTTCGCCTGACAGATCCTTTATGGTATCAAGCGTTCCTGCTACTGCTTCGGTAACTGCTACCGCTGTTTCAGGCTTCCATAATGCATACCAGGTAGTATCTTCTGAAAGATAAGCATATCCCTGATCCGGAGCAACTATACTTGTTGCGTTAGGCGTAAGTCCCCAGCCACGGAAAGCATAACCCGTCCTGCTGAATTTATTGGCATTGACCTTGGTATAGGTCTTGTCATACATGGTCTGGTATGACATGGTGCCCGATGTTGCGCCGTTCTTTTCAAACGTGAGTTTAACCCTCTTATTCCATACCGCATAAAGAGTGGTATTCTCTGTCATTATGCAGCAGGCAAAATTTTTATACTTCGGTATCGTTGCATCCGGAGTAAGGGCCCAGCCGCTGAAAGTATATCCGTCCCTTGTAAATTTATTGCTGCTTAAGTAGAACGCCTTGCCTGCTACGGCAGACTGATCTGACATTGTTCCGGTAGCATCCTCGGCATTTTTCTCAAAATGGACATTAATTGACCTGTTCCATACAGCATAAAGAGTAACGTCTTCTTTAGTCCTGAAATATGCATATTTATCCGCATAACCCTTGTCCAGAGCATCGGCGTTCAAAGACCAGCCCATAAAGGTATAGCCTTCCCTTGTAAATGTATTGGCGTTCAGCTGTATGCTGTTTAAGCTGTCTCCGACCTGATCGGCCATAGTTCCGAGGGCATCGTCGGCATTCTTATCAAAGTGTACGGTCACCGGCTTGATCCAGAGTGCATAAAGATCCAGATCTCCATCTGTGGTCGCTGTCATTGTAGCCTGGTCGTTGTAATACTTAAAGGTGGATGTCTCGGACTTTGTCCAGCCATAGAATTCATACCCATGATTTGTATATGCACATTTGTTAAGACTGATCGTCTCATATGTAGCGAATTCCTGCCTGTCCATCTCGCCCTGACCACCATTGGGATAGAAGGTTATATTATTCTTCCTGCCCCAGACAGCATAATAGGTGATCTCATCTTTTTCATAAGGATAACAGTTAGCACCGTCTTTCACCTGTGCTCTCGTTCCGGCGGGATCTTCGTTCCAACCGATGAATTCATAGCCATCACGTACAAAACGGTTTTTATTGAGTGCTGTAAATTTTGATTTGGGGATATTCTGATCATCCATCTCGCCGGTGGCATCTTCGGCATTTTTATCAAAATGAACCTTGCAGCTCTTCTTCCAGATAGCATAAAGCGTCTTGGATTCACTCTGTGCCACATAGCCGCAGTCCGTATATCTGTTATATATCGCATCCACAAGCACAGTTGTGGCCGACGGATCAGTATTCCAGCCGATAAACTCATAACCGTCCCTGGTAAACTGGTTCTTGTTGAGATTAGTATATACACTCTTCATAACCAGCTGCGGCTCCATGCTTCCCTCGCCGCCGTTGGCATCATAATTAACTGTGACAAGCTTTCTCCATACTGCAGTCATTACCGTATCAGCATAGAATGTCGCCTCTCCCATATCCGGGATATAATCGGAAGAACTGCCGGTCCTGCTCCAGCCTTCAAATACATAGCCCGGTCTGCTGAACTGGTTCTTGGCAAAATTGCCGGATACACCGCGCTGGAATACCTGCGGTTCCATTTCTCCGATCACTTCACTATCTGCATCTACAGACTTATCAAAAGTAATCGTGCATGGTCTGTTATCGGAGATAGATGCGCTCTCATCTATCCACTGAGCCACAAGTGTGGTATTGCACATGGGAACTATGCTGTCACCTACAAAGCCAAGATCCCAGCAATCAAATTTTTTACCTGCGGGAGCAGTAAATTCACATTCAGGTAAACGATAGGGATCGCCCATGTATACCAGCTGCGCCCCCATTGTGCCGCTGCCGCCATTTTCATCAAAGCTGATCGTGATCAGTGTTTCAGGCAGTTGAGCGATCTCACACTCCTGCTCTGTTACTTCTGTAGTGCACAATATATCACGAAAACGCTTTCCGCATTCATTGTTTGCAAAGCTCGTACCGGTCTCGGTGCAGGCCCAGTACTCGATGTTACCGGCGGCAAATCTTGTAGGCGCCTTTGCCTCAACGTGAACAAGCTTATGCTCAAGCATTCTGAGCTTGAAAGTACTGTTAAGCGGCAGACCTTTTTCGGACATAAAGTTTACCGTGTTGGCAGCTATTCCGCCGGTACATTCTCCGAGATAATATGCTTTCTGACCATCCCCGTAGCTGTGCTCGACAACAACACTCTTGCTGTACAGGAACTCAGCGGGAACAGGCAGGGACAGATAAGTCGGATCGGTAACATCAAGGGGCACTTCACTCTGTATTACCACTTCCCTTGCATTTTCCTGCCCTTCATTATATGAGAGGATCACATCATAACGTGCTCCGACATTATAAGTGATCTCTGTCGGCTTATCCTCATCATAGCCGTTGTCCGCGATCTGAATCCACACCGAAGGACTGAGAACCAGGCTGGTATTGCCCTGTTCGGGATTGATAACATCCCCCTGTTCATTATAGGTGGCAGGAACCTGCGCTGTCGCATCTGCCGGCAATGTTTCGTTTCCTACAGCAGTATTAACCGCAGCTGCAAGGGTAAAATCTTCATCCAGATAATTCTCCGGATTATCCGCCATATCTTCCAGAATACCGCCGGCAACTACCTCAGCACTCAAAAGATTGGGATCTATCCCGGCCTCTTCCCACTGGTCTCTACGCCGGATAGCACCGCCTCCGCGACGTACTTTTACCGCACCACAATCCTTTACTTTTTGTTTGGGAGGATCAGACTTTTTACCCTTATGTGCCGGAGTACTGCTGACTACTTCATTACAGACCGTACATCTTCTTACCTTATCATAGGTCCAGTAGGTTCCTCCCCAATAATCCCAGTTTTCCGCAACTTCAGGTCCGGGATTATGGAGCTTCTTATCCGTTTCTCCGCATATACATTTATAGTAATGGTATCTGTCATCATCCTCATCAGGATCCCGTTCCCATGGATGCTTTTCAAAGCCTTTTCCTTTCCATTTGGCTCCGCAGTCCGCACAGGTCCTGATATGATAATAAGCGTTATACTGTGTATAGTCATATCTTGTACAGTTCTCAATGGTTCCGTCTGCCACACTCAGGCCATTGCCGCACTTTCTGCATACTTTATAGTGTGACTGGCCGGGATGTGAGTTGTCAGGCTTATAATAGAAGCCGTTCGGATCAGTCAGATCACAGTTTTCTTCTTTTACAAATCCGCAGTCCACACAGGTAATATTGTGAGTATGACCTTGCTGGGCTGAATGCTTATTCTTAACAGCGGATCCCCAGATATGATCGCCGATGCTTACCGTATTTATACCATTATTGTTTATCCAGCTATAGGTATATACAGGATACCCTCCCACATAACCGCATATATTGCACTTTCCAAGACATCTACTGTTGTCTGAGCCGACATTCTGATCCTTCAGCACATCAAAATCATGCTGCTCTGTCCATGTCTGATGGCAGTCACTGCAGGTATATGTATGTGCTTTATCCGTTGTCTGCAGGGTAACATGTGTACATTTAGTCGCAGCTCCATCGGGCATACCGCAGATGGTACAGTATTTTCTGTGATAACCGGCAGAGTCCGGAAGAGTCTCATATCTGTGATCATGCATCTTGCAATGCGAACTGCTGGGATGTCCCACATTATAACCGCATGTACTACAGAATCTCTCTCTTCCGCCCTTTCCATCGTCCCTTTCAGCCCAGACATGATCTGTTCTCTTGCCTTCCTGGCCGCACTTCCAGCAGACACCCCAGTGCTGCTTTCTGTTATAATTCCAAGGCTCGTTCAGCCAGGGATAATCCAGGAAGAAATGCTTGTTATACGGGCTCTCCTCGCCGCAGAGCCGGCATACAGCCCCGCAGTCCCCGGCTTGCTGTGCGGTTTCCTTTCTGAATTCATAATCATGTGCATCAAGAGGGCTTACATAGCCGCAGACACTGCAACTTCTGGCTGTATGGCTTACACCGTTGACCATGACGGACTTGCTGGCTCCCTCTTTATCATGGATCATCACACCGGTCATCTGACCACGGCACTTCTTACATTCAGCCCAATGTCCGCTTCCATCCGAAGCAGCTATGTACTGAGGTTCACAGGCTTCATACCACAGCGTCTGGTGGCAGGCATAACAATAGTATTCATGCACCTTGTTGGATATCTGACGGTATACGGTGCTCCCGTCAGCATGACTGCAGGTATCCGGGGTGATACCCCCTGCATACACCGGCAAGCAGTTCTCCAGTACAAGGATCAGATTCAGCAGTATCGCCAGTAATCTCGTCCATCTTCCTCTTTTCTTTTCCATACAGTAATGCTCCTTTCGTGGAATTCCCTTTCCCTCTGTTAAGAGGGCATTATTGTCCTATTTGCACAAAAGAATAACATGAGCCACGGAATTATATCAACAATTTGACTACGAACGGTCGTTTTCAGACGACGAACGGTAAAGCCACTTGCAAAAGTAATAAAAAGTGATAAAATAAAGCATTCCCCGTTTCACCGAAACAAACGAAATACTGGATGCATTTTTAAACGAGCCTCCCAGTCAGCAGTCTTTTATCATCACCGGCGTTCGCGGCAGCGGCAAAACCGTGCTGATGACAGAGATCAGGAAAACTCTGCAAAAAAAAGACGATTGGGAAACAGTAGAACTGAGCACGTCCCAGGACCTGCTCCTAACCCTGGCCCAGACACTTTATAATGACAACCGTCTCATTAAACTGCTCAAGCAGGGCGGCGGCTTGTCCCTTATGGGTTTCGGCGTTCAACTGAACGGCATGATAGAGATACAGAATCCGACTCTGGCCATAAAAGAAGCTCTTGCCAGGATGAGTCGTAATAAGAAGAAACTGCTGATATGCATAGACGAGGTCATTGCCAATGACACAATGCGCGAATTTGCTAGCATTTACCAGATACTAATAAGAGAAGATTATCCGATATGTCTGATAATGACCGGCTTGTATGACAATATCAATGACTTGCGCAATGAGAAAAACCTTACTTTCCTATACAGGATTCCCGAGGTACGTCTCCGTTCACTTAATCTAAACACTATAGCAAGCAATTACATGAACAACCTGAAAGTATCCGAAGATGATGCCCGTGAAATGGCCGCCCTCACCAAGGGCTACTCCTTCGCATTTCAGGTTCTGGGTTATTTTACTTATCGTCACGAAGGAGAATACCGGCTTGCTCTTACCGAATTCCGTCAATATCTGGAAGATTATGTGTATGACAAGATCTGGTCGGAACTGTCAAGTGAGGACAGAAAACTTCTCAGAGCCATAGCTGCTTCTGAAACTAAGAAAGCAAAAGATATCAAGGATGCTCTTAAATGGAGCAATGAAAAATATGCTCCTTACCGCAACCGTCTGATAAAAAAAATGATAGTAGACGGTAGCGAATACGGTCATCTGGAATTGGTCCTTCCTTTGATGGAAGACTTTGTGAAAATAAGATAACTGATCAAAACAGGAGAATACATGAAAAAGAAAAAAGAGATCGGGCGCGGCCGCGCCGTAAAGAACAATATTTTCGCCCTCGGACTGCTGTGGCGGATATGTCCCTCCATGGTGGTACACGAGGCAGTGGTACGTTTCCTGGGGTATTTTGAATGGCTGTTTTACAGCGCTTTTTTCATGCGCTATGTGATCGATGCGCTGGAGAAAGGCTCTTCCTTCGGCACCATCATGGTATTCGTGGTGATCGTGGCCGTGGTGTCGGCTGCGATGTCGTTATACAACAGCATACTTAACGGCCATATCTTCCCGGTAACCCGGGCTGTGATCAATAAAGGCCTGTATAAGATACTGTTCAGAAAATCAAGGAACGTGGAGCTTGAGTGCTTTGAAAACAGCGAGTTTTACGACAAGTACACTCTGGCAATGGAAAAGGCCGACGAACGGCTGGTAGCAACCGCCGAGGCTGTCTTTAAGACCTTCTTCGGAGCCATAGCCAGCGTATGTGCCTTCGTGTTCATGTACCAGGTGGATCCCATATCTGTGCTCTTCATACTCTTCCCGGTCATCGGCAACTTCATCTTCAACAGGAAGATCAGCCATCTGGATTATGCGAGGAATCAGGACATGGCCCCCCATAACCGCCGCATCGCCTATATCAACCGTGTCATGTATCTGCCGGAGTATGCCAAGGAGATGCGTCTCACCGATGTGTTCAAACTGATGAGACGGCAGTATCGCGATGCCATCAAAGGCCTTGCGGATGTGACAAAGAAGTATACGGCAAAAGCTGTTGTTCTCCACTGGCTTTATGTAATGTTCACCTTCACCTTTATCTTTGAAGGTCTGCTGATCTACGGCGCTTACCGCACGCTGGTCAGCAACAGCATGAGTCTGGCCCAGCTGGCAGTCATCACCAGCATGATGGTATCCACCACCTGGATACTCATAGGTTTTACCGATGCCCTGACTGCCCTTTTCAAAAACGGTCTTTTCATCGAATATTTAAGGACCTTCCTTGAGTATAAGGAAAAGATACCCGAGGATTCCGAAGGTATAGATCCCGGCAATAAGATAAATTCCATAGAATTTAAAAACGTGTCCTTTTCCTATAAGGATAAGGAAGTGCTCTCCCATCTCAATATGGAATTCCGCGAAGGCAAGACCTACGCCCTTGTAGGCCATAACGGCGCTGGCAAGACCACGCTGATCAAGCTGCTGCTTCGCTTCTACGATCCCACGGAGGGACAGATACTTTTAAACGGCAGGGACATACGCGAGTATGACCTCAGAAAATATCGTTCACTTTTTGCCACGGCCTTTCAGGATCACAGAATGTTCTCGATGTCGGTGACCGACAACGTGGTGATGGGTGAGGATATACCCGAGGAAAGCCGCGAAGATGAAGTGACTCAGGCACTTAAACTTGCAGGCGCCTATGATAAGGTGATGAGTCTTCCGAAAGGCATGGATACCACCTTAACCCATGAGTTCGATGATAAGGGCGCTGTGCTCTCCGGTGGCGAATTCCAGAAGATCGTGGTGGCAAGGGCCTTTGTAAAGGACTGTCCATTCAAGGTATTTGACGAACCTTCCAGCGCCCTGGATCCCATAGCCGAAGCCACGCTTTTTGACAACATCTATGAGCGCTGCAGGGATAACACGCTGGTGTTCATATCACACCGCTTATCCTCTGTCCAGAACGCGGACTGGGTGTACCTCCTATCTGATGGCACGGTCAAAGAGGCCGGCACCCACAGGATGCTGATGGATCAGAAAGGCATCTATGCGGATATGTATACGAAACAGGCCAAAAACTATCTGGCTGTATCAGAGGAGGTGAGCGCATGAAAAAGGTCATAGATAATCAGCTGTTCCTCTGGAAGCTCTGCTTTAAGACCTGTCCGGGCTACATGATCTATCATCTGTATGACGGCTTCCGCTATCAGGGCGTGATCTTCATAGAACATGTGCTTGGCATCAGATATGTGCTTCACTGCGCGGAATATCACGAGCCCTTCTGGAAGGCCCTGCTCTATATAGGGATAGTATTCCTGGTAAATCTCATACAGATCATACCTGACGGCTACTTTATCCACGGCTGGAGCTACAGGAGCAAGCCGAAGCTTTACCGCGCCCTTAAGGAGAAGATGTACGAAAAGGCCGCAGAGATCGACTTATCCTGCTACGACGATCCCGAATACTACAATGACTTTGTACTTGCCGTGGCCGAAGCGGAGAGTTCCATCGACCGCTTCCTGCTGATGTGCAACAGGATAGTCCAGGCCCTTACCATCCTCTTTACCACCGGCGTATTCTATCTGATGACGGACTGGATAGGCATAGTCTTTGTCTTTGCCTCCTTTGTGCTGCGCTTCCTGGTATCGCGCATCATCAACAAACTCAACTATGACATACGTCTTAAAGTGAACCCGCTTGAACGAAAGCGCAACTATGTGAGCCGCGTATTTTATCTTAACGATTATGCCAAGGAACTCCGCCTTCATCCCCATGTAGGCGACAGGCTTGAAAAAGAATTTGAAGAGGCTAATGATGAGATTGTGGAAATACAGAAAAAGGTAGGTCTCAAGAGATCGCTGCTTACTTTCACCAACAGCTATATGGTAGGCGATTTTGTCATGGATGTGCTCTACATCTCCTACCTGGTATTCCAGGCGGCTGTGCTTCACAGCATTGATTACAGTAATGCGGTGGTACTCTTTAACCGCACCGGCAGCCTGCGCCGCGGCATGACAGACCTTGCGGACATCTTCCCCCAGGCCCAGGAAAACAGTCTCTATATCGACAAGATAAGAGCCTTCCTTGCTTACGAGCCGAAGATAAAACGCCTCGAGGGAGAAGCAGTTCCCGAGGGCAATGCGGAACTAGAACTTAATAACTTGAGTTTCAGCTACCGCGAAGGAATGGAAGAAACCCTTAAGGATATCTGCCTGAAAGTAAAGCCCGGTGAGAAGATCGCCATCGTCGGTTATAACGGCGCCGGTAAGACCACACTGATCAAGCTGCTGATGAGATTATACGATCCGAGTTCCGGCGAGATCCGCTTCCACGGCAATGACATAAAAGCTTACAAGCCTTATGATTACCGTTCCCGTATAGGCGTGGTATTCCAGGATTATCAGATGTACGGTGCAAGTCTGAAAGAAAACGTAGTGATGGACTGTGCCGATGAAGCGGCGGATGCAGAAGTGATCTCCGCACTTGAAAGAGCCGGCTTCGGAGAGCGGCTTAAGAGCCTCGAGAAAGGCCTGGACTCAGCTGTAACTACAGAGTTTGATAAAGCGGGTATCAACTTCTCGGGAGGCGAGAGCCAAAAAGTTGCCATATCCAGAGCATTTTTCAAGAATGCGGATATACTGATAATGGATGAGCCTTCCAGCGCCCTGGATCCCATAGCCGAGTACGAACTTAATAAGGCCATGGAAAGCGCAGCAAAAGGCAAGACGGTGTTCTATATATCCCACAGACTTTCCACCACCAGGGATGCCGACCGGATCATCCTTTTGGAGAACGGACGCATAGCCGAGGAAGGCACCCACGAAAGCCTGCTTAAACTCGGCGGTAAATATGCCGGAATGTGGAAGGTGCAGGCCGGAAGGTACGAATAAGCTTTATGAGTTTATGAATTCAAGGATATCTTCAAATACCCTCATATGTTCCGGCTCATTGAGTATCTCGTGGCGCATATGCTCATAGAGTTTTCCGGAGACGTCCGTATATCCCTGTTTTTTAAGCAGATCAACTGCCTTATTAAAGGCTTCTTCGCTTACTGCACAGGGATCATCGGCTCCGGAGTAAAACCTTATGGGAAGTGAGGGCTTATTCATCGCATATCCCTTGTCTTTATAGGTCAGCTGAGACAGCCTCACCAGATTTTCAAAACCGTTAAGCGTAAAGATATAAGAACATAAGGGATCCGCATTATACTTTAGCACCTCTTCGGGATCCGAATTGATCCAGGAATGAGGAATCCCTTCACTCTTAAATCTTTTTTCATAGCCACCCATGACAAGTTTTGCGATGGTCTTATTTCTTTCACGTTCACCGTTCAGAGCTTTGAACAGCTTTATCAGAAACAGCCCCGCCCCTGCCCCGGACAGTTCCGATGGGCAGCCTGAAATGACGAGCTTATCGATCTCGGAATCATACTTTCTGATATAACAGCGTACTGCCATGGAACCCATGCTGTGTCCGAAGAGAATGAGCGGAAGACCGGGAGCATAGCTCTTAATATCGAGAGTGATATCATGAATATCTTCGATAAGTGCCTTATACCCCGCCTCGTAAAAATATCCGAGATCATCAGGAGCCTTAATGCTCTTACCGTGTCCTCTGTGATCGTGTATCACAGTTATATAGCCATTCTCCGTAAGATATTCGATAAAAGGCAGATAGCGCTCTTTATACTCATCCATTCCGTGTACAAGCTGAACTATACCTTTGATATCATCTCTGTTGTCCGGCTCGGTACGAAGCACCGATAAAGCCAGTCCGTCGGAAGAAGACTTGTAACTGTAGTATTCTTTTTTCATCTTCATACCCCCATAAGATATACTTCTGTTTTTCATTATAACATAATTCTTGACTAGCCATATGGGCTTTTGTAAACTTAATATACATATAAATTCTATTGGGGGTGACTGATTATGGATGAGCGTTTCTATGCTTCCTGGAATCTCATGGATTCCTTTCTGACCGATGCTTTTAAGGGTTATGGGGTGCCCGAAGAAGATGCAAAGATCTGTGCGGATGTATTGCTGGAATCCGACAGAAGAGGCATCGAAAGCCACGGCTGCAACCGCTTCAAACCTATCTATATTGACCGCATCATTAAGGGAACCCTTCTCCCTGTCACTGATATAGAGATAATAAAAGATACGCCCACCACGGTCGTAATGGATGCCCATGACGGTATGGGTATGGTGGCAAGCCATAAGATGATGGAAATGCTCATCGATAAGGCAAAGAAATACGGAATGGCAGGCGGGGCCATACGAAATTCCACTCACTATGGCATTGCGGGATACTGGGCTACCATGGCTTCCAAGGAGGGTATGATCGGCATCACCGGAACAAATGCAAGGCCTTCAATCGCGCCCACCTACGGCGTGGAAAACATGATGGGGACCAATCCCCTCACCTTCGCGCTTCCTACTGATGAAGACTTCCCCTTCTGTCTGGACTGTGCAACCTCTATAGTACAAAGGGGCCGTATCGAATACTATGCAAGAGAAGGAAAGGATACTCCTGCAGGTACTGTCATATCGGAAAAGGGCGGAGCCATGACAGACAGCGAAGCGATCTTAAAAGCGCTGGTAGACGGAACCGCCGCCCTGGCTCCCCTTGGCGGAATAGGTGACGAACTTGCGGGGTACAAGGGCTACGGCTATGCCGCTGTCGTGGAGATACTTTCCGCAGCCCTTGCGGGCGGTCAGTTTATGAAAGCCCTGACGGGCGTTGATGAGAACGGAAAACCTTCAATGTATCATCTCGGACATTTCTTCTTTGTAGTGGATCCCGAGGCCTTTGTCGGTCGTGAGAGTTTCAAAAAGACTGCCGGAGATATCTGCAGGGCACTGCGTGCATCAAAGAAAGCGCCCGGAAATGACAGGATATATACGGCGGGTGAGAAAGAATATCTGGTATGGCTTGAGCGAAAAGAAAAAGGCGTACCCTTAAGCAAGTCGGTACAGAAAGATATACTTGAAGTACGGGATGCACTGAAGCTGCCCTATCACTTCGATTTTGAATAAAGGGAGGTCCGTCTATGGCAAGATATATAATGGCGCTTGATGCCGGTACAACATCCAACAGATGCATACTCTTTAATGAAAACGGCGAGATCGTAAGCCTGGCGCAGAAAGAATTTACCCAGTATTTTCCGAAGTCCGGCTGGGTGGAACATGATGCCAACGAGATCTGGCTTACCCAGTATGCTGTTGCTTCCGAAGCTCTCTCAAAGATAAATGCAAAGGCTGAAGACATCGCTGCCATAGGCATTACCAATCAGAGAGAAACCACCATAGTCTGGGACAGGGACAGCGGCGAACCTATCTGCCATGCCATAGTATGGCAGGACAGAAGAACGGCCGAATACTGTGAGACTCTTGTAAAAAAAGGGCTTTCCGACAGCTTCCGCGAGAAGACCGGCCTGGTCATAGATCCTTATTTCAGCGCGACCAAAATCAGATGGATACTCGAGAACATCCCCGGTGCCAGACGCAAAGCCGAAGAAGGCAGGCTGCTTTTCGGAACCGTCGAGACCTGGCTTATCTGGAAACTCACTGCCGGAGCGGTTCATGTCACTGATTATTCCAATGCATCCAGGACCATGCTTTATAACATCTCTGAGCTTAAATGGGATGAAGATATACTTAATGAACTCGGTATTCCCAAAGCAATGCTCCCTGAGGTCAGACCTTCAAGTGATATCTACGGAGTAACCTCCACTGATCTCTTTGGCGGAGACATCATCATAGCCGGTGCGGCGGGGGACCAGCAGGCAGCCCTTTTCGGCCAGACCTGTTTCAAACCCGGCCAGGCCAAGAACACCTACGGTACCGGCTGCTTCCTGCTTATGAATACCGGGGAAAGCCCTGTATTTTCTAAGCACGGGCTGGTCACTACCATCGCCTGGGGACTTGACGGGAAAGTAGAATATGCACTGGAAGGTTCGGTCTTCGTAGCGGGCAGCGTGATCCAGTGGTTAAGGGACGAACTGAAATTCATAGACAGTGCAAGTGATTCGGAATTCTTCGCGAGTAAAGTAGAAGATACCTGCGGCTGTTATGTGGTGCCTGCCTTTACAGGCCTGGGGGCTCCCTACTGGGATCCTTATGCCAGAGGCGCGATCGTAGGACTTTCTCGTGGTGTGAACAAATATCATATCATCCGCGCCGCTCTTGAATCCCTGGCTTATCAGACCTATGACGTACTTAACGCAATGGAAAGCGATGCCAGAGTGACTCTCGGTGAACTCAGGGTAGACGGCGGTGCTTCCGCCAACAATCTGCTGATGCAGATGCAGGCAGATATCATTCAGACCTCCGTTACCAGACCTGCCTGCGTGGAAACCACCGCAGCGGGCGCCGCATATCTGGCAGGCCTTGCAGTCGGCTACTGGAACGGAAAGGAAGACCTCTTAAAACATATCCGTACCGACAGAAAGTTCGAACCTCAGATATCTTACGGCGAACAGCAGAAAAAAATAAACAGGTGGCACAAAGCCCTCGAATACACGAAAGACTGGGAACGGGAATAAAAGCGATCGTTTTGGGCAACAAACAGTAAATACAAACACCCGGCAAATGCCGGGTGTTGCTGGTTTTGATGATCGTTATTCAGATAATGCTCTTTATTCAACTGTTACATTGATCGTAACCTTGGTCTTATTGACCGTGGCCGTAAGTTTTGCCTTACCGCTTGCAATAGCCCTGATGCCACCCTTGCCATCGTCAAAGGCTTTTGCAGGTTTACTGCTCTTGAATACCACCTGGCCGTCCACGCTCTTGAATTCTACCGGTACGGTTTCGCCTACTTTCATATTGAGATTATAGGTAGTCTTCTTCTTAAGTGTGATCTTTCCTGCCTTTATCTCAGGATTATCAACAACCAGCTTTATGGTATAAATCTGAGCTGTCTTTTCATCTGTTGCAGTCAGTATCGCCGTTCCTTCCTTGATTGCCTTTACTTTCTTAGGTTTAAGCATCTTGGCTATATTCTCGTCGGAACTGGTCCATTTAAGTTTGCCCAGTTTCTTTAAGCTGATAGTTTTTGTCTTGCCCACATTAAGGTGTATCACACGGCTTAAGGCTGCAGCCGTCTCGGTAACCGTTACCTTACAGGTATAGGCTTTGCCGTTGATATGTGCTGTCACCTTTGCGGTACCCTTTGATATTGCGATCACATGTCCGCTCTGCGATACGTTGGCAACATCAGGTGCGCTGCTCTCCCACAATACTCCAAGATATTCACTGTCATAAGTAAGTATCAGGTTTTCGGATACTCCTGCTTCCAGCTTTAATTTGGTTTTGTTCAGCTTAGGTTCGGTAACGTATACACTGATAGGCTTTCTTCCTTCTTTGCTGATCACCACAGGCTTTCCTGTCTCTGTGACTTTCTTGGCTGTAAGCACGCCCTTCTTACTGATATTTACGGTCTTATTATCCGTACTTGTCCAACCCTTCTTATCGGGAAGATTAAACTTCTGTCCCTTAACAAGATGAAGCTCCGTGGTATCTGCCGAAATTTCCGGAACCGGCGACATAGCGCTGTTTCCTGAAACGTAAGTCTGATCCTTCTCTTCCGGATCAGCCGGCAACTGAGGGATATCTTCCACATCCTTGGTCTGTGTTTCAAACACAGCATTTGTAAAGCTTGCGGTATAAGTGGTCACACCCTTAGCGGTCTTTGTGGGCTGAGTCTTCACAGTGCTTGTAACAGTTGCTTCTTCGCTTACTTTGTGCCCCTCTGCGTCTTCTGCGCAGCCTGCACGTTTACATACAGCTGTACCACTGCAGTTTTTGCCGTCTTCGCTCCAGTTGTAAGTCACTTCATAATCATGACCCGCAGGGATCACTTTACCCTCAGACAGCTTTTCATCACAATCTGTACAGTATTCATCACCTGTATATCCGTCGGTGGTACAGGTCTCTGCGACTGCATTTCTTATTTCTTTATGTTCATGTGCACAGGGATCTGCCGGTATACGGAAACGGTATATAGTCGGATCCGCTTTCCAATCGTCCTGCATAACTACATCCGAATACTCTTCAACCTTGGTATCATCATAAGTTACAAATTTGCTCTGATCTCCGGAATGTCCGGTCTTATAATTTGCAGGATCTTCATCATAATAACCTCCATTCAGATACAGATGGATATCATGTACACCATCCTGAAGATTACCGGCACCGTCCGTATAAACCTCATATGTCAGATTTCTGATTTTGGCCTCTCTGGAGATGGTCATAACTATATCGGCATCACCGCCATTATTGACCATGCTGTATTCGCCAAAATCCACTTCACCGCCACTGATATTGATGGTACCTCCATCTACACCTAAACCGTTGATACTTCCGCCCTTGATGTTTATAGTATCTCCTGTCCATGTACCCAGTGTTATCTCTATATCACCCTTCGTATTAAACACGCCGGGAGTTGTACTGTCTATCATCAGATTTCCATCACCGCTGATGATTCCGGTATCAGTCACTTTAAAGGTTTTTCCGTTAAGATCAAGTCTGGTACCGTATGCCGCATTATTTGAAAGCGTAATCTCATTTGATACACTCACATCCTTTAAAAGCTTAATGACAGGCACTTTATATATCGCATTATTGCTTACGCCTGCCGGCAGCTGGTCTTTGAAATTCACCTCTTCCGAAGCTTTAAATGCAGTCGCGATATCATCAAAATATGCGGTCTTATAAACCTGATTCTCGCCGCCATATTCATAGCCATATATTACGCAGGCGACATCATTTTCACCTTCTTCTTCCACAAGTTCGAAGGTAAAGGGTGAAAAGCCGTGTTCCGAATCAAACTCAAGATAATAGTGGTCACCGCTCCTTACTATCGTTCCTGTATAAGTATAGGTATCTTCCCCATGTTTATGCTTGATATTGACTTTCTTTCCTTCAGATCCAAAACCATCGGGAAGCGGAACAGACAGATGCACGCTTTCATTAACATCGATCTTTTTATTCCTGTCGACCGCAACTTTATCATCACCCTTCTGGATATAGATATCATAAGTTGCATTGATCTCTACGGAAAGCGTCTTACTGCTTCCTTTATACTCTGTCGGTGTAACCGTGACTTTAGGCTCTACAACTACCTGAACATCTTTTTCGTCCGTCTCTGTACCGAAAGCAGCGTCGATAGCTGCAGGGATATCACAAACATCTTCTCCTACGAGATCCAGGTACTGATCCGCAACTATTTGGTCAATATCACTGGTCACATTGGCATTAAGAGCCAGTCCTATAACATTGTCAAAAGTATTATCAGCAGGCTTTGCTACCGCTACAGCTCCATTGTCGAAGTTTCTGTTTTCCTTACCGCCACCGCTGCCACCTTCTCCGGAATGCCCATTACCGACATGCATCGGATGACCGCAGTCTACACAGTACTTTACTACTTCCCAGCTTGCTACTGTTTTCAGCTTTCCGTCTACTTCTTTAAGATCATACTTATAGTTTGTGTTAACCGTTTTAGAACCGTATCTGTGGTTTCCGGATTTATTATTTCCACAGTTTGCAGTACAATGGTATACATGTTCGGAATCGGTACTTCCGGAATACTCTATGGAACAGGGCTGTTTTAACTCAAAAACCTGTTTGCATTTTTCGCAATATACCTTATGATAATCCCCTGCAGTATTTTTGCATTTGACTGAGCAGGCTTCGGTATCTCCACGTCCTTTACATTTGGAACAGACCTTATAATGAGTCTGTCCTGCCGCCGGGGTATAATCATCATAAGTACAGTTATCCTCCTCTTCGTATCCGCAGAAAGAACAGATCCTGAAATGTTTTCCGTTTGTGCCTGTCCTGTATTTATTAAAATTATGACTGCTCCTTATACATAACTCTCCGCAGAGTGTACACTTTGATTCACAGTTGTCTTTACCTGAAAATGCAGTCCCTTCGTATTCATGACCTTCATCAGCATCGTACTGACAGATCTCGCATCTGAAATTATGCAGTGTGTCACTGACCCTTCCGTAAACCTTGGAATGATCAGCTGTATCGGGAGAGGTCCAGCCGCAACTGCACTTCTTGAAATGCTGTGTTCTGGTATAACCCCAGTTATCAGTCTCATGGGCAGCTTCATTGATTTTTAAGCCGCAGTTATCACATATCTCCCAGTGCTTCTCATTATCATAGCCTTTGGTGGTATGTTCATGCGTACAGTTATCTGTTTTCTCATATCCGCAGTTTTTGCAAATGTAAAAAGTTACTGCTTCCTTTCCCGACTCAGGATCCGGGGTGGTCGTATATGATTCAAAATCATGCTGTTCATATTTCTTATAGTTTCCGCATACGGAACACTTCCACTCACACTTGGTCTCCGAACGATCGCACTCTCCTAAATGATTACATGTAATATTGTCTGCAAATATCTCATTACATTTGGTACAGTAATATTTATGATGTGTTTCGTCCGTAGAAACATATTTACGGTCATGATTCCCTCCACTGCTGCAGGGATCTGCATAAGAGTATTCATATGTGACCGTAATATTTTCGTAAAGCGTTCCGCTTGGATCGTCGTAAGAGGTCTTTGTTGCTCTGTAGCCTTCATAACTCTCGGCATAAGCAGTATACCGGGAACCTCGGGGAGCCGGATCTTTTACTATCTCGGTCTTGAAACCTTCCGGAGCTGTAACTCCTTCCGCCAGCGTATTCTTT
>JAEEIK010000002.1 GCA_016281335.1 Lachnospiraceae bacterium | reverse complement strand
TGAGTCTTCAATCCCACGAGTCCGTATATGACATGGCAGCCTGCCTGCTCAAGCATCTTAGCCCAGACGATATTATTCTCCTCGTCGAACCTGGCCTTCAGCTCCACCAGCACAGTCACCTGTTTGCCGTTTTCTGCCGCCTCGGCAAGCGCCTTTACTATCGGAGAATTACCGCTTACTCTGTACAGTGTCTGCTTGATAGCCAGCACATCCTTATCCCTTGCAGCCTGCTCTATGAAGTCCACCACCGGGGTGAAACTCTGGTAGGGATGATGCAGCAGTATGTCTCCCCGGCGTATCGCCTCGAACACGTCACAGCCTGCCGGCAGTCTGCTAACTTCCCTGGGAGTCTGCGCTTTTGTCTTATACTTATCAAAACCTTCCAGTCCGTATATCTTCATCAGGAAAGTCAGATCCAGCGGTCCGTCGATATAATATATGTCATCATCCGTGACATTCAGTTCTTTTTTCAGTGTCTTTAACAGCCTCTTGTCAATGCCGTCCTCCACTTCCAGACGAATGGCCTCGCCCCACTGACGTTTTCTTATCTGCTTCTCTATCTCCTTCAGCAGATCCTCTGCCTCTTCTTCCTCTATGGTAAGATCGGCATTTCTCATGATCCTGAAGGGCGCAGAGCAGAGTATGTCATAGTTTGAGAAAAGCTTATCCATATTACGCTCTATCACTTCTTCAAGGCGTATTACCACAGTACCTGTTTCCGAAGGCAGCTTTACGAAACGTGGAAGCACGCTGGGAACCTGCACTGTTGCGAACTCCTGGTGCTTTTCTTTCTCCTTGCCCTTTTTGATCAGCAGGGCACAGATGTTTAAAGATTTGTTTTTGATAAGCGGAAAAGGTCTTGAGGAATCCACGGCCATAGGCGTGAGCACCGGATAAACATGGCTTGCAAAATACCTGTCCGCATATTCCGCCTGTTCCTTTGTCATATCCTCGTATCTGTCTATGAATATCAGTTCCTGTTTTGCGCATTCATCACACAGACTTTTATAAATACGGTATTGTCTGTCTACAAACTCATGGAGTACGCCGTAAAGAAGCTTCAGCTGCTCAGACGGTTTAAGTCCAGAAATGTCTTTTTTGGTATAGCCCGCATGGACCATGTCCTTCAATGAGGCCACCCTTACCATAAAGAACTCATCGAGATTCGAAGAAGTGATGCTTAAAAATTTCAGACGTTCAAACAGAGGTATCTCCTCATCCTCAGCCTCCGAAAGAACGCGGCCGTTGAAGTGTACCCAGGATAATTCCCTGTTGGTAAAATACTTGTGATCCGTATAATCCATTCCTTATTAACCCCCGTATGTTAATACTACACCCTCTTGATCATCGGCTTGAGTCCGAATATCTCCTTAAAGAAATCAGCTCTTAAACTGAAACGCTCCTCCTCAAAGAGCAGATCTTCGCCCGTTTCCAGCAGGAGCATCAGCCTGTCCTCATTCTGCACCACCTTCATATGCCTTATCTTCTGCTTCTGGCTCTTGTCCAGCGCATTGGCTATACGCAGTATCGCAGTAAGCTTGGCTATGATCATATAACTGTTTTCATCAAACCTTGTATGCGCAGACAGCTCGTCATAATACTCAAACTCATCATGATTGAATTTGACCACATAGGCCAGCATTTCCCTTTCGGTATGCGAGAGTCCGATTATCTCTGTATTCATGATGATGGCATAAGAACAGGCTCCCACATTTGTCATGTTGATGAATTTGCCGCAGTCATGCAGTATCGTCGCAAGCCTTAGCAGCAGCCTGTGTCTTTCATTCATGCCGTGTATGCCGTCCATGCCGTCAAAGATGGATACCGCAAGATACTCAAGAGCTTCGCCTCTTTTTTTGCTTCCCATGTAACGCTTGCTTATAGCTCTTGCGCTGGAGATGATGTCCTGCTCGAAGTCTCTCATTGCGGGCCCCAGCTTCTTCTCCTCGAGATACTCATATACTATGCCGTCACAGAGCGCGGCTCTTGGCACCCACAAAAGCTTTGCATTCATTTCGGGTATGATACGCTTTATTATCGCTACGGAGATCTTCAGAAGATCCACGTTCTCTTCCGCTATCTCCAGCGTATCTGCTATCTCTTCCCTTCCCATCTCGGAGAGTCCTGCGCTTACGCTTAAGAATTTCTCCATACTGATGTCATCATCTTTTTTAGTCTGCCTGCTGATGACCGGTGAAAGATAATCATCCATAAGGATTATCCTCTCTATGGTCCGGTCCTTCATATACATTTTCTTAAAAACCTTCAGCTGGGAACCTAACATCTCATCCAGGACTTCTTCCAGCTGTGTGGCTTTCGGCTGCATCTTCCTGAGTCTTTCGTTGATGCGCAGTACTCCCAGCTTAAGACTCTGGGTGGTCACCAGCTGTCCCTTTTCAAACAGGGATATCTGTATGCTCCCGCCGCCTATATCAACTATCGCAGCTCCGCCGTTTATGCCTTTCTGAAAACGTTCCCCGTTGGAAGCTATCGCCTTATAATCAAGAAATCTCTGCTCGGAATTGCTGAGCACCGTAAGCGCAATGCCGCTGCGGTTCAATATCTGGTCAAGCAAAAGAGAAGTGTTCTCGGTCTCCCTTAAGGCGCTGGTACCGTATGCCCTGTATTCCGTCACATTATAGCTCTTCATTATCTGCCTGAATTCCTTCAGTATCCTGAAAAGCTCCTCCATGTGCTCATAACTTATCTTTTTGGTATTATAACTGTCATTGCCGAGAGCAAGACGTCGACGGACATGGTCCAGCTGTTTGGGTCCCTTTGCACCCAGTTCGAATATCTTCATGCTTATCTCGAAGCTGCCGACATCCATAGCAGCAAAGAGCCTGATATCCTTATCCGCCATAAGTCTCCTCCTTTAAATGTTCAATAAACTGCTGCGCCGTCCTTCCCGAAAGCCCGCTGTGTGCCAGTTCCCATCTGTTTGCCAGAAGATGCAGTTCTTCTTCGGGCATATCAATACCGTTTCTTTTTGCCAGTTCATCCACTATCCTGTAAAATTCCTTCGTCGCAGGTGAGGGGTAATAGATCGTCACTCCGAATCTTGAGTATAGCGATATCTTCTCCTGCACGGTCTCATTCTTGTGCTTGTCCATCGGACTCTCAGGTCTGTCGTCAAAACTCTCCTTTACCAGATGTCTTCTGTTGGATGTGGCATAGATCAGCACATTTGAAGGTCTGCCATCCAGGCCGCCTTCTATCACGGCTTTCAGATATTTATATTCCACTTCGAATTCTTCAAAAGAAAGATCATCCAGATACAGTATGAATCTGTAATTCCTGGTCCTGAGCTCATCGATCAGATCCTTGATATATCTGTACTGGTGCTTGTAAACTTCTATTATCCTTAAACCTCTGTCATAGTAAGCATTCAGTATGGCTCTTATGCTTGTGGACTTGCCTGTTCCTGCCTCACCGTACAACAGACAGTTATTGGCTCCTCCGCCGTTTAAAAAGCTCTCTGTATTTGCGGTAAGCTGCGCTTTCTGATCGTCATAGCCCACCAGCGCATCCAGTGTCACCTTTTCTATATTGTGGATCGGAGCTATGTCCGCGTTTTCTCCCTTGATCCTGAAGGCCTTATGCAGTCCCAGTTCTCCTACTCCGTATTCCTTGTAGAACTCTTCCAGTCTGTCCCGAAGCGCGGTGGCATCCCTTGCTTCCGCCAGGGATACTGCAAGACTGCGGAGTTCTCCGACAGTTTCAGGATCATACTTTACCGACTCGGTTCCTGAAGTTGAATAATCCTGTATCAGTTTAAATGCCGGCTGTCTGTACTCTTTTTCCAGGGCGTCCAGGTCTATGCGATACAGTCTGTGAAAAGTCTCAAGATCCGTAAGCACGGCTTTTCTGAGGGTGCCGCTTTTCAATTCCCGCCGTTCTACCGAGAGTGTATAAGGGTTTACATCGCTGATCAGCGCTTCAGTCAGCAGACAATGCCAGAGATTTCCCGCATATCCGTTCGTTCCCGCCAATTCGAAAAGTTCCGCCAGTACCTTTTCCGCAGAGGGTGCTTTCTTACTCTCATCTCTTTTGTATTCTGTATTAAGAAGCATCCTCATCCTGTTGATGGTATGGATAAGTTCCGTATTCCTGTAAAAGATCAGGTCCATCTTATTCTGTTCCTTCTTCCTTTATCATGTATTGAAGCTCACGACTGTGGGCAAGTATCTGTGTATATACATTAGCGATCATTTTTTTATCAAGATCACTCTCTGCCCTGTCAGTCAGCTTTTCCAGCTTTTCCGCCTCTCTGGCGGCATCATACACCGGTCTTTTGCTTTCTTTCTTGTATTCCCCTACTTCCGCTGACAGCTGCGCACGTTTAAGCAGCAATGCCACCAGCTCATCATCAATATTATCCAATTCTGTTCTGATAGTCTGTAAATCTTTCACCTGTCCGCTCCTCACATACGATTATTACTTCAATTTTACCTTTTCCTGTCGGGATTTTCAATTAGAAGTTGTAAAGCTGCTTGACCCGATTTGACCTCGCCGAAATCATAAAAGTATTGTAATCAATTATGCTTTCGAATATACTGTATTGGGATTTTCTGAAACATATATCCCGAACGGAGGATAAAAATGGAAAACGCTGAAAACCTGCAGAATAACAACGTACCCGAAAAGAAAAAGAACCTGCGCCTGCCGATAATAGCAGGCGTTACCGCGCTTATCATGATCGCTCTTGCCATCACTCTTATCGTGTACAGCAACACTCCCTCACAGAGACTGCATAAACAGCTCCGGCTCGGAGAACGTTACCTGGCCGAGCTCGACTACGAACAGGCTGTGGAAGCTTATCTCGCAGCCCTTGAGATCGACCCTAAGGATGAAGATGCCATAGACGGACTGTATCACGCCTATACCGGCTGGGCAGAGAGTCTGCTGGCGGACGGCAAGACCTCGGAAGCCGTAAAGCGTTACGAAGATGCGCTTAATACTGATCCCGCAAGACTTGCGGCCTATGAAGCCCTGCTTGGCATTCACGCCGAAGCTAAAGATACGGATGCGATCGTAAAACTCTACGAAAAAGCCCTTTCTTTCCTTTCGGATGAAGACCTTGATTCACTTCGCAATAATGCCTTTGCGGAATTCAGAAAAATGCTGGACGAAAAGCTTGCGGCAAAAGATGCGGATGCGATCTTAAGCATACTTGAAGCTGCCGCTAAGATAGATGCGGATATGGCCGCTTCCTTAAAACAATCGATCATAGAAGCTCTGCTTAAGGAGGGGACCGAAGAAGCCTACCGTCTGGCCCTGCTGCTGGATCCCTCCTGTGAGGCTGCCTATATTGAGCTGATAGATATGTATCTGGCAAAGAAAGACTATGATACGGCCACGCAGCTGATCTATGACGGTGAAGCTGCCTGCGGCGCGGCCGTCTCCGCTCTGCGCAGTGAGATACCCTATGTATTGGCTAATGATATTAAACTTGAGGATAAACCGCTGCATGAGATGATATATGATGATTATGAATTAACCTTTGTTTTAAATGACGGACATCTATACGATTATCCCGGGCTCTATGCCGATAAAGGAAACAGCGTTCTAAAGATAACCGGTATCACATCTGAACCGTTGGAAAACGGTATGAAAAAAATATGCATCACAGCCTCCTCCTCCATAGATCCGCTTTTCTACGGTGACTATTTCGACCGTTACTGGTTTCGTTACAGTGTTAAAACCCCAAGTTTCTTTGATTATTACTCCGGTAAACTATATAAAGGCAAAAGTACTTACGGGGATCAGGCTTATGAATCCTCTACTACGCTTGATTGGAAAGACAGCCATTACGACGTCAATAAACTGACCTCTGTATACTGGGATAAAAATTGGGAAGAATATATAGAAACAGATTTTTACACAGGCGCATGGGAACAGCAGTATCATGCGGCCGAAATTCAGACCTATACCATTACCGTGCCTCAGGATTACGACGGTCTGGTAATGTATTTTGAAAAAACTGCAGGGCCTTTCGGAGAGAAATCCGAGGATTACTATACTGACGAAGCTCAGAAACTCAGGGAAGAAAACGCTGATAATTGGATGGCCGAGGATCATTTTCTTCTTGATGCGGATTCCGAAGGAACAGTACCCGATCCTGATAAATACTATTACTTCCGTCTCACTGATGATTTCATAAAGCAGTTCAACGCCCAATAAACTGATTGAATATAAAAGCGAGATGTGATAAGATAGCAGGTAACGGTGTTCTACAGTAAAAAGGAGGTATACGCATGGATGTAAGAGAATGCATACTCGGCCGACGCAGCATCAGGAAATACAGCGACAAGGCTGTTGATGATGAGATCATCAGTAAGATAGTTGAAGAAGCTTCCTATTCTCCCAGCTGGAAACACACACAGATAACACGTTACATCGCAGTCAAAGATCCCGAAGTGAAGAACAGGATAGCAAAAGAAGGCACCACCATCTGGCCCGGCAACGGCAGCATCATTGAACAGGCTCCCGTACTCGTGGCAGTAACGGTCATCAAGGGACGTTCAGGTTATGAGCGAGACGGTTCCTTCTCCACCGAAAGAGAAGACAGATGGCAGTTCTTTGATGCAGGCATAGCATCCCAGACTTTCTGCCTCGCAGCTCATGAATACGGACTCGGTACCGTTATCCTCGGTCTCTTTGATATCGATACCATCAAGAGCATACTTAATATTCCCGAAGAGAGAGAACTGGTAGCACTCATCCCTCTGGGATATCCCGCTGAGGAGCCCGCAGCTCCGAGACGTAAGGAAGTATCGGAATTATTGAATATCGTATAAGTTTTAAGAGGAGATTTATTCTCCTCTTTTTTATGGAGGTTATTATGAGACACTTAATGAATCCCATGGACTTTTCCGTGGAAGAACTCGAAAAACTTTTTGATCTTGCTGCAGACATTGAAAAGGATCCGGAGAAGTATGCACACAAGTGCACAGGCAAAAAACTTGCCACCTGCTTCTACGAACCCAGCACCCGTACCCGCTTAAGCTTTGAATCCGCAATGCTGAATCTCGGCGGTTCCGTTATCGGTTTTTCCGATGCAGGCAGTTCCTCCGCCAGCAAGGGTGAGAGCGTATCCGACACCATACGCGTTATCTCCTGCTTCGCGGATATATGCGCAATGCGCCATCCCAAAGAAGGCGCTCCGATGGTAGCTGCTTCACATTCATCGATCCCCGTCATCAATGCGGGAGACGGCGGACACCAGCATCCCACACAGACCCTTACCGATCTGCTGACTATCCGCTCACTTAAAGGCAGGCTCTGCGACTTTACCATAGGTATCTGCGGTGACCTCAAATTCGGCCGCACCGTGCATTCCCTTGTGAACGCGCTTTCCAGATACTCGGGAATAAAGTTCGTCTTCATCTCTCCCGAAGAGCTGCGCATTCCCGGCTATCTCAGAGAGAAGCTCTGGGAGAATGCCCTGACCTTTGAAGAAGTGATCCGCCTTGAAGACGTGATGAGCAAGCTGGATCTGCTCTACATGACAAGGGTTCAGCGGGAGCGCTTCTTCAATGAAGAAGATTATGTAAGACTCAAAGATTTCTATATCCTTAACAAAGCCAAGATGGCTCTTGCAAAAGAGGACTGCCTGGTGCTCCATCCTCTTCCCAGGGTCAACGAGATATCCGTGGAAGTTGACTCAGATCCCAGGGCCGTATACTTTAAACAGGTCCAGTACGGCGTATACGTCCGCATGGCCCTGATACTCACTTTACTCGAACTCGTTTAAGGAGGAACAAACATATGTTAAACGTAGGAAAGATCGAAGAAGGCTTTGTACTTGACCATATCCCCGCAGGAAAGAGCATGTCCATCTATTACCATCTGGGCCTTGATAAGCTCGACTGCACCGTCGCCATCATCAAGAACGCAAAGAGCAACGTTATGGGCAAGAAGGACATAATAAAAGTGGAATGCGATATCAATACTCTGGATATGGACGTGCTTGCAGTCATAGACCACACCATCACCGTGAATGTGATAAAAGATGCAGTCATAGTTGAAAAAAAGCAGCTGACGCTGCCTGAGGAGATAACCGGTATCATGAAATGCCACAATCCCCGCTGCATCACTTCGATAGAGCAGGAGCTGCCGCATATCTTTTATCTTGCGGATGCGGAAAGAGAACTTTACCGCTGCCGCTACTGCGATGAAAAAAATACGGAGAGGTTTTAAACCTCTCCGCTCATCTTTTAATTAAAGCCGATCACTTCGTTGCGTGGCTTCTCGCATTTTTCGACTTTGTCCGCTGTAAACACCGGTCCTTCGCCGTTGTAGCCCTTGAAGTATTCCTTGGCAATGCGGCCTTCGACCTTGACCCAGTCTTTTTCTTTTAATGCATCACAGCCATCCCATTTGCATGCATATCCGAGAAAAGTCATATCCTCGGCGCAGCAGGTCATGGCCATGCGTCCCGGTACAAAATATCCCTTCGGGAATCCGGGCGGCTTCATCACCGTGCCTACGAAGCTTATGATCTTGCCCTCATATCTTTCAAGATGATCCATCACATCTATGTACCAGATGCCGAAAGTGTTATCATCCAGATCTATGCGCTCCGCCTTCAGATCGTAGGGCAGATCTTCTTCAAATATCTCATTTATCTCGCCCTGGGCATTTTCAAATATCACGTCAGCATTTGCGTTTACCGCTTTAACGTTTCTTCTGTAGCTGCCCAGTTCTTCCATGACAGTATCGCAGCGGTTGAAGATGATCAGTTCCGATTTCCTTATCATCTCGGCAACCATGGATTTCATATTGTTATAATAGGTCGGGAAAGTAGATGCATCCACACAGGTGATCTGCTGCTCCACATTCCAGTGGAACGGAAGAGCAAGCCCCTTCATATTCCACATGCCGTTATACTCGATAATGATGCGCTCCGGCTGGTACTGTTTTTCCAGCGCAAGCAGTTTGGTTGCGGTAAAATCCGCTTCTTCTTCCACCACATGCACCACTGTCTTAGAGGCTTTAAGCACTTTATCACTGTACTCCTCTTCGCCTTCTTCACAAAGTATCAGCAGTGTCGTCCCTTTTATCTGAAAGTAAGGCTGCTGCAGGGTAAATCTTATAAAACTGGTCTTGCCGCTGTCTAAAAATCCGTTTATCAGATATACCGGTTTCATTTCTTAAACAACTCCTCTAATTCTTCCTCATTAAGCTTGGAACCGATCACGCAGAATTTTCCTGTTACTTCGGGTTCACCGTCACGCACATTGCTCTCTCCGGGAACATAATCAAAATATATCCAGCCGCCTTCTTCGTTCTCTACCATGCCCTTTGCCCTGAGTACTGTTCCGTAAGTAACAGCATCAATAAGAGCGGAGAGCTTATCCTCTATCTCTGCTTTGGTATATTTTGCAGGTGTTTCCATTCCCCAGCTGCCGAACACATCATCCGCATGATGATGGTGATGATGATGCTCATGGTCATGATCGTGATGATGGTGGCATTCGCACTCGGGATCGTCACACTCTCCTTCACCGTGATGATGGTGATGGTGTTCATGCTCATGATCATGGTCATGGTCGTGGTGATGATGTTCATGTTCGTGATCATGATCGTGTTCATCATGATCGTGTTCATCATGGTCATGGTCATGATCATGATGGTGATGATGATGACATTCACACTCAGGATCGTCACACTCCTCTTCATGTTCCTCGATGACTTCCCTAAGCAGTGTTTCCATAAGGTCCACACCGTCTATCGTCTCTTTTATCGCCTCACCCTTTAACTGATCCCAGGGTGTTGTTATGATCGTTGCCTTTGCATTATGGCTCTTTAAGAGTTCTACGGTGCTCTTAAGCTTATCCTCGCTTATATCCTGGGTACGGCTTAAAATGATGGTCCCGGCATTCTCAACCTGGTTATTGAAGAACTCTCCGAAATTCTTCACATAGAGTTTTGCCTTCTTTGCATCAACTACTGTTGTAGCACTGTTAAGGATCACATCATCACCGAGTCCCGCTTTCTCTACGGCTCTTACAACATCCGAGAGTTTCCCGACTCCGGAAGGCTCTATTACAATGCGGTCCGGAGCATACTTCTCCATTACTTCCTTAAGCGCGGTACCGAAATCACCCACAAGTGAACAGCATATGCAACCGGAATTCATCTCGGTTATCTCGATGCCGGCATCCTTTAAGAAACCGCCGTCTATGCCTATCTCACCGAATTCGTTTTCGATGAGCACCACCTGCTCACCGTTCCACGCTTCCTTCAGCATCTTCTTTATGAGAGTGGTCTTACCCGCTCCCAGAAAGCCTGATACCACATCTATCCTGGTCATTTTAAAAACGCCTCCTTATCAGCCTGCTTTGCCGCAGCACTTCTTATATTTCTTTCCGCTTCCGCAGGGGCAGGGATCGTTGGGATAGATCTTCGCGCCCTCGTTCCTTACGGTTCCGCGCTTCTTTGCTTCTTTATAGAGTTCATCTCTCTTCTCATCATCAAAGATCGCTTTCCACTCTTCAAGATTGTAAAGCCAGTCAGCCTTAGCATCCACCATGTTCATGTACAGTTTCTCTTTGTCGAAGATAAGGTTTACTTCCGTATCCTCCTCCATCTCCTCGATGGGATTGGCTTCCTTTAAGCTTTCATTTATTCCGTCAAGAAAACCTGTCATATACATAACGGACAGCTGGTATTTTTCAGCCAGTTCCTTAACGGTACCCTTTATCTCCTCATCGGGATTCTTAAGGAGTTCGGAATAAACCCTCTTCTCCTGCAGGAAATAATCATCCCAGAGTTTTCTGAGAGTATTGGTATCGTTGATCGTTGTGTCATAAGCCATTTTCTTCCATTTGTCCAGTAGTGCCATTTTTAACATCTCCTTTTATCTAAAGATTCTTTATTTCTTTATCAGATCTATAGCATCCCTTACGGTTTCTGCTTCTATTATTTTGATCCCCTTTATCTCACGCAGCCTTGGCGCATTTACTTTCGGGACTATGCAGCTTTCATATCCGAGTTTTGCCGCTTCCGCGACCCTCGCCTCTATCTGACTGACTCCCCTTACTTCTCCTGAAAGACCTATCTCTCCTATAGCCAGGAGTCTGTCATTGACCGGCTTGTTCAGGAAACTTGAGATCACTGCCATTGCTATCGCCAGATCCACTGCGGGTTCTACTATCTTCATACCTCCCGCTACGTTGACATATGCATCGCAATTGCCCAGATGCATGCCTATACGCTTTTCAAGCACAGCCATCAGCAGATTCAGTCTGTTAAGATCCGCGCCCGTTGCCTGCCTTCTCGGTATACCGAAAGCAGTCTGGGCCACCAGTGCCTGTATCTCCAAGAGTATCGGCCTGCTGCCTTCCATCATGCATGCAGTGACCGTTCCGCTTGCGTCTTTGACTCTTCCGTTAAGCAGATACTCCGAAGGATTCTTAACCTCCCGCAGTCCCGCTGCTTCCATCTCGAATACGCCGATCTCGTTGGTGGATCCGAAGCGGTTCTTCACACCTCTCAATACTCTGTAGGAACCGTGCCTGTCACCTTCAAAGTAGAGCACCGTATCTACCATGTGTTCCAGCATCCTCGGTCCCGCCACGGTGCCTTCCTTGGTCACATGACCTACTATGAACACTGCTATATTCTGCGTTTTGGCCAGCTGCAGCAGCACGGCAGTGGATTCCCTTACCTGTGAGACGCTGCCCGGTGTACCGCTTATCTCCTCATTATACATGGTCTGTATCGAGTCTATCACGGCCACATCCGGCTGTTCTTTTTTCAGGATCTTTGCTATCTCATCCAGATCCGTTTCGCATAAGAGTAACAGCGAATCTCCGAAATCTCCTATCCTGTCGGCTCTCATCTTGATCTGCCGTACCGACTCCTCGCCGGATATGTAGATCAGTTTTTTCCCGCTTCCCGCAAGTTCCCTGCAGGTCTGTAAGAGCAGGGTTGATTTGCCTATGCCCGGATCGCCGCCGACCAGTATCAGTGACCCGGGGACTATCCCGCCTCCGAGTACTCTGTCCAGCTCACCGATACCCGTAGGCATTCTGTCTTCCTCGTTCAGCTCTATCTCAGTAAGCTTTACCGGAGAAGGCGCTTCATAAGCGGCACGGATTTTTCTCTCGCTGCCTCCTGTCTTTATCTCCTGCTCCGTCATGGTATTCCATGCGTGGCAGGCCGGACACTGTCCCGACCACTTGGCAGCTTCATGACCGCATTCCTTGCAGAAAAAAACGGTCTTAACTTTTGCTTTTGCCATTTATTTCCTTATTTCCACTTTTACGGCATCTCTGCCCGCAAGCTCAACGGAGAAGGAAAGCTTGCCGCCGAGATTGGTCTTCATCATACCTATTTCCTCACCGCCGGCTGTTACTTTATATCCGGTATCTTCGGCAAGGCCCACTGTTATCTGTGCATCCTCGGGTCCTTCTACCATGAAGGATACGCCGTTCTCATCTTCGGAGAACTCCGTTACGGCAGTACCCGGAACCGATTCATACAGAACCATACCGTTCTTCTCAAGCCTGGTTATCTCATTAAAGGTCTTAACCTTCAGGATATCTCCTTTAAATTTGAAATCGTCAAGCTTTGACTTTTCGGAAAGGCTGTAATTACCGAAGCTTAACTTACCGTTTTCCTCCGCGCGGAGCAATTCGCTGACAACTGCCATTGTTTTTTCCTCCATTCATTTTGTGTCATTAGGTTTTTATAAAACTTATCTTTCCGCCCTTTAAAGCGGTCTTTATCTTGTCTCCCGGAACTATCCTGCCGGAGAGCAGTTCCTCCGAAAGCGGATCCTCCAGTTGTGTCTGGATCGCTCTCTTTAAAGGTCTGGCGCCCATCTTCACATCGGTATGCTTTTCTATGAGCATATCCTTTACGCTCTGGGTTATATTCAGTTCCAGATCCATCTGTTCCCTGCACCGTCTGCACAGATCCTTTGCAAGCAGCGTAACTATCTTCTTCAGTTCCGGCTTCCTTAAGGGATGGAATACTATTATCTCATCAATACGGTTAATGAACTCCGGTCTGAATATCCTCTGTACCTCGTCCATCACGCCGCTCTTCATTCTGTCATACTCCTGTTTCTCGGTAGTCACGGCAGTGAAACCGAGATTCTTGGGAGATATTATCTTCTGCGCTCCCGCATTGCTGGTCATGATCAGTATGGTATTCTTGAATGATACCTTTCTTCCCTGGGCATCGGTGATATGTCCGTCATCAAAAACCTGGAGCAGTACGTTGAACACATCGGGATGCGCCTTTTCTATCTCGTCAAAGAGTACCACGGAATACGGATTCTGTCTGACTTTTTCGGATAGCTGTCCTCCGTCGTCATATCCCACATAGCCGGGAGGCGAGCCTATCATCTTTGATACGGAATGAGCTTCCATGTATTCGGACATATCCACCCTGATAAGCGCATCTTCCGAGCCGAATACCAGCTCTGCCAATGCCTTTGAAAGCTCCGTCTTTCCTACGCCTGTAGGTCCCAGGAAGAGGAAGGAACCTATGGGTCTTCTCGGATCCTGCAAGCCTACCCTGCCCCTTCTTATAGCTCTGGATACCGCACCGACCGCTTCTTCCTGTCCGATCACACGCTTATGCAGCATGTCTTCCAGCTTAAGCAGTCTTTCGCTTTCCTTTTCATTAAGACGGCTAACGGGTATCTTGGTCCAGATGCTTACCACCTCTGCGATGGCATTCTCATCCACCGCATCATGATAGCCTTCTTTATTCTTCTCATATTTCGCTTCCAGCTTCTTAAGCTTCTCTTTCAGCTTCAGCTGTTCGTTCCGAAGTTCCGCCGCCTGAGCAAAAGCTTCTATCTTTATGGACCTTTCTATCTGGTCGTCTTTCTTTGCGATCTCTTCCTTCAGCTCCTTAACTTTTGCGGGTACTATCATCCCTTTAAGTTTCTTCGCTGCAGCCGCCTCATCTATAAGGTCTATGGCTTTATCCGGCAGATATCTGTCATTGATATAGCGTTCCGAAAGGATAGCTGCCGCTTCCATGGCCTCGGGAAGTATCTTTATGGAATGGTGCTGCTCGTACTTGGGCGCCACACCTTTAAGTATGTCTATTGTCTGCTCCACCGTGGGTTCTTCCACGGTAACAGGCTGGAAACGCCGCTCCAGCGCCGCATCCCTTGAGAAATACTTTCTGTATTCCGTAAGTGTAGTTGCGCCGATCAGTCTTATCTGCCCTCTGGCCAGCGCGGGCTTTAAGATATTTGATGCATCGATGGAGCCTTCCGCCCCGCCGGCGCCTATCATAGTATGTATCTCGTCCAAAAAGAGTATCACGTCTTCGCTCTCGATGACTTCATTCATGAGCTTCTTAAGACGTTCCTCAAACTCACCTCTGTAACGGCTGCCTGCAACCAGACCTGCCAAGTCCAGAGTTATCAGTCTCTTATCCCTGATCGTATCGGGCACTTCACCCGCAGCTATCCTGGAGGCGATGCCTTCCACTATAGCGGTCTTGCCGACACCGGGTTCTCCTACGAGACAGGGATTATTCTTGGTACGCCTGCTGAGTATCTGCAGCACGCGCTGTATCTCGTCTTTCCTTCCTATCACCGGATCCAGCTTATCCTCGGCCGCCATCCTGGTCAGGTCATTGCCGAACTGTTCAAGCATGCTGCCTTCCTCGCCGCCGGCGGCGTTCTGCCTGGTCCTTACCACTTTCTTGAAGTAATTGCCCGCATCCGTTCCGGAATACTTGAGCAGATCCTTATAGACCCGCGTCATGTCTATGCTGCAGGCATGCAGCAGTCTCAGCGCGATGCAGTCATGAACGGCAAACATGCCTATCAGCAGATGCTCCGTTCCGGTCTGGGCCGCTCCGAGTCTTACGGCCGCCTGTTCCGCGCTTTTTAACATATCCCTGGCCTTTGCCGAATAACCGCTGCGTTCCTTCAGCATCAGGCTGCCGCCGGGGGAGATGGTCTCCTCCATAAGCTCAAGTATATGCTGCTCATAAATATTACAGTTTTTCAGGATCTGGGCTGCCACTCCGCTTCCTTCACGGAGCAGCCCGACCAGGATATGCTCTGTTCCCACATATCCGGCATGCATTTCCCTGGAACAGTTTCCTGCATGTTCCAGCGCCCTCATCGCTTTTTCACTGTATTCCAACGCCATTACTATCCTGCCTTACACAAATTAATCCCCTATTCCCGCCCCTCAGGGCGGAAATAAGGGAGAGTTCTCATACTCCTGCTATGCAGCTTATCACTCGTCGTCTTCATCAACTACGGGACGGCTCTGTCTCATCTGTGACTGTCCTCCCTGAGTTGTACGTCTGCCGGCCGGCTGACCCTGCTGACGTCTGGTAGGCTGACCGCTGCCTGCGGGTCTCACCCCTGCGGGTCTTGCACCCTGGCCGTTCCTTGCGGGAGCACCCTGACCTGCCGGTCTTGCGCCGCCCTCTCTCCTCTGGGGAGCGGGTCTGTCACCTGCCTGGGGACGGGCTGCACCCTGAGCGGGTCTTCCCTGAGGCGCAGGCCTGTTAGGCTGTGCTGTCCTTACCGGAGCTGCATTGCTTCTTACTGATGCCGCTCTTCTGCTTCTGAAATCGTCTTCATCATCATCGTCGTCATCGTCATCGTCATAATCCCTTGAACCGAATGCCTTGAATGCAAGGAAGGCTGCAACTGCCGCGAGCACAAGGATGATCACTATCAGAACGATCACAAGGCCCTTATTGCTGCCGCCTGTAGCTGCTGCTTCCGCAGGCTGCTCAAGAAGAAAATCCGCATATCTCACATACTTGCTCTCTACGGAATCATAGAGATACCAGCCTTCGTTTCCGCTGGGAGAAGTTGCATAGAAAATGTAAAATGTATCGTTAGTCCATGAAGGCACTTCCAGCTCGCCGCCTATGCTCACGGTCACTTCCCTGAATCCCTCGGGGATGCGCTGGGGCTGTGCGTCTGTCTGCATCGGAGTAAGGTTCATGGTTGCGGCTGTCGGAGTGTTGACCGCTGTTCCCGGATCGCTGTCTCCTCCGTCATCTGCCGGTTCCTCCGTAGTCGTTTCGGGTTCCTCTGTAGTTGCTTCGGGTTCTTCGGGTTCGGGAGCCTTTACGTCTACCAGATCGTAACGTACATAACCGGTGAAATTATCACCCTTTATCTCATACCATACCTTACCGTCCCCATCCTTAGATGAGCCTATGATCGTGTAGGTCTCACCCTTTTTGATCTTCGCAACGGGATCACCGTCGGTCTTGCCTGCTTCTTTTCTGACATTGACCGAATCACCCTTAACAGTAGCCGTACCGCCGGTCATATCACCGTCTTCTGCAGCATAGGCTGCAAGATTCAGCACGAACATCAGGGCAAATGACAGCAGCATGGCTATCAGTATCTGTGTGTTAAAACTTCTCTTTTTCATTTTTCCCTCCAAGTAAATCTCTTTAATGAAACACCTATGACATTTTACAACGTATCGCTGTTTTTTTCAACAATAATTCTTTTAAACCTCATCTATGGCCTTACCGATATCGTGGCGCATGTATTTGTTCTCAAACTGCACCCATTCCGTTGCTTCATAGGCTTTTTTCCTGGCTTCCTTAAGATCCGAGCCCTTTGCGGTCACTCCCAGCACTCTTCCGCCGTTGGTCAGTATCTTACCGTCTGCTGCCTTGGTACCTGCATGGAAACAGAAATATTCGTCACTTCCCTTAAATTTCTCAAGCCCCGTGATCTCCTTGCCCTTTTCATATGCAAGGGGATAACCGTCGCTTGCCAGCACCACGCATACTGCCGCGTTATCTTCAAACTGAAGGTCGATCTTGTCCAGTGTTCCGTCTATGCAGGCTTCCATGACATCCAGTATGTCGTTCTTCATGCGGGGAAGCACCACCTGGGCTTCGGGGTCACCAAAACGAGCATTATATTCAAGTACCTTGGGGCCGTCCTTTGTCAGCATCAGTCCGAAGAAGATAACTCCCTTGAACTCCCTGCCTTCAGCAGCCATTGCATCAACTGTAGGCTGGAATATGGTCTTCATGCATTCTTCCTGAAGTTCCTTTGTAAAGAAAGGACTCGGTGAGAAGGTTCCCATGCCGCCTGTATTCAGGCCCTGGTCATTATCCTTGGCCCTCTTGTGATCCTGGGCGCTGCTCATGATCTTTATGGTCTTACCGTCTACATAGCTTAATACGGACACCTCACGGCCGGTCATGAATTCCTCAACAACCATGCGATTTCCCGCATTGCCGAACTTCTTGTCCTGCATTATCTCACGTACTCCCGCAACCGCTTCGTCATGGTTCATGCATATCAGCACACCCTTTCCGAGCGCCAGGCCGTCTGCTTTGAGAACAACGGGATACTTTGCGCTCTCCAGATATCTGAGCGCCGCATCCGCATCATCGAAATTCTCATAAGCTGCCGTGGGGATATTGTATTTCTTCATAAGGTCTTTTGAAAAGGCCTTGGAGCCTTCCAGTATCGCTGCATTCTTCCTGGGTCCGAATGCCTTAAGTCCCGCTTCTTCAAGCACATCCACAAGACCTGCTGCCAGAGGATCATCGGGTGCGACTATTACAAGATCCACCTTTTTCTCCAGGGCAAAGTCCCTGAGCTTTTCAAATTCCATGACTCCGATGGGCACGCACTCCGCATACTCTGCTATGCCTGCATTTCCCGGAGCAGCATATAGTTTCGTGAGCCTGCTGCTCTTGCTGACACTCAGGGCTATGGCATGTTCCCTGCCGCCGCCTCCAACTATCATAACATTCATAATCTGCTCTCCTCTTTAACCTAACGTTATCTTTCCCTTTGCTATCCCGTCAATGACTGCGGGCAGTATCTTCCATTCCGCCTGCTCCATGACTCTCTTCTGCAGTATCTCTGCCGTATCACCGTCTTCCACGTTAACGGCTTTCTGCATGATGATGGGCCCCGTATCCGTTCCCTCGTCCACAAAGTGCACCGTGGCGCCTGTAACTTTTACGCCTCTTGCAAGCGCTGCCTCATGGACCTTTAGCCCGTACATCCCTGCTCCGCAGAAGGAGGGTATCAGCGAGGGATGGATATTGATGATGCGTCCCTTATACTTTCTGATGATCTCGGGATCCAGCACTACGAGAAAACCAGCCAGCACGACAAGATCCGGCTCTGCCTCATCTATAGCCTTGAGCAGTGCTGCATTAAAATCCGCCTTCTCGGGATACGCTGTCCTGGTCACAGCTACTGCATCGATCCCTGCGGCTTTTGCTCTTTCCAGGGCATAGGCCTTATCCTTATTGGATATCACCCTTACTATGCGCGTGTTCTCTATGCTCCCGTCAGCAATCCTGTCGATGATGGCCTGCAGATTGGTTCCGCCTCCCGATACGCAAACAGCTATTTTCAGCATAAGGTCACTTCCTTTTCACCCGAAACCGTCTCGCCTATAACAAAGGCGTTCTCACCGGCAGCTTTAAGAGCTGCTACGGTCTTGTCCGCATCTGCCTTATCCACCGCCAGCACCATGCCCACACCCATGTTGTAGGTGTTGTACATCACATGCTCATCCACATCGCCGGTCTTCTGCAGCAATTTAAAGATAGCAGGCACTTCGTAGCTGTTCTTTTCAACCTTTGCTCCTATGCCGTCTGGCAGCATTCTCGGAATATTCTCATAGAAACCGCCGCCTGTGATATGACTGCAGCCCTTAACTGTTATGCCTGCTTCCTTTACTTCACGAAGCGCCTTCACATAGATCCTGGTAGGAGTCAGCAGCTCGTCACCGAGGGATTTGCCCAGTTCATTGTTATATCTGATCAGAGCATCGGTGGTCATCGGGAATACCTTCCTCACCAGCGAGAAGCCGTTGGAATGCACACCGCTGGAAGCTATGCCCACCAGGGTATCGCCGGCCTTTATCGTATGTCCGTCCACGAGTTCGTCTTCCTCTGCTACGCCTACCGCAAAGCCTGCCAGATCGTACTCATCTTCAGGCATCAGTCCCGGATGCTCTGCGGTCTCGCCGCCGATCAGTGAGCAGCCTGCCTGCTCGCAGCCCTCTGCCACACCTTTGACTATGGCAGCGATCTTCTCGGGATAGTTCTTTCCGCAGGCGATATAATCCAGGAAAAACAAGGGTTCCGCTCCTGCACAGGCAATATCATTTACGCACATTGCCACACAGTCGATCCCCACGGTATCATGCCTGTCAAGAAGAAATGCCAGCTTGATCTTGGTTCCCACGCCGTCGGTGCCGGATACAAGGACAGGTTTTTTCATGTCCTTTATCTTGCTTAAGCTGAAAGCGCCGGAAAAACCGCCAATGCCGCCCAGTACCTCAGGGCGCATGGTCTTTGCCACGTACTGCTTCATCAGCTCAACCGACTTGTAGCCTGCTTCGATGTCTACTCCGGAATTTTTGTAATCCATTTTTCTCTCCTTTTTTAGTACTCCTTATAACCTACACTGCCCAGTCTTTCATCTTTTTCGACCACGGCAGTTTTGAGTTCCTCTTTGTAGTCCTTCAGTTTTTTAAGCAGTTCCTCATCCGATACCGCCAGTATCCTTGCCGCAAGGAGTCCGGCGTTTGCGCCGCCGTTTATCGCCACGGTGGCTACGGGTATGCCCGAAGGCATCTGTACTATCGAATAAAGTGAATCCCTGCCTCCGAGTGAAGTGGTGTGCATGGGTATGCCTATCACCGGCATGGGGAATATTGCAGCGCACATTCCCGGAAGATGCGCTGCCATGCCCGCTCCCGCGATTATCACCTTTATGCCTTTACTCTCCGCTTCCCTGGCGTAATCAAAGAAAATATCCGGCTCGCGGTGCGCGCTGATGATCCTCATTTCGAAATCTATACCGAATCTCTCCAGTATCTCTGCTGCTTTCTTCATAACGGGCATATCGGAATCACTGCCCATCACTATTCCTACCTTCGGCATCTTTATACCTCCTCAAATGCTTCGTTTAATCCTTCGGTCCCTTCCAGCACGAAGCGGCCGTTTTCGATTATCTTTATCCTGCTGCCGTCCTTCCTTATACCCTCCAGCAGTCCCAGTTCATCATAGGGTATGGTCACATCCGTATGACAGCCGAAATATGCGTTTTTCGGATCGCTCTTCCGCTTTATCGAAACGGAATTATCCCTTGCCACTATTTCCTTCCCGTCAGGATTATATACTTTAATGTCCTCTTCATGGGAATAGCAGGTATCGCCTACCGCAAAGTGCGGCCCTGTCTTTTCGGCAATAAGTATGGGCAGCCTGCTTTCTATATCATATTTGCGGGCAAGCACGTAAGCCGTGGTGTTGGTGCCTATTGCCGCCTCACCCATGGGCAGGCTCTTATGATGGAAGAGCACGTTATCTTCGATATACTTGCGGCCTTCCTCGGGATCTGCAAAGTTTGAGCAGCCGTAGTCGCTCACCATGCCGTCCTTAAAGCATAAATACATATCCCTGTATTCCAGTCCGTTTAAAAAGACTCTGCTCACATTCAGCATCCCGTTGGTGCCCTCCAGCACAGGTGTGGTAAATACCTCGCCTACCGGGATGTTCACATCAGCCACGCAGTTTTCGTATATTGCCTGATGAGCGGGATCCGTAAGGTCAAAGAGTTTTACCGTGAGGTCCGTGCGGTTATTTCCGCTGCCCTTTACGTATACGCTCTCGGCTTCATTCAGCGCATCTATTATCTTACTCTGTATCTTTTCATATCTTTCGTAATCAAGGGTATTGATCCTGATCACTGCATCAAATATCTCTTCAAACTTATCGCCTATAGCAGGCACGGGGAAGGATATTATCGTAAAGCTCCTTTCATTCCCCGGTATATAAGTAAAGGTTATCCTTGCGTTTTCGGATACATACCTCGCCATGAGCTGTCGCTGTTCTTCATTGTAGCGGCAGGCCGCCTGCTTGTTCACCGGCTTGAAGGGTTCTTCCCCGAAGATTTCTATCACCGCCGGTCCCGCATGCACCTGTGCTTTTTCCCTGTATGCCTTAAAAGCTTCCTCTATGCATTCGAGCCTTCTGGTCAGCAGCTGGGCATCCAGTATCAGCGCCAGATCTTCCCTGTGGTCATAATCATACTGTCTGTTGGGATTGGCTCCGAAATATCCGTTCTTATCAACGTTCCTTGAAGTAAAGATCGACTCTGCCGCCCTGTATATCACCGGTTTTAAGCCCATTTCAGCAAAATTGTCTATGGCTTTTTTAACCACTCTCTCCATTCCGATCGGATAACGGATGTTGACCGTCTTCTTCTTGGACAGATCTTTCCCCGTATTGATAAAGCCTTTGCGATAGCCTTCCGTGTAGGTGTCGGCCATGAGCGCTATCTTTTCATCGGAAAGTCCGGAAATATATTTATAAAGCTTCAGCTCATTATCCGTAATATACTCACCGTACATATAGAGTATATCCGTATCGAAGGGTTTTGCCGCCTCAATGATCTTCAGTGCAAAATCCTCATCGGGATCGGTAAGTCCCCTGACCCTGATAAGATTTTCCGTCTCATAATAATCGCTTACGAAGTAATAAAAGCTCTCCTTCAGACTGTCATATGCGGGAAGCGTGCCTTCCTCTTCAAGTGAAGTCTTTATCTCTCCGTAGAGCTGCAGCAGATACTCCGCTCTTATAAGAAAGGGCTGTATCTGATGTTCAACGGCCGCGGGGATCGCGCTCCGCACCTCTGCCGCCACTACCGATAAGAGCTTTCCGTAATCATTTCCGAAGAGTTCCGTTGCATAAGCGGGGTTGCAATAACTCTTCTCATAACGGTCTCCCGCTATATCCTCGTAAAGCTTTGCATTCAGAGCCTTCATCTCTTTCGCGCTTATATTCTCATTAAGGAGTATCCCCGAAAACATAAGGAGAGCATCGGCATTAGCCCTGAAATACTTCCCCAGGGCATCATCATTTATCTCTTCCTCTTTTATTTCTTTAAGCCTTCCGAGCGTCAGCTCCAGGCGCTCATTAAGTTCTTCGTTGTATCCTTCCATTATCTTTCAGCCTGTCATTCCCCGTACCATAAAAAATATTCCCGTTGCCAGGACGGCAAAGTTCAGTATTATCCCAAGTATAGGAAAGAAATAATACCTGTCCTTTTCAAGCCTGCTCATTATACCCAGCGCCAGCCCTGCCACTGCCATTATGATCGAAAGCAGCACAGCTGCCACATGTCCCCAGACGATCTCGCCGCCTGCCTTATAACCGTGATATACCGTCAGCAGCACCGTACATATGCCGATCAGCGCCAGCGCCACACTCATCACAGCCTTTAGCGGGTGTCTCTTATTGGTAAACTTGTATTTTGAAAGTATACCCATCTTATTCTTTTGCGCCGTAGGTCCTGAAATACTCCTCTATCGCCGCTTTTCTCTGATCATCGATGAGCACGCCCTTTGAAGTCTCCCTGCCGTACAGGTACTCCTTTACATCCTGCATTGTCACGATAGCGGTGGTCTTTATACCGTAGGTCTCCTCTATCTCCGCCAGGGCGCTCTTCTCGCCCTTGCCCTTTTCCATGCGGTTTAAGGACACTACCAGCCCCTTCACTTCGATATCCGCCTGGCTCTTTATGATAGGAAAAGTCTCCTCTATGGACTTACCCGAGGTAGTCACGTCTTCTATCATCACAACCCTGTCGCCGTCGTTTAATTTGCTTCCCAACAGAATGCCAACGTCGCCGTGATCCTTTATCTCTTTGCGGTTTGAACAGTACCTCACATCTTTTCCGTACAGTTCGCTGATAGCCATGGCTGTAGCCACGCTTAAAGGTATGCCCTTGTAGGCGGGTCCGAAGAGCACATCAAAATCCAGCCCGAAAGCATCATTGATGGCCTTTGCATAATACTCTCCGAGTTTTTTCAGCTGTGTTCCCGTCACATAGGCGCCCGCATTCATAAAGAAAGGTGACTTGCGACCGCTCTTTAAGGTAAACTCTCCGAACTTAAGTACCTCCGAGTCCACCATAAAATCAATGAATTCTTCTTTATATCTTTCCATCAAAAATCTCCTTCACAGCAAACCGAGATATTCTAACATAAATATACCCCGGCTGTCCAATTCGGCTCTTACTTGGTTCCGAATATCCTGTCTCCCGCATCGCCGAGTCCCGGACAGATATATGCATGCTCGTTAAGCTGTCTGTCAAGGCAGCCCACGTAGATCTGCACATCCGGATGCACCTTATGCAGATGCTCAAGTCCTTCGGGCGCAGCGATGATGCACATGAATTTTATCCTCTTACCGCCTTTTTCCTTTATGAAATTGATGGCATCCACGGCAGAGCCGCCGGTAGCCAGCATCGGATCAGTAACTATTATGATCCTTTCATTGATGGGATCGGGCAGCTTGCAATAATAAGAATGAGGCTTATGTGTATCAGGATCCCTGTATAAACCGATATGTCCGACCTTTGCCGTAGGAAGCAGACTTAAGATTCCTTCGGTCATGCCCAGACCTGCGCGCAGGATAGGCACCACCGCCTGCTTTCTTCCGGCTATGACCGGAGCCATGGTCTTCTCTATAGGTGTCTTTACTTCAACAAGTTCCGTTTCCAGATCCCTGAGGGCCTCATAGCCCATCAGCATGGCGATCTCTCCGGCCACCTTTCTGAACTCGGCGGTACCGGTATTCTCGTCACGCAGCCTGGTGATCTTATGCTGGATCAGCGGATGCTCAAGTATGAAAATATTTTCTTCGTTTTTAAAATCCATCTCAGTCCTCCCCGTTGGTATTCATGCTCAGACCTCTGTTGATGTCCCCTTTATGATTCTCACCGAACTGGTAATCATTGCCCGGAAGTATGATATTGAGCAGCACGCCTGCGATGGCAGCTATAGCCAGAGCAGTGAGGGTGATCTGTGTTCCGCCTAGGGTAAAGCTCAAACCGTCCGAGAAGCCCAGGCCGCAGACCAGGATAACAGCTGCTATTATCAGGTTTCTTGACTTGGTGAAATCCACCTTGTTCTCTACCACGTTACGAACGCCGATGGCGGAGATCATACCGTAAAGTATAAAGCTGATGCCGCCGATGATGGCTGTGGGCATTGTGCCGAATACCTGTGACAGCTTAGGAATGAAGCCGAGTACTATGGCATATACCGCAGCAAGCCTTATGACCGAAGGATCATAAACCTTGGAGAGTTCCAGCACGCCGGTGTTCTCACCGTAAGTTGTGTTTGCGGGGCCGCCGAAAAGCGCTGCTATGGAAGTAGCAAGACCGTCGCCGAGAAGTGTTCTGTGAAGACCGGGATCAGCTATGAAGTTCTCGCCTGTCGTTGCCGATATAGCGGAGATATCACCTACATGCTCCATCATTGTAGCAATGGCTATAGGCGCCATTACCAGTATCGCGCTGATATCGAATTTGGCAATAATGAAATCGGGAAAACCTACCCAGCCGGCATTTGCTATCGGAGCGAAATTGAGCACTGCGGAGCCGTCGGCATTGGTGATGCCTGCCGCGCTGAAGATAAGCGCAAATATATAGGATATGACAACGCCCATGAGTATGGGGATGATGCGGAACATTCCCTTGCCCCAGAGGTTGAATACCATGACTGTAACAAGCGCTATCAGCGCCAAAGGCCAGCATGCGCTCGCATTGCTGACTGCAGAAGGCGCAAGGCTTAAGCCTATGCAGATGATTATGGGTCCCGTGACCACGGGAGGCAGGAATCTCATGACTTTCTTAACTCCCACCAGCTTTATTATAAGAGCAAGTACCAGATATAACAGACCTGCTACCACGATGCCGCCGCAGGCATAGGGCAGCTTCTCGCCGTAGCTCATTCCCGCAAATCTGCCGGTATTGAGTTCCGCCACCGTGGCGAAACCGCCGAGAAATGCAAAGGATGAACCCAGAAATGCAGGCACTTTAAACTTTGAGCACAGGTGGAATATCAGAGTACCCACACCCGCAAAAAAGAGGGTTACCTGCACTGACAGCCCCTCTCCTTTAAAATATCCGTTTACCAATATGGGAACAAGTATCGTGGCACCGAACATTGCAAACATATGCTGCAGTCCCAGCACCGCCATTTTTCCCATTCCGAGCTGCTTGGCGTCTCTTATGGCGCCCTGTTCCTGATTAGCCATAACCGGTAAATCCTCCTTGTGTTTTTTAGCTCCCTACAGTATATATTAACGCGAATAAAACTTCAAGTGCGGGGTCAATCACGGGGACGGTTCTGCGGTTGAAAATCTCCGATTTTCAACCGCAGAACCGTCCCCGTGATTGACTTCTCTTTATTCAAATTCTGCTTTCACATCCGTCAGCTCCGCACACATCCGCTTCAGGCCACGCATGAAACGGGGCATGATAGCCGAAGCATCGTCGCTTCCGGTGAAGCGTATCTCAAGCCCGCTCTTCTCCTCCAGTACATCATGCAGGGCATCGAGATTATAGCCGAAATAATCCGGCAGTTCTATCTGCTCCCCTAATCTTTTATAAAACTCATCTGCCGAATCCAGATCTCTTAAGTCTATGGTGATCATGTTCATCCTCCCTTAATACAGCTGTGTAAAGCTTTCATAGTGATCCGAAGTATAATAGATATCACCGTCGGAATCATATACTATGCGCTTCGCGCCGCGCTTGCTCTTACCCAGGGTATCGATATCGCATTCATGATAATCTCCCTCCGGCAGTACTCCCTCATAGTTACCGTAATAATCGCCGCCTATGCATTTGCCGGGAGCGTATGCATCCAGACCTCCGCCTTCCCAGCCAAGAGCCTTGGCTTCCTTTTTCGTAATGTAATTCGAGGGAAGGTGTCCGTAGGTGTGGATATACAGCGCCACCTCCTTCTTGCTGTCATAGACCCCGTTCTCATCTATAGCCGCAGCCGGCGTTGCTGTCGGTTCGGGAGTGACCGTCGGCTCCGGTTCTTCCGTTGGCACCGGCGTGGCTGTCGGCTCAGCTTCTTCCGTCGGTTCCGGCGTGGCTGTTGGCGCCTCTGTGGGTGTCACTGCTTCCGGTACTTCGGTTTCTTCTTCAGTCGCCGCATCTTCTGTTTCCGCCTGACTCAGAGCTTCGCCTGTCTCTCCGGCATCTGCCTCCTGCGCCACCTGGGAAGACAGCATCTCCGCCACATCTCTTCCGACTGTGAACAGAAGATATATAGCCACCGCAACAAATAATATAACAAGCCCTATTTTCTTTAAATTTTTCATTTATGTAATACCTCTCTCCTCTTCCGGCTAACACATCCGTCGTTTTCGCCTATTGTGTTAGCCCATCCTCAAAAATGGTGCTCATCGAAGATTCATCGCGTTTTCAACACTCATATAACCCGGCCCGAACATATAGATCAGCATATCCGGCTTCACTTCCCTTATCCATTCTTTGGCGGAATCCTCTTCCTTTAGGTATCTCAGATCCAGCATATCTATGGCCGAACACTGCGAAGCTAAGAATACCGATACGGGAACTGCCACGGAATCTCTCACTATCACGATCTTCGGTCCATCCGGATTAAGCCTGTTCTCTATGTGTATCCTGTCATAGTCCCTGTCCAGATAAGTATAATAAGCATAATAATCAAAGCTGTAATGCGCCACATTTCCGTAATTCACAAAACAGTCTTCAAAGCTGCCTTCCTTGTGTATACCCTCTGACGGCACATCCAGCACATAGTCGGTATCATACTTAGGAAGCCACAGCTCATAATCATCAAGCCCCGTGTAATACTTCCCGGCCATGCGTCCGTGGGTGCCCAGAAATACCTGCTCATAGAGCCGCTTTTCGTAGTTTTCCTCAGAGAGCGCCGCCTCATCTCCGCCTCCGATCCCGGCCGAAGCCATGAACTGCGCCACTTCCTTAAAGCCCAGGAAGGCCGCATTGTTCTTCCAGTGATGGTCGCTTCTGTAGTAATAGGAATACCAGTCTCCGCCGTCCGCTTTCAGCACATCCCGCATGGCTATATGGGGTATATCCTCTTCTTCAAGAAACTTAACCATCTCTTCATACTTGGAGATGGCATAACTGGTAACTCCCTCCGGCAGATCCGCCTCCGACTCCTCCTTGGAGGGCACCACCATAAAAAGGAATTCCGCTCCCAGTTCTTTTGAGAAGGCATAAGCATCCCTTACGCCCTTCTTTCCCACTTCAATGTCGCCGTACTGGTCCGCCATCGTAGCCACTCCATTGTTTAAAAGAGTCACATCCTCATATACGGTGCTTCCGTATGCCACTCTTTTGCCCATGGCTTTCTGCAGCGCGCCCCAGACATTTATCGCCCCGTCCTGCACTACTTCCAGCTTTTCCAGGCCTTTGCGCCTGCCTTCCGGCTCCAGCGCCAGCACCATCTCCGCCAGATTGACCGCCGTGAAAAGCACTATCACAGCCATAAATACAATTGTAATAAACCCATCTTCCTTCTTCATTCTTTTCTCCAAAGGCTTCTCCCCCCGGGGAGAAGCTGTCAGCGCAACGTGCTGACTGATGAGGGGCTCCTTTATCAGAAGTTAAAATATATAAACGGACTGTAATTCCCCTTAATTATATAAATAATACACATCCCAAATACCGCTGCCAGCAGCGCCTCATATATCCCCTTCTTCTTTTCCAGCCATTTACCGAGCGGCATCGAGAAGGCGACGGCTCCCGCAAAGAACAGCAGGTTATCCCTGATGATAAAGCCGGCAGACGCATCCGCAAAGCCCGCCGCTCCGATGCCGAACATGTTCCCCAGATATCTGCCCATCACCGCCAGCGTCGGCGAAGCGAATATGGTCATGCCCACCAGCGTAAGGAAGACCGTCAGTATATGAGCCGGTACTTTCGGAAGCTGATGCTTCTTTCCGTAACCCGTCAGTCTCTCAAACATCAGGAGTATCGCATAGTACGTCCCCCACAGCACATAATTCCAGGCGGCACCGTGCCACAGTCCCGTAAGCATCCAGACTATCAGTATGTTCCTGTACTGCTTCCACAGACTCACCCTGCTGCCGCCGAGAGGGATATACACATAGTCCCTGAACCAGCTGGCCAGGGATATATGCCATCTGCGCCAGAAATCGCCGATGCTGACCGCCGTGTAGGGATAGTTGAAGTTCTCTTCAAATCTGAAACCGAAGATACGTCCCAGACCGATAGCCATATCCGAATATCCCGCAAAGTCATAATAGATCCGCAGCGTATAACACAGCGCTCCGAGCCAGGCGAGACTTACCGATATATTGTCACCGTCAGAAACCTTAGCCATTATCCTGTCCGCAAAGAGGCTCATGGTATCGGCTAAAAGTATCTTCTTTCCCATGCCGCAGATAAAGCGCCTTGTACCGTCGGCAAAGCCTGTGAAGCTTTCCTTTCTCTCCTTTATCTCCTTCATGATGGTCTCGTATCTTACTATGGGGCCCGCCACCAGCTGCGGAAACAGCGAGATATAAAGCCCGACATACAGCGGATTTTTCTGGAGCGGCACCTTGCCCCTGTACACGTCGATCACATATGAGATAGCCTGGAAGGTAAAGAAAGATATACCGATAGGCAGAGCTATATGCCTTAAAGGTATCTCGGCTCCGGAAATGCGGTTGATATTTGTGATCGTGAAATCCAGATACTTATAGATAAACAAAAGCGAAAGATCACAAGCTACTGCGACGAACAGCAGCAACTTCCTGTGTTTTCTTTCCCCCGGCGCGATGAACAGACCGAAGAAATAATTAACAGCGATCGAAAACAGCAAAAGTACTATGTTCTTTCCTTCTCCGAAAGCATAGAAAACCAGGCTTGCTAAAAGCAGGCACAGATTCTTTGCAAGCATGTTCTTCCTGCAGATGCAAAAATAAAAGAACAGCACTGCAGGGAAAAAACAAAAAAGAAAGATGATACTGGAAAAAACCATTTATATTCTAGCCTTTCAAATTCAGTTTAACTCTATCATCACCAGCTCGGGATGATTGAAGAAACGCGGAAGCGGTATGCTCTCTCTTGCAAGGCCGCGGCTCACCACCATGCTGCTGCCATTCTTAAGCTTATACATGCCGCTGACATATTCCGCCATAAAACCCTGGTCCGGAGCATACAGGCCCCTGTTTATAAAGGGTATCCTGAACTGTCCCGCATGGGCATGTCCCGCAAGTATCAGATCAAAATCATAATGCTCATAGGCAGCTGCTTCTTCGGGGCGGTGGCTCAGCAGTATCTTGATCCGCCCTTGTCCCGACTGCGCATAAGCAGTATCCAGCTGCTTTTCCCAGGTACTTCTTAAAAGCTCAGTGGGATCATCCACCCCGCAGATATCAACAGCCGTGCCCTTGATCGTTACTGTTTCGCAGCTTCCTTCAAGTACATTGACTCCCGATGAACGCAGCCACTCCTTCATTTCTTCCACCCGGCCGCTCCAGTATTCATGATTGCCGCTTACGTAATAACAGGGATATCTTTTAACCAGTCCTTCTATCAGGGCCTTTGCATTATCGTCCTTAAGCCTGTCGTCAAAGATGTCACCGCCGAGCATCACGATATCGGGT
>JAEEIK010000105.1 GCA_016281335.1 Lachnospiraceae bacterium | reverse complement strand
GTCTGAGCTTACGATTCATTCGGTTTATTTAAGCTCAGACTACTGAGCGATAATAAGTCTTCTGGTCATAAAAACTATGCTCCTTTCTTAACTGACAAACTGCATATCTGTTTACGATTATACAAAACAGCTTAGTACGTTTCAAGCTCAAGAACGTTTCCAACCAAACTTGCGCCGGATTAGTCATCCAGTCCGTATTTCTTCCGCTGTTTTACCAATATAGATATCCGCTTCTTCATTGCATGGTTCCTGTGATTTTCTGCACCAAGACTTTTGTACAGTGTATATCTCTCCATCGATAAAGTACCGTCTTCCAGCGCTTTCTTTATAGCACATCCCGGTTCGGTGTCATGCATGCAGTCGCTGAATTTACACCGGCTCTCGAGTTCAAGGATATCCGAAAAAATATTGTCTAAGCTTTCCTCCGTCATTGCCATTCCTATCTCCCTCATTCCCGGAGTATCGATGATCGATACTCCGTTATCAAGCTCTATCAGCTGTCTGTGGGTAGTAGTATGGCGTCCCTTTGAATCAGACTCCCTTATTGCCGAAGTTTTCATTATATTCTCACCTGTAAGCGAATTAAGCAGTGTCGACTTACCCGCCCCTGATGAACCCATCAGACAGATAGTCGTACTGGGTGTAAGGTACTCTTTCAGTTCATCCATGCCTATATCATACAAAGCCGATATTGCATGTACTCTTATCTTATCCGATATGGTCTCCACCTCACTCACATAATGGCCGACATTATTGCACAGATCTGCTTTTGTAAGTATTGCTACAGGTATCACGCCTCCCTGCAGCGCCACACTTGCATACCTCGCTATACGGTTATAACTGTAGTCATCATTCAACGATGTTACGATGAAGCAATAGTCCACGTTTGCTACCATATACTGCATCACGCCTGTCTTGGACTGATCCGGTCTCTGTAAATAATTCTTTCTTTCACAGACGGAAAGTATCATGCTGTCACCATCCGGGTTAAACTTAAATGTCACATAGTCACCGACTATCGGAAGTTTATCAGCCTCTTCTTTATAAAAGCTGCGATTCAGCTTTGCGGGCAGTTCTCTGCCCCTAAACTTTATTGTATAGCTGTTCTTCTGTACCTCGCAGATCCTTCCGGTCTTTTCTTTATCCAGTTCCATATAGATAAAAACTGTCGGATCCTCTCCCAGCGCGATCACATGCTCTGGCATTTCTTTCCGGACAAAACCCAGCCTGCGATATAAAGCAATTGCCTTGGTATTATCCGGACGCGGATCTACCCACACGGTTTCCGCTCCGTTTTTAAAGGCCTCATCTATAGAGTGTTCCAGCGCCCGGGTTGCGATTCCCCGCCCCCATGCAGACTTAAACAGTTTGATATCCAAAGCTGCGCTATGTGTAGCTTCATCTATCCCATATTGTGTCTCTCCGCAATATTTTCCGTCTTCAAAGATTGAATAATGCTTTTTCTCAGGTCCTGCATTGATAAATCTGTCCAGCCATCCCCGTACAGCATCCTCTGTTTCATGTAAGCCTCCGGGCCAGATATACTTCATAACATCTTCATCAGCCCACAGACTCTGAATATTCCTGATATCATCATATGTTGATTCTTTAATTGTGATCATTTTTCCCTCCGATCATAAACACATACTTCCCTTTTAGGCACACTGTCATAAAAAGGGATCAAAACATAAAACGATTTTGTCTGAAACCTCGGGATTGAAAATGGACATAAAAATACCGTGACAGCTGCCACGGTCGGAAATGATCATATAAGAATATTACAAAAGATCAATATGCACAAACCGAGGTCTTCATACCATATTCACTTGCAATCTCTGTTCTGTTTACACGCATAATTATGATTACCTCGCTTTCTTCAAAATTTATATTTCCTGCAAATCATAACAAAGCTCCTTCGCCTTGTCAATGATTTTTTAATTCATGAATTTGCGTCCATCGGAATTATAAGCGTGACTTCAGTGGTATCCTCCGACTCCCAGCACTTCATAAAGATGTCACCGCCGAGTTTTTCCGCGATCTTCTTGGAAACGTACAGGCCTATGCCCTGGCCCTCTTTCCCTTTTGCATTTGAACCGCGCCAGAAACTCTTGAACACATATGCAGTCTCTTCTTCAGAAAGCACGCTGCCTTTGTTCTTAACACTGATGATCACATCCTCGTCCTGTCTGCCCATGCGCACACTGATGCCCTGACCGGAGCCGTACTTTATCGCATTATCCAGAAGCTGGGATATCACCTTATATAAACCGTCCTTATCACTTAAAAGGATAGGATCGTTTTCGCATACTGTCTCGAAAGGAATATGCAGCAGTTCCATCCTTCCGGAATATTCTTTTTTTACGATATCCATCAGTTCCTTAAGATAGAAGGAGCTTATCACGCTAGTGTGCTCAACTGTTGTTGATGCGCTGCTGTCCATGATCTCTTTTACGAGAGCTTCCACCTTATCAACATTCTGTCGGATCTTTCCGGCAGTCTCCGCATCCTTCTCATCAGGTGTTTTATCTTTATGATAGATACCCTTCTCTATCGCCTCCGCATAAAGTCTGATATTTGAAAGCGGAGTCTTTATGCCATGAGCAATGGAGATTATCAGGGTCTGTTTTTCCCTCTCCATTGCATTAATGTTTTTGTCCTTTAGGCTCATCTCATCTTTCAGCATGTTCATGCCCCAGATGTATTTACCGAAAATCCCCGATCTGTTCTGAGGTATACCATCCGTAAGTCTGCCCTTTGCTATCTTTTCGGGATATTCCGAGAGTGCATTGAAAGGTTTTACCATCAGTCTGTAAAGCATTATCACGATAAGCATTAAGACAAGATAGGAGAGCAGCATTATTGCTGCTACGGTAAGATATGTAAATTTCTCATCTCCGGACAGATATGTTATCTTAAGAAAACCTTCAAGTTTTCCGTCAGTACCCTTTACCTGAAATACAAATTGTGCTCCGAATGCATCCCGTTTAGTTTCCTCACCATAAGAGGGCAGTTCATTTATTCCGATATACTCCACGGTATCAGGCACAGCCCTGTCCTCGTACTCTCTGCGATAGCTTTCAATATCCGCAGCATAGTTAAGTCCTGCATTTACGGCAGCTTCCGCATCTATGAGCATACGGTTCATCACGATATTTCTCATACCGTTTTCATTGTCATAATGTTTTTTTATAGCAGGAAATATGAGCAGCGATGCCGCAATAAAAATAAGTGTTGTTATAACGCTAAGCCTGACTATGCTCTTCAATCGTCTTCACCAAATATATAACCCTTGCGCCATACTGTCTTTATGATGTGCGGGGAATCCGGCTCGTCTTCTAGACGTTCCCTCAGCCATCTGATATGCACGTTAAGAGTTGAAGGTTCCACAAAGGCATCACCCCATACCGCATCATAAAGCTCTTCTTTTAATAACAGCCTTCTGCTGTTCTTCATCATAAACAGAAGAAGATCATAGAGCTTTCCTCTGATCTCACAGGGCTTATCATTCTTGTATACCTGTCTCTTACCGGTATCTATCGAGACAGATCCGCACTTCAGTAGTTCAACTGAACCCGCAACGGTCTCGCTCCTGTGGATCAGTGCCTTTACCTTGGCGTTCAGTATCGGTACGGATACGGGCTTTTCAAGATAATCATCTGCCCCCAGCTTGTAACCGGTAAGCTTGCTCTCATCGTCGCCTCTCGCACTCATCATGATTATGGGGATATCCTTGTGTTCTCTTATGGCACTGCAGGCCGTAAACCCGTCTATGCCCGGAAGCATCAGATCCAGAAGGATAATGCGCACAGATTCACGTTCAAGATATTCGATACCTTCCTCTGCCGTTGCTGCTCCGTTCACCTTATAGCCCTCGACTTCCAGAAAATCGCAGAGCAGTCCGCGCAGTTCATCATCATCTTCTATTATAAGAACGTCAGTCATTGATAACCTCACATGTCATTCCGGGAGTGCTGTTCAAAGGATCTCACCATGTGTTTTAGGATATCATTCCCACTGTATTTTTTCAACATCAATGTGCCACTCTCGTAAAGACAGGATGATCCGTACTGCCTTCTGTTCCGGTGAAACAGATGTCAAGATTTCCCGCAGCATAATCATAAACGATGACATGATATGTCAGATAGGAATATATCCCCTGAAAAACCGGCGCTCTCTCAATGCTCTCCCGAGTAACTATGCTCTTTATATCCGCAGCCGTGAGTTTATCTTTCTCAGCCACCCAGGTATTATATTTTGTAAAACGTACCAGGTTGCCGCCGCTTGCAGTGAGTGCATCTTCCATGCCTTCGGACTGGAATGCGTTTACCACGCATAAACTGTCCGGATTATCCCAGCTGATGCCGTCAAATAGTTTCGTATCCTTATCACGCAGCATCGACAGTCCTTCGTTGTCTTCTCCTGTATCCACGCAGTCTTCCGCCACGTAACAGTTGTTTTTATCAGCCACAAATATGTTGTGGGAATAAGTAAAGTTCTTGCTCTCCGAAACCATGTATTCACCGATGCTGCGTGCATCCGACATGTTCTCAAGAGCATAGCGCAGTTCGAAGCTGTAGCATTTCTTTCCTTCACAGATATAGTCATGACCGCAGCCTGCATCCAACATTCCCGCAAAGACATCCTTATCGTTAAGTCCCGTGAGCGTATCCAGCATGCCCAGCACCGCAAAGGTAGTATAACTGTTTTTCCCTTCCCCCATCACAAAGTGCGTGACCGCCTGGGCCGTGCACATCTGATATTCGCTGCCCTGGAGCCAGTCAAGTGTTCTGCTGATCAACATTCCACCGGTCGCGCTTTTTTCTCCCCATACAGCCAGAGCGCTGCAATTGGTGCCTCTTACACAATCGGGTACCATCTGTGCAAGCAAGGCTTCTTCATAACTCATCTTCCCGTTATCTTCCATGCCCCGCTCCCCGTCAGATAAGCTTTCCGCAAGGCCTTTTATTTCCTGCAGGTATGCTTCGGGTATCTGTTTCACCAATTCATTTATCCTGTCTGTAACCGGAGTATAATCATCATCAAGATTCGGAAAAGCGTTTTTTATATTCTCGTAAAGATAAGGTTCCAGTATTCCGGCATAATCAACATCAAGCTCCTTTATGGTTTCGGCATATGCCCTTCCTACTTCATAAGGCTCAGCTTTGTCATGGTGCAGCCATACTTCATAATATGACGGTTTCTTTTCAATAACACACAGCCCGTCTTTTGAAGCATATGACTTGATCGTCTCTTCGGATCTTGCTTCTTCTCCATCATAGCTGTCTAAAACAAGCGTGGTATCAACCGGCTCCAGAATACTTACCGCGTTTGCTGCCGCGGGCACATCAAAGTCCGGCATGTCATCGCTGCAGCCGGTAAGCAGCGCAAGTATCAATATTGTTATCGTAATTCTTTTCATATATGACTCTCCTACCATCCCTGCTCCATCAGCCACTTGTTTATCTGTCTCTCCCTCTGTGTAAGTTCAGCTTCATCCTGCAGTTTTCCGAGTTCCACGCAGCCTTCGATGTGTCCGTCGATCAGATATATCACCTTATCACTTGCCGCTGCTACTCTCGCGCTGTGGGTTACCATCATGATCGCGGTACCGTCCCTGTTTACTTTTACAAGCTCGTTGATGACTTCACCTGCAGCCTTGGAATTAAGCGCCCCTGTAGGTTCATCGGCAAACAATACCTTGGGATGATTGATCAGTGCCCTGCATAAACACGCTCTCTGCAACTGCCCTCCGGAAACTTCATTTATCTCATTATCCGCGATCTCCATTATATCCAGTCTTCGCATCAGCATCTCTGCTTCTTCCCTGACCTGCTTTCTATCCTGCAGCCCGGCATGAAATCCCGGAAGCAATATATTATCAAGTATACAGAGTTTCCTCATCATATACATCTGCTGGAAGATAAAGCCCATGCTGACAAGCCTTATCTTAGCCATCTCGCTGTCCTTCATTCCCGCATAGTTTTTTCCCATAAAGCTGATATCACCTGCCGTTGCCCTGTCCATACCACTTATCGTATAAAGCATTGTGGACTTGCCGCTTCCGGACGGTCCCATGATAGTAACAAACTCCCCTTCATCCAGAGTAAAATCGATATTCCGCAGCACATTGTTGCTGTATTTATTTACTATGTAAGTTTTACATAAGCCTTTTACTTCAATGACCGTTCCCATGTCAGTCCTCCCTTATATTCCACAGATTGATACTCTTTATCTTTGTCACACAGATCCTCATCACTATCGCACCTATCAGTATTATCATCGCCGGGATTATCACGAATGCTTCCAGTGGATCAGGTATCAGATGCTTTCCGGTGTTTCCAAAGGTCTCAAATACTTTTCCCGCCACCCTGTCGACCAGCGTAAATTCAACCAGATATCCAAGCAGTATCGCAGCCGTCATGATGATCAGCATCCTTATCATCTGCCACTTTCTTATATCCTTTTCCGAAAAGCCGACGCACTTAAGTATCGCTATTCCCGGCGTCTCTGCCGTCAGGTCCACTGTCGTATAAAGCGTTGTATTTAATGCAAGCACGAATATCATTATCACGATAAATATGATCTTCAGCGCATCTATCGTACCGGTCACATATGAGAAGGTGCGCTCCACGCTTTCTTCATATGTTCTGAAATGCTCTTCACCGAATCTTTCCTTCAGTCTGTTTATCAGTGCCCCATGCTGCGATCTCGGAGCATCCAGTGTTATATCGGTCAACTTGTGATATGCATCAAATGCGCCGGTATATTCCGTACCTGCCACCAGCTCAGGATAGCCTTCCTCCATAATATCCATGAAACCTGTGATGATAAATGTTCTCTCTGCCTGATGTGTTCCTATCCTGTCATCATCGTATTCGGTCAGAAGTATCTTCAGACTGTCTCCTATTTTTATACCTTCCTTTTTCGCCGTATAATAACTCATCATGATCTCGTTTTCATGAAGCGGAAGCTTACCGCCTTTTCTTAAGGGAAAACCTTCGTTATAAGTATCTCCGAACCACAGCGTCGCTCCTATATCATCTCCTTCTCCGCTAAGAATGGTAACACCATCCTGCCCTTCCATGTAACGGACTTTCAGGGGAATACCTTCTTTGTTTGCATCCTCAACAAACGCGTTTACTGCCCCTTCGTAACCTCCGCCTTTCTGGTAATAGTAATCCGCGAGTTCATCCTCTATATAGAAAACAAAATCCCTGTTCACCTGAAGGAAACTCTTCTGATACTGCCTGCTGTGAAGCGTGCTTTTCAGATTAAAGACCGTAAGCAGTATCACTGCAGCCAGCATATAACTGATAATGAGAAAACTGTATTTTGCAAAGCTGTTGACCATATCGGACGCAGCAAGGAACGAAGGAACTTTAAACTTTTTTGAACGGTAAAGATCTATACGATTAAACTTTTCAAAACGCTCACCGACATTTTGTCCGTGTATGGCTTCCACAACCGAGATCTTCCGGATACGTCTCATCATGATCGTTGCAAAAACGATTATAAGAACCACTATACTTACGGATACTATCAGTCCTATCTTCTGTATTATCAGAGGATCCCTTAATATGATGTTCTTACAGAGTTTTTTCTGCATATATCCCGAAATCGGTTCTCCCACGGCGATCCCTGCTATACCTCCTATGATCGCAAATGAGATATACGTGGCGGCAAACATCCAGCGGTAGCGGAAGGAATCCACGCCTATCGCACGCATCATTCCTATTTCTTTTTCTTCCTGTTTTATCGCAGCTATCATCATGTATCTGATGGTTATCATCATTATGATAATTATCATTATGCTGAGTATGGTCAGAAAATAGGATATGACAACCACTACCGTAAAATTTGAATCTATTTCGGGAGTATACTGAAATAAAGAACATCCCCTTATCAGATATTCGCCGTCAAACTGCATATCGTAGAGTTCATCACGTATAGTCCCGGCATAGCTTAAGTTCCCCGCCCTGAGCAGCAGCTTGCAAAAACGAAGCGGCATCTCGCTTTTAAGTTTTTCAAAATCCGCATCGCAGATTATCAGTTCTTCGCTGTTAGCATCGAAAGGTGTTTTATATATTTCCGCAACCTTGAAAGCATACACGTTTCCCATCTGCATGGTGATGCGTACCTCATCACCTCTTTTGATCCCGGCCATATCGGCAAGATTGTAGCTGAGCGCCATCTCTCCCGAGCTAAGCGCAAAACGTTTGTCCTCATCATTATATAAAAGATTTACTCTCCATGAGGCTGTCGTCAGATGAAAAACTTTATGCCCCGGAAAGTTATTATCCCAGGCATACATTCCGTTGATGCAGACGTCATCATCTGTCAGCCTGCCATATTCCTTGATCTCAGCTTCTTCTATCATCGCGCTCTCATCCATCCAGTCATAGAGGACCCGCTTCTTCTCCTCAAGCCTTCCCATGCCTATACTGGTATTCACCACGATATTAGCCACATTACTGATCTTATCCGTCTTAGGCCTGCCGATTATCTCCGTATACATGAGATTGGCCGCCACCACCGAAATGACCGACGCTCCCACGATAAAGCAGAACAGTATGATATTCAGACCTTTATGTGCCTTCAGGTCATTTTTCAACATTTTAAAAAACATGCCATGATCTCTCCTATATCTGATAGTGAGATCATAGCATGTTTCATTTTTTTAAATCTTTAAGAAACTCTTAAAGTTTATCCGACCGGTTTTCAACTATTTCTTCATAAAGATCCAATCCGAAACTGGTAAGCTCCGGTTCGTGGCGTATCATACGGAAAGTACGTCGTCCGTCTTCTTTTCTCTCAGCTGATAAGAATTCCACTCCGGATGCCTGATCGTCCTTTGTCTCCTCATGTACACGTCTTGCAAATGAAAGCAGATGTGTAACGGTCAGTATCCTCACCCCTGCTTCCCGAAGAGCCCTTATGATATCATAGGCTATCACCGATCCTTCCTTCTCAGTTGTCGTCGCAAAGGATTCATTCAGAAGCAACAGCGAGCCATCACCTATCTGTTCTACTATTTTATTCATACGGCCCAACTCCTCATCCAGCCTGCCGCTGTTCATCTCGCTGTCTTCTCTTCTGGTAAAGTGAACAAAAATGCGGGGGAATATGCCTGCGCGATAAGACTTTGCCATCACCATGAGGCCGCACTGCATCATCACCTGTGCGATTCCGATGCTTCGCAGAAAAGTGGATTTGCCCCCCTGGTTCGCGCCTGTCACTATCAGCAGATCTTTCTGTCTGAAGGAACAGCTGTTTCCTATGACGCTCATGCGGCGTTCCAGCCCCATTACCAGTTCTCTTAATTCCTCAAATTCCAGATCCCTTCTGCCACATACTTCGGGAAAACACCATTCATCACCGCTTCGCTCCATCTGATGTTTCAACTGCAGCGCCGCCAGATAGAACGCCGCCTGATATCTTAATCTGTCAAAGAAAGTCTGGAACTCATCCGTAAGACCTTTAAGACCTTCGACTACATAACTTACGATCCCGTATTCCAGCTGGCCTGCCTGTTCGTTTATCCTCAGATCGTTAACAGTCGAAAAAGAATCCGGTATGCGCGAATTCATAAACTCCCTGAACTTCGCTTTAGTACTTCCCGGCTTGTAAAACTTTTCACTGGCAGAAGAAACTTCTTTAAGCTTTAAAGAACTGAACTTAAGTCCGTCCTCGAGTCCGCTTTCCATCACTATCCGCGGCCTTACTACCTTGTCTCTTCCTTCGTCATCTTCATCAGCTCCGTCAGTATAGAAGGAAATATCCGCCAGCACTTTTTTTACATACTCTTCTCTTTCCTCCGAAAATGCTTCAAAGAACTGCTCCCTGAATCTGAGCATTCCTTCCGACTTAAGTCCTTCCTGTTCCGAAAGCAGAGTCCTTATCTCTGATAAAGAATCACTGAAAAGATGCAGCACCCTTATCTCCGCAGTCAGCTTCGTTACCGGATTGCTCTGCTGCAGCTTATCCCGTCCCCCTCTGCCCAGCTCGTTCCACTTACGTATCACATTGCTGCTTATACCATACAGCGCGCGTATCAGTTCTTCATGCTCTATGCAGTCCTTTATGATATCCTGCCTGTATCTTATCTCTGCCTCAGATTCAAGGGGTGTCATCATTACAGCCCGCATGGTATCCATCAGATAAGTATCTTCCTTCTCCACCTGCTTCACTTCTCCGGCTTCATAGACAAGCTTTTTCGCAGCTGAAAGGAACAGTGTCTTAAGCCCCAGATCCTTGATGATGCTGGCCGTATCATAATAGCTCTCTTCGTTGGTCCTCTCCCTGTCTTTATACAGCAGACATACTTTCATAAACGCTCCTTTAGCTGCTCATAGTTCAGCCTGTACTTATTTACCAGATTATCGGCGCAGGCAGTGTCATCAGCCTCGCCTCTCGTTATCTTAAAGGTTTGTATCCTCTGATCATTGAGCATCGCCCTTAAGCTTACCACAGCCTTCTGTCCTTCAACCAGTTCCTGCAGATGAGTAACATATATACCCATGCATTCCAATCCGGTAAAATGCTCCAGCACCTTCCGTCCCATTATGTTTGCATCATAGCTGGCCGCAGTGGTAAACAGTTCATTGATGATAACAAAGCTTCCCTTTCTGTCATCCTCCATCATCGGCGCCAGCCGCACCAGTTCTTCCTTAAGCTTGCCGCGTCCTGTCTCCACACTTTCTTCTACGGAAAAATGTGTCTGTATATCCGGAAAGAACGGAACCACGGCCGACGCCGCCGATACATCCAGTCCTATCCTTGCAAAATAGACCAGCTGTCCGAGACTTCTGGCAAAGGTGGTCTTACCGCCCTGGTTCGGTCCCGTAAGCACAAAGAACTGTTCTCCTTCTTCGTAACAGAAATCATTAGCAACCACTTCTTTGCCGGTATTCAGATTCACAAGCGCAAGAGCCAGATCATACAAGCCTTTCGCTTCCATCTTATGATCTCCCGAAACGGCAGGCGTTGCAAACTTATATCCCTGTTTCTCCATATCAAGCTGAAGGGATCTGAAAGAAAGATAGAATATCACTTCCCTCTCAAAACGCTTCAGTACGGGCTTTTCGTACTCCTCGTTCATCTTCGCCGTAGTCTTCAGTTCATCAAAGAATTCCGGCTTCTTCTTTGCCAGTATATCCAGACAGGCATTCTCCATCTCAGTCAGAGAAGGATCTGCGATAAACGGATTCTTAAGTTCCTTTTTAAATCTGTCACCATAATCCGAAGATTCTTCAGCCGTACCGAGAGCAACACTCATACGGTCCTTATCATAAGTGATCGTAAAACGTATTCCGCGTATCTGCTCCAGCAGTTTTCCCGTGCGTTCCACCAGTTCCCTGTATCCGCCGCTCTCCAATATATCTTTCAGTATCCCCAGGAATTCCCGCATGCCTTCTGAAGCAGGGCATGCTTCTTCCAGGTCTTTTGCAAGTTCTTCATAAACCTTACAGTATGCGCCTACTTCTCTCAGATGCCACACCACTCTCTGTATGGAGATTGATACTTTCTCTTTTTCGCGTCTGAGTCTCTCCACTTCCTCCATCGCCTGCATAAACTTAAGCAGTGCGCTGTACACGGCATCCTTCCTGACATCCGCATACACCGCCTGCCTGTAAGCCACATCGTCCGCAGTTGCCGGCAGATAGCGATAGTGATTCCTTACTCTCTTCCCCCACTTTGCGCTCAGCTTTTCTATTATCTGAAATAAGTTCAGATCCTGAAAATAAGCTGCGACCTCCAGCGGTTCGAATTCTTTTATTCCGGGATTTAATATACTGAATTCCGCATCCATCTCTTTACCTTCTAAAAGAAGCTGTTTTTAAGCAGCTTCTTTTGTTCTTTCTTTATCTGTTCACTTCATCCATTCTTTTAAGCGCTTTTTCCAGATCACTTTTTTGTACCCTTCCGAAAGGATCTATCTTCTGCTCAGTCTTCGGAGCGCCTTCCGCTCCCCTGCCTTCTACTATCTGCCAGGTAGCCGACCAGCAGACAGCTTCCCAGTGGAAATAATCAACATCGAAATAATCGATATAATCATCACTTCTTCCGAAGTCGATGGCTCTCTTCAGATTCATTGCCTCGGAATATCTCATCAGCATCAGCATCAGATCCTGTCTGGTGATCCACTCACCGACACCGAACTTGTCCGAAGATACATAAGGAAAGCCTGCGCAGATATGCTTTGCTTCACCCCAGAGCAGAGCAGCTTCATATTCGGAACCTGCCGCCACATCCGTAAATCTGCTCTTAAGTCCGCTGACGTCCGGCTTGCCTGCCAGCTCATAGAGTTTCTGCATTACTTCTTCTCTTTTCAGCAGATCAGTCTCATCTATGCCCGCATCCGAATACTGATACGATACATTCTCCGGCAGTATGGCAGGATCGCCTTCAGCGTTCAGCGCTGCCTTATCATCAAAGCAGAGGAAGAATTTATTATCTCCCTGGGTGGAATCATCCCAGCCGTAATCAATGGTCCATGAATGCCCCTTGCATACGGCGGATTCATCCGCTTTCTCACCTTCCTTATAGGTCTTTACAAGGAAAGGATTCTTACTGATATCAAGCGTCGTAAAGTCATTCGTAAATGCCTGCAGGAAATACAGATAAGGATTATTGCTGATATCAAGCGTTGCTATCTGATTGACTGCACAATCAAGTACCGAAAGCTTCGGATTATGTGACAGATCCAGTGTCTTTATTTCCTGATTATAGCTGCACACCAGCTTGAGCAATTCGGGATTATGGCTCACATCTACGCTTGTAGCCCCGTTAGCTGCGCAGTTATAATACTGCAATTCCGGATTCTTGCTTATATCAATGCTCTTAAGTCCCGGATTGTCCCAGATATCAAGACGTTTCATCTTAGGACATTTGGTGACATCGAGAGTCGTCAGTTTATTTCTGAATGCGTCAAGATGCGCCAGTTTCGGACAGTTGCCCAGATTCAGCACCTTCAGCTCACAGGAACCGCACATCAGATGCTCAAGCTCCGGATTGTGGCTCACGTCCAGTATGGGCAGCGGATTGGTATTGCATTCGATAAATGCGAGCTTCGGATTATTAGAAACATTTAAGCATTTGATCTTGCAGTCATAGCAGTATACCCAGAGCAGTTCCGGATTACCGGTAAAATCAAGCTCGGTAAACTTATTGCCCGAACACCACACACCTGTGATGGCCTTATTATGCGACAGGTCCATTTCCGATATATCATTATCCTTACACCACAGTCCCTGTAATGCAGTAAAATACTCAACTCCCTTTATGGACTTGACATTCTTTCCTTCGCAATCAATATTGATCACATACCTGATCTCATCCGGTTCCAGCGTTCCGTTCTTATTTGTATCAAACTGCGATATCACAGCCCTGAAATTGGCATCCGGAAAATGAGCCGCATCGATCTTGACTTCTACAGTCTCCGGACTTTCCTCTTTCTCTTCCTTCTCAAGATCCGCAGTTATGGTAAAACGCAGCTTCGTTTTCTTAGCTGCTTTATTAAACTTACTGAGCGCTTTGTTAAATTTCTTCAGCTTCTTGCCTTTTAAGCCCATGCTCTTTGCAACGGATTTTTTCACGGAAGCTTTAACGATGAAGTACGCTTTATCACTGCACTTCTTGTTTTTCTTGGCACTGAACTTCCATTTAAGCAGACCACTTGCATCGCTTGCGCCGCTCAGTGCCTTTGCAAGAGTCTCCAGCTCATCGCTCTTAACTTCAGCAAACAGATCCTTATCCGCCTTGATCTTTTTTCCGCTGTGCTTTACTACTCTGTAGTAAGATACATTAGCGATAAGATCATAGCTTTTCTCATCAATAGCATAGGGATCGGCTACTATGTATGCATAGGTTATCTTTCTGACATTCTCCTTGGAAGCCTCAGCTCCTGCGGCTGCATACTCTTCCGTTAAGCTGTCTTCTTCCGAGATCGCCACTTCCTCGAAAGCTTCATCATCTTCCGCGATCTCCTCTTCGATCACATCAACATCTTCACCGGTATATTCATTTTCACTTACGGTCACGTCTTCAGTTGCCAAAACAGGCTGAATGTATCCCGTCATTAATACAAAGGATAACAGACCTGCCAGCAGCTTCTTTCTCATTTCATTCCTCCCTCATAACAATAACAATCCCCGGGCATAAAGCCCGAGGATCAATTACTTAATCGTTAAAACCTACCCTTGCCGCATATGTGGTATGCAGCAGTTCGTGCGCCTTGTGACTGTTAGGCTCACCCAGATATTTATCATAAAGTTCCCTTATCTGCGGATTGTTATGGGACTGACGATGTGTCTGTCTCTTATCCTCCAGATAAAGCGCTTTGGCTCTCTTCTCTTTATAGGTATCCATGATGTCATCATCTTCGTGAGGCAGGAAGAATTCACGTACATAAGGTTGTCCGCCGCCGTTGATGCAGCCGCCGGGACATCCCATTATCTCTATGAACTGATACTTCGACTTACCTGCCCTTATATCATCAAGAAGCACCTTTGCGGACTTCATGCCCGATGCGATGGCAACGTTCACTGTAGTTCCGTTGATATCCAGTGAAGCTTCCCTTATACCTGCTTCGTGACCACGTACGGTCTCGAAGGTGATGGGATCTGCTTCCTCGCCCGTAAGCTTGTAGTATACGGTACGCAGAGCCGCTTCCATAACACCGCCGGTCACACCGAAGATAACGCCTGCGCCTGAATAATCACCCATGATATCCTGATCCCAGCCTTCATCCGGCAGTCTTTCAAAGATGATGCCGGCTCTCTTGATCATTCTTGCCAGCTCTCTTGTAGTAATTACCGCATCGACATCAGGTATGCCGTTCACTTTCAGCTGATCACGCTGTCTCTCGAATTTCTTTGCCGTACAGGGCATAACCGATACAACAAAGATATCTTCGGGAGCTATGTCATGCTGTTTAGCCCAGTAGGACTTGATCACTGCGCCCTGCATCTGATGAGGTGATTTACAGGATGAAAGATGAGGCAGGAGATCACTGTAGTTATACTCTGCATAGTTGACCCAGCCCGGCGAACAGGAAGTGATCATCGGAAGCACTCCGCCGTTCTGCAGACGGCCCAAAAGCTCCGTTCCCTCTTCCATTATCGTTAAGTCCGCGCCGAAGTTAACATCATATATTCTCTTGAAGCCCAGTCTTCTCATTGCGGCTATCATCTTGCCGGTAACAACTGTTCCGATGGGATAGCCGAATTCTTCGCCAAGGGCAGCCCTTACCGCAGGCGCTGCCTGGGCGATGACTACCTTGCCTTTTGCAAAAGCTTCATCGATAAGCTCTATCTCCGAATGCTCCATCAGCGCACCCGTAGGACATACGCTGACGCACTGTCCGCACTGGATACAGGGTGAATCATTGAAGCCTCTGTCCTGAGCCGGTGAAACAAAGGTATTGAAGCCTCTGTTCTCATATCCGAGTATGCCCAGGCCGTGAGCATTCTTGCATCTCTCTATACATCTTCCGCAAAGTATACACTTGGAAGTATCCCTTACCAGACCTGGAGCCAGCTGATCGATATGAACTTCCGAATGCACACCGCCGAACACATCGGCTCTTGCACCGGTTACGTTTGCAACATGCAGAAGCTCACACTTACCGTTCTTATCACACTGCTGGCAGAACTGATTATGATTGGACAGCAGAAGCTCTACGCTCATACGTCTTGCGGTAGTTGCCGCAGGTGAAGATATGGTTATCTCCATTCCGTCCGATACGGGATATACGCAGCTTGCCACCAGTCCTCTCGCGCCCTTTACTTCAACAAGGCAGACACGGCAGGATCCCTGATTACATTCTCCGTGGTTAAAAGAACAGAGAGAAGGGATCTCGTATCCGCATTTTCTGGCAGCCTCCAGGATAGTGAGCCCTTCCTCTACCTGATGGCTGACACCTTCTATTTTAATAGTTACCAAAGCCATGCTTCTCTCCTCCTACTCTTTAGTAATAGCCATGAACTTACAGTTGCTCTTGCACAGTCCGCACTTCGCGCACTTATTCTGATCGATCGCAAAGGAGGCGAGTTTGTGTCCTTCGGCGATATAATCGGTCCTCGATATACAGCTGACAGGACAGTTCCTTGCGCAGAGACCGCAGCCGATACAGATGTCCGGATTGATCCTGTACTGCATGAGACTCTTGCAGACATGAGCCGGGCAGCGCTTATCAACTATATGAGAGATATACTCATCCCTGAAATGCCTGAGTGTGGAATTGACCGGATTGGCCGCTGTCTGGCCCAGAGCGCAGAGTGAGTTCTTCTGTATGGTCTTGCTGAGTTCTTCAAGAGTATCAAGGTCTTCCATCGTACCCTTGCCCTCAGTTATCTTTGTGAGTATCTCAAGTATCCTCTTGGTACCGATACGGCAGGGTGAACACTTTCCGCAGGATTCATCGCAGATGAATTCCATGTAGAACTTGGCCACATCCACCATACAGTTATCTTCATCCATGACGATGGCTCCGCCGGATCCCATCATCGAACCCTTCTGTACCAGGTTGTCAAAGTCAATGGGCTCATCCAGGAATTCCTCGGTAAGACAGCCGCCGGAAGGACCGCCGGTCTGTATTGCCTTGAACTTCTTGCCGTTGGGTATGCCGCCGCCTATATCATATATGAGTTCACGAAGAGTAGTTCCCATAGGCACTTCCACAAGACCTACATTGTTTACCTTACCGCCCAGGGCGAACACCTTGGTTCCCTTTGAACCTTCGGTACCTACTTTTGCAAATTCCGCTGCGCCTTCTCTTAAGATATAAGGCACACAGGCAAGGGTCTCCACGTTATTTACTATGGTGGGTTTTCCCCAGAGACCTTTCACTGCGGGGAAAGGAGGACGGGGACGCGGCATACCGCGCTTACCTTCTATCGAGTTAAGCAGCGCCGTTTCCTCACCGCAGACGAAGGCGCCTGCTCCGAGTCTTATATGACAGTCAAAGTCAAAGCCGGTGCCGAGTATGTTCTTGCCCAGCATTCCTGCTTCCCTTGCATTCTGTATAGCTTTTTTAAGACGTGCGACTGCAACCGGATATTCGGCGCGGACATAGAAGTAACCTTCCTTTGCGCCTATGGCATAGCCTGCGATCATCATGCCTTCGATCACGGCTATGGGATTTCCTTCAAGTATGGAACGGTCCATGAATGCGCCGGGGTCACCCTCGTCACCGTTACATACGACATATTTTTCATCTCCCTCGGAACCAAGGGCAAACATCCACTTGCGTCCTGCAGGGAAGCCTCCGCCTCCTCGTCCGCGGAGCCCGGAGAGCAGCACTGTATCAGCCACATCCTTCTGTGACATTGACAGAGCCTTCTTAAGTCCTTTGAAAGCGCCGAAGCCGAGAGCTTCATTAAGATCCTCGGGATTGATGACGCCGCAGCCGTGAAGCGCTATGCGGCGCTGTTTCTTATAGAAATTGATATTATCCTGCTTTGCGACTTTTTCATTTGATACGGGATCCACATAGAGCAGACGCTCTACCACTTCACCGCGTCCTATATCCGAATCGACTATCTCTTCAACATCATCAAGAGTCACCATTCTGTAAAGCGTATCCTCGGGATATATCTTTACAAAAGGTCCCTGAGAACAGAAACCGAAACAGCCCGCAAGATTAACGGTAGCCTTTCCGTTCAGGCCCTTCTTTGCAAGCAGCTCCGTGAATTTGGCTGCGATCTCTTTTGAATTGCTGGAGAGGCATCCTGTTCCGCCGCAAAGCACTATGTGACGCATGGAATCTGCGCCTTTCAGCTTTCCTTCCATGCTCTCTTCGCACTGCGCGCTTATTCTGTCAAGTTCTTCTACGGAAGTGATCTTATTCATGCCGATGCCTCCTTCTTATAAGATGCTATGATATCTTCAACTTCTTCAACATCAACCTTGGGATATACCTTGCCGTTGATGCTGACAGCCGGCGCGATACCGCAGGCGCCTATACATCTTAAGGCATCAAGCGTAAACAAACCGTCCTCTGTAGTCTGTCCGGGTGTAATACCCAGCAGCTCGGAGAAACGGTCTATAACGATCTGCGCTCCTTTGACATAGCATGCCGTACCCAGACAGCAGCCTATAACATATTTTCCCTTCGGAGTAAGCGAGAAAAAAGAATAGAATGTAACAACACCATATATCTCAGCTACCGATATCCCGGTCTTTTCGGATACTATCTCCTGGACTTCCAGCGGAATATACCCGTACTCGTTCTGGATATCGCTGAGTATCATCATCAGCGGTGTCTTTTCACTTTTGTATCTGTCGCAGATCTCTCTGATCTGCTTTTCGGCAGTGGCATTTAGTTTCCCCATCAGTATACCTCCTACGTTTCATATATAAAACCACCTCAGTATACTATACAACAGCCGCCGCCTTTTTTCAAATATTTCCATGATCTTCTCCTTTTCTTCCTGACGCATGCCTTGTCTGAATGGGATAATTATGGTATTATTAAGACACCACGAAAGGAGGCGCTTATGCCACAGATCATTCCGATTAAAGATTTGAAAGATACCGCAGCTGTATCCGAACTATGTCACAAGATGGAAGAACCTGTTTTTGTTACTAAAAACGGATATGGTGATATGGTACTTATGAGTATGGAACTCTTTGAAAAAACTCGCAGAAAATGGGAGCTTTATAATGATATCGAACTGTCTGAGGAACAGATTAAAACAGGTAAGACAAAAGATGCGAGGAAGGCTCTTGCGTCAGTGAGGGAGAAGTATGGTTTATGATCTGATCATCACTGACCGGGCAGATGAACTTGTCGATAATATTGTTTCGTATCTGAAGAATAAATTGAAAAATCCCGATGCTGCATTACGTTTTGTTGATGAGCTCGATGCAGTTTATGGTAATTTAGAGGAAAACCCTTTCCGCTACCCTGAGAGTCAGGATCAGTACTTGTCACGCAAAGGCTATCGCGAAGCTCTTCTGCAGGGAATGTCTTATCGCATAGTATTCCGTATCGATGAGTTTACGATATATATCGTAGGGGTTTACCACGACCTTGAAGATTATGGGAAAAAGATCGAAGAATAAATGCCTCATATCAAGGCACTTTCTTTATCAAGCTCTTCAGCAAGTTCATAGAGCGTCCAGTTAAGATTGGTGGGCGTCACCACCGCCTTCAACCTGATCTTTTCGATTCCTGCCTCATTATAAGCATCCAGAAACCGTTCCAAAGCTTCATCTTCGATCCCATAGAAAAACATCAGCTCGGGAAGTCCGTATAGCATCGGAACCTGCTTATGCTTAGCCGCCGTCTTAAGCGGCATGCCGCAGATATCCGACACCGTCCTGTTAACATCCCCGCCTGAAAGGCTGCACAGTTCTATCTTCTGCTCATTGCAGAGTTTCTCTATTGCCTGTTTTTTTCCGGTATTCTTTGTGTAAAAATAGATGCGTTTCATAAATATCCCTTACCAAGTAACTGTTTGTGTATTCATGCATCATTGTTACAGTATATACTTTGCTAATACCTGACTAAGAGCAATAATATTCGTATTTCCCTTAAATTCAAACGTTGCTGTAAAGCCGTTAGCAAAAGAAAGTACCAATTCTGAATCAGGAACAATCTCAAGCAGGCCGGGGGTCTGTACCGCAAAAAACTGTACTTTCGAATAGGGTAAGGATGAATATGATTTTCTTGTTCCGGTGAGTCCCTGTATGTCGACAGATATGATTCTTTTATCTGTAAAGATCATTTGGTCTCTTACTGTTTTAAATGCGCTTATTATCTCTTCCCCCGGAATCAATAACCCATTCACCTCTGAACGTATCTCTTCAATTTCAATAGGCTTAAGATTAAATATGCTATTTTTTGATATATTGATCATGCTTGTTCTCCTTTCCCAATACTATTATTAGATACAAATTCCGCTACAACTGCATTCTTTTTTGTCTCATTGCCCATTCTTCATGTTTACGTATTTTCTTTATAGCTGATTCGATAGATAAGGCGTATGCTTGAGTATGCAGATTTCTGCCGGGATGTTGATGTTTAATAACATAATTTCTGCCATTTATCATACTTTTCGGCGCCCTTTCCACAATCCATAATTGTTTCGTTTCCGGCGACAAATATGAACGATTGGAACAAATAGCTTTACTTATATTGTCTTTACTTTTGGACATAGTTTCACCTCCTTTCGAAGATGAATCACCATGTCACAAATTCGTCGGTCCCCTGCAACACTGCCCGTATTTAATAGCGAGCTTTAGATGACGTCTATATCACCATTGTGATGACTCGGATATTCGTTCTTTTGGAAGTCAAAACGCACCGATGCCCTAGGCAAAATCGGAAGCCGACACTGAGTCAAAGTCTCACTTTGGAAATAGAATCTCCATCGCCTTCCCAAGAACAATATCATTATTACATCTTATTGTTTTTCCGTCAATGAGAGATGATAATCGGATATAGGATCATACTGAAATCTCGATAAATGCTCGAAAGGCTGTATCTGTCTGCCTCGGAACAGACCGCAGCCGTCGTTGATCAGCTGGTTGTTGAAAGCCTTGAACATGTTGACGTTGACTTTGGCAAGGTCAAGCTCCAGCAGTTTGATCAGTCTCTCATATGCTTCATCAAAAACCCTGCACTCACCCGGCTGAATGATATCCCGCTTAACACGATGTTCTTCCTGCTTTTTCTCATAACCGAAGTGATTGGCGGCGCCGATCTCGGCGAAGTCATCCATATCTTTTGTACGTAGCTGCACTTCAGTAAAACATCTCGCATGATTATCATAAAAAGTGATATGGAGTGAACGGTAGCCTGAAGGACGGGGAGTACGTACGTAATCTCTGTAATATTGACGGACACTATCACTTAGCGCGCCGGCGTATTCCGGATTCTGATGTCCTGAGAGTTCCGGCGTGAAGCCACGTTCTTCAAGAAAGGCGGGCAGGATGTTTGCTATCTCATAAAGATATTTTGTCTCCTGATCTTCAAGGCTTTCTTCCGGCGATACATGACATACCGGTAAAGAGACAACGATGCGGTAGGCGATCAGATCCCTGAAGCAGTTGATATTGCTCTTGATCTCGGTATCTGTCGGAAACTTTCCGTTGGTCCTGTAATACTCATATATATACTCAAGCACATAGGCATTGAACTTTTCCTCGGCGCGTATAAGGGACTTGATCCTGCCCTTGAAGGTGAAGGCCAAGAAGGGATACTTCTGTGTCATATACAGGTAAAACTCCTTGATCCTGTTGGACTGTGAGGTCAGAAAATCCGTATGTTCCAGCTGCTCTATGATCTGGATCAGGAAGTTGCTGTGTGCAAGGTCTATGGCATTGCCGCTGCCTATCGCTTCTTTTTTCAGATCGTCGGAATAACGCAGCAGTATCTTTAGCACCGTATCACCGGAATACAGATAATCGTTTAATGAGATCATTTTAAACTCCTCATAATACAAAAGGCGCTCCATCTCCGAGATGAAACGCCTTTGTTTCGTAAATCGTATAAATCCTATCATTTTTGCGAGCGAAACGCAAGTTATTTCGTAAATCTGATATTGCAATCCGCCGTGATAAATGTTAGTATCTAATCGGAGCATGAAGCAAAGGCGTTTCATCCGTTTGGATGGAGCGCCCTTTTTTTGTCAGATCGGAGGCAGGGTGATGGCAGCTTTTGACAGAGTAAAGAGCGGAATACCGGAGATGGATACGGCCCTTGATAATATCAGGCTCGGTGATAACGTGGTGTGGCGTGTGTCGGAGCTGTCCGAGTTTAAGCTTTTCATGGAACCCTATGTAAAGCAGGCCATAGAGGACAAACGAAATATCATTTACTTCCGTTTCGCAAGTCACGAACGGCTGATAGAGGACAGGCCTGAAATAAAAACAGTTGAAGTGGCTCTTTCTCATCGCTTTGAGAACTTCACTGTTGATATCCATAATGTGATAGAAAAGGAAGGAAAGGATGCCTTCTATGTTTTCGACTGCCTGTCGGAACTGCAGACCGCCTGGGCCACGGACCTGATGATGGGAAATTTCTTCAGAGTGACCTGTCCTTTTCTCTTTATACTTGATACCGTGGCGTTCTTTCCGATCATCAGGGGAAAGCATTCGGTACAGGCTATCAACAAGATACTGAATACCACCCAGCTTTTCTTTGATGTATATTCCGATAAAAAGAATATCTATGTACGTCCCGAAAAAGTATGGAACAGAAATTCAGATACCATGTTCCTTCCGCATACCTATGATCCGGAAAGCGGAGAGTTCAGACCGATCCTTGACGGAGTGAGATCCAGCAGGTTTTATCAGACTCTCGGAGCAGCCCAGCGTTCCGCCCAGGAACAGTATTCGGATTCCTGGGACCGTTTCTTTAACCGCGTAAAGCTTATGAGAGAAAACGGAATGGATATCACCGAGGACTGTATATCCATGTGCAATATCATGATGACCCGGGATGCCAAAATGCGTGAGATGGTTAAAAAGCATTTTACTGCTGAAGATTATTTTGCGGTAAGGGATCACATGGTGGGGACAGGTATGATAGGAGGCAAGGCCTGCGGCATGCTGCTGGCCAGAGCCATCATAAGAAATAAGGAAGCTGATATCAGTGAAGTGCTGGAACCCCACGACTCTTTCTATGTAGGCTCCGATCTTTACTATACATATATCGTTGACAACAATCTCTGGGATACCAGGATAAAGCAGCGTACCGAAGAGGGATACTTTACCCTTGCAGAAGAATTTGCAAACAGGATAATGGGGGGAGTCTTCTCGGAGGCCATGCGTGAACAGTTCGTGAGGATCATCGAATACTATGGGCAGGATCCCTATATCATACGTTCAAGCTCTATACTGGAAGATGGTTTCGGAAATGCCTTTGCAGGTAAATATGAATCGGTATTCTGCGTGAACAGGGGCAGTCTCGAGGAACGTCTTGAAGAATTCGAGCACGCGATCAAGATCGTATACGCAAGTTCCATGAGCCTTTCGGCCCTTGACTATCGTAAAAGACGCGGCCTTGACAAGAGAGATGAACAGATGGCGCTGCTGATACAGCGTGTGTCCGGATCCTATTACGGAATGAACTACATGCCCTGCGCCGCAGGTGTGGGCTATTCCTACAGTCCATACAGGATCATGAAGGACAGTGATCCGACTGCAGGCATGTTAAGACTGGTGATGGGACTCGGAACCTCGGCAGTAGATCGCACCGAAGGTTCATATCCGAGGATAGTCAATCTGGATATGCCGGAAAAGACCTCCTACTCTTCTTCCGCTGACAAGCATAAGTTCTCACAGGGAAAGGCTGAAGTGATAAACATGCAGGAACGTTCCCTGAAAAGATTCGCGCTGGATGTATTGGAAAAAGATATGCCAAAGTATCTGGATAAGATACTGCTGGAGCATGACTATGAAGCAGAGAATCGGCTGTACGAAAGAGGCATCAGCAGGCAGGTGAAATTCATATCCTGCAAAGGACTCGTAGCGAATAAAGAACTGATGGAAAAGATGCGAAGGATGCTTCATTGCATACAGGAGGAATATGAGTATCCGGTAGATACGGAGTTTACGATCAACATTTTGGAGAACGGAGAATACTCGGTAGACCTGCTGCAGTGCAGGCCCCTGCAGGTACAGAAAACAGAGGGCGGTACCGTTGTTCCTGCCGGAATAAAGGATACTGACATACTGCTGGAGAGCAGAGGAGCATCCATGGGAATGTGCAGGACCACGGAGCTTGATATCATAGTTCTTGTTGATCCCGTGAAATATTACAACATGCCTTATAAGGAAAAAGATCTGGCAGCAAGACTGATCTCAAAGATCAGCTGGCATTATCGTGATATGAACAAGCATCTGATGCTGATAGTTCCGGGAAGGGTGGGAACTTCTTCACCCGAACTCGGAGTGCCCACAACTTTTTCGGATATCAGCGCTTTTGAAGTGATATGTGAGACTGAGGAAACAAAGGCAGGATATAATCCGGAACTGTCTTACGGAAGCCATATCTTCCAGGATCTGGTAGAAGCGCAGATACTCTATACTGCTGTGTTCCACAACGAAAAAACTCTGCATTACTCTCCGGAAAAACTGGAAGCTTTTCCGGATATAGTCGGAGATTTCGAGGATAAGGAAATGCTTAAGGATATCGTTCATGTATATGATGTAAGCAGCCGCAAGTGTGCGGTATATAACGATATAGCAAACGAACATTTAGTGATCGCTTTTACCAAGTGAAAAGAAAGGCCGGGTGAATGAAATGAAAAATAAGCTTATCAAAGCGGCAGCTGCAGTGCCTGAGTTAAGGATCGGAGATGTAAAGTACAATACCGGGCGTATCATCGAAATGATAAGAGAACTGAAAACATGCGGACTGGTGGTATTTCCGGAACTGAGTATTACCGGATATACCTGTGCAGATCTTTTCGAAAGTGAATTGCTGCTTGAGAGTTCGGAAAATGCTTTGTCCGACATTGCAAAAGAAACCGAAAAATATGCATTAACGGCGGTGGTCGGATTGCCGCTTCGTTTTGATAATTGCATATACAATTGCGCTGCCCTGCTTTCACAGGGAAAGATAAAAGCTGTCATACCGAAATCCTTCCTGCCGAATTACAGCGAGTTCTATGAATGCCGCTGGTTTGCATCAGGAAGGGGACTGAAGGAAAGAGTTATAAAGATAGGAAATGAAGATATTCCTTTCGGAAGCGATATACTTGCGGAGGATCCGATTTCCGGTGCCGTACTCGGAGTTGAACTGTGCGAAGATCTGTGGGTGCCGGATAAACCCAGTACTCATGCTGCCCTCGCCGGCGCAAATATGATCGCGAACCTTTCTGCTTCGGATGAACTGATAGGCAAACAGGAATACAGACGGGAACTTGTCAAACAGCAGAGCGGCTCCTGCTACTGCGCATATATCTATTCTTCGGCAGGAACAAATGAGAGCAGCACTGATATGGTGTTTTCCGGACACAGTATAATCGCGCAGAACGGCAGCGTGCTGAAAGAAAGCATTTTTCCTGTATATCCGCATGCTGAAACTGCGCTGATCGATCTTGGCTGCATCATGCATAACAGAAGAAGACAAAATACATATGAGAATGATCCTGCCGGTGAATACAGGAGAGTCGGTGTAAGTATACAGTCTGTGGGAAAAGACAGATGCAGCATAGGAGAACTGGCAGCGATCATAAAAGAACAGGATCACTTCATCCCAAGAAATCCTTTTGTACCGGCTGATAACAATGCAAGGGATGAAAGATGCAGAATGATACTTAAGATACAGGCAAACGGGCTGGCTACAAGAGTAAGGGCAAGCGGGATAAAGAACCTGGTGATAGGAATATCGGGCGGGCTGGATTCCACCCTTGCGCTTATAGTCTGCGCGGAAGCAAAGAAGCTTATAGAAGATATACGCATCATGGCATATACGATGCCGAACGAAGGCAATACTTCCGGCCGTACCTATGAGAACGCAAAGAAACTGATGAGACTCTTAGCTGATGAGGAGTATGAGATAGCCATCAAGGAAGGTGTAGACCTGCATCTAAAACAGCTGGGACATGAGCCGGGCTACATGGGTGAGGGGGATGTTGCATATGAAAATGCCCAGGCGAGGATGAGGACCTATCTGCTGATGGATGCGGCAAATATGAACAACGCGCTGGTGGTCGGTACCGGAGACCTGTCGGAGCTGGCTCTCGGCTGGTGCACCTATAACGGTGATCACATGTCTATGTATGCGGTGAATGCATCGGTGCCGAAGACGCTGGTGAAGTTTATCTGCAGATCCTATGCACAGTTCTGCGGGGACGCCGGACTTGCGAAAGTACTGCTTGATATCTGTGATACGCCTATCACACCGGAACTGACACCTAACAAAGACGGCGTGATCGCACAGAAGACGGAGGAGAAGATAGGAAAGTACGATCTGAATGACTTCTTCCTTTATTACACTCTGCGTTACGGTTTCGAACCAGCCAGATGTGCAGCCTATGCCCTGAGCGCATATCCGGAGCTGACAGAGGATGAAGTAAGGGATGCGGGAAGGAAATTCTTTAAGAGATTTTTCTCGCAGCAGTTCAAAAGAAGCTGCCTGCCCGACGGACCTAAAGTCGGTTCGGTCACTCTTTCTCCGAGAGGAGACTGGCGCATGCCCAGTGATGCGACTGTAAATCTCTGGCTTGAGGAATTGTAAGACTTCGCTTTTGCCCCGGCCTGTGTTATAATGAGCTTTATGAAAAATAAAGTGAAAAATCTTATAAAGTATATGGGGTGCCTGATCATGCTCTTAGGTTTATTCGGCTGCGGGAAACAGGAAAATGAAGTGAACACGAATAATTCCGGCACTGAGCTGTCAGAAACGGAAGCTGAGACCCTAAAGTTTTCTTTCACCAGCAGGATCGAAGAAGCAGATATATGGATCATTCCCGATACTCAGGATAACAGGAAGACAACACTCTGGGGAAGCACGACGATAAAGGCTCTCGCGCAGGACGCTACGGCTGAGGTTGCTTTATCTGATTTAAGTGAAGACGGCAAATACCTGCTGCGTGTGATCGACCATGACAGTATGTATTATTCGGCAGATGCCATAGAGATCCCCGAGGGCTGTTCCATGGAGCTTAAAGAACTTGACGGACCCATGAGCGCGGAACTTGAAGTGTTTGACGCTGACGGTACGTCGTTTGCAACTTATGAAGTCTTCATGGGAAGACTATGACAGCAGCTTTTCACTGAACTCATAGAGCTTCTTTGCCAGCTCCGGATCCTTCGATCTTTTCGAAGATTTCGCTATCTTACAGTCATAGAAATATTCACCGCTGATGTCTTTAACCGAATCATCAGTCGCAAGGAAGATAGCAGTCCTTGCGCCTTCTTCGGGTGTTCTGAAGAAGGGTTTAAGCATGCCGGTGATCGTTTTGCCGAAACCCGTCTTTCTGTCTATGCCTATATTGGTCGCAACTGCGCCGGGATGACAGCAGTTGACCGTTATCCCTCTGTCTGCAACACGTCTTGCCAGCTCCCTTGTAAAGAGGACATTTGCCAGCTTGCTCTGGGAGTAGGCTTTCACCACATTAAAGCCTTTAGTTAAATTAATGTCATCAAAATGTATCTTCCCGGTCTTATGCGCGCCTGATGCAACATTTACTATACGCGCTCCCTCACCCATCATATCAAGCAGTTCCGTAGTCAGCAGAAAGTGTCCGATATGATTGATGCCAAACTGCTTCTCCAGTCCTTCTTTAGTCTCCTGTCTGTCAAGGGAGATAAAGCCTGCATTGTTTACCAGGATGTCCAGATGATCAAACATCTCATGCACCTGTTTTGAGAAAGCCCTGACGGATGCATAATCCCCCAGGTCGCAGAGGATCAGATATGTACGGCTGTTACCGTCACTTAACAGTTTTTTGTATGCCTCTTTACCACGCTTCTCATCCCTGCAGAGCATGATCACGGTCGCGTCTTCATCGAGAAATGCGCGGGCGGTGGCAAACCCCATTCCTGAGTTTGCCCCCGTTACTACTGCGATCTTATTAAGCAGCTTTTTCATATATCAGCTCTCCCGTTCTGCTTTCCTCAGTTCGCTTCGCCGAAGAATCCGGCATAAGGGAACTGATAATGAAGGAATTTGTTTCCGAACATTTCAGCTTCTTTGCCCTGAACACTGCCGTTGATGATCTCCGTAGCGCCTTCGATCAACAGCGATATCAATTCTTTTTTCACAGGCAGCGTGCCGTGAGAAGGAAAGATCTCATCAAAGCGCTCTTCATAAGTCCTCAGCTTTTCCATGCTGGGAATGTACTTCTTCATGTCCCTGAATTTACCGAACATGAATACATTGCCGTCCTGTACCGAATCTCCGGAATACAGAACTCTGTTGTTGATATCAAGTATAGCGACGCTCCCCGGCGTATGTCCCGGTATCTCTATTATCTCCAAAGGTCTGTCTCCGAGATCGATGATATCCCCGTCAACGATGGGAACCATCTCACCGGTGCCGCCGGCAGCGCGGTAATTCTCTTCTTCCGCAGGATTCATATACATCTTTTCGAAAGCGCCGTTACCCGATATATGATCTCTGTCGGCGTGAGTATTCAGCAGATACAGCGGCTTATCACTCAGCTTTTCACCATAGGCTTTTGCATCCGGTACATTCATTCCGCTGTCTATCATCAGCGCCTTTTCCGATCCTTCCAAAACGAAAAATCTTACAATCCCGTCCTCGATCCGCCATGTATGCTGATCAACTGCAATGATATCTGCCATAACTTATACCTACCTCATTCTTTTAACTATATATTATGATAGAAATTATGTTCCAGATCATACTCGGAACAGTGCAGGTCGACTTCATCGGGTATGCCTGCTCTTTCATCCAGTACCACATATCTTCCGGTCCCTGTATGCGCATCCCATTCATGCAGATACGACAGCATGGTGAAATTGAACACCTCTGTCACTCCGGCCTCTTGATCATCTAAAGAATTATTGAATGCATTGATCACCTGTCCGTCTTTCAGCAGCCTGATAAACAGGAAGGTTTCCTTATGTATGGTCTTAACGATGAATTCCAGATCATACTCATTCCCCAGCTTGTTCCTGGTAACAGCTATCGCCTTATCCCTTACTTCCTCCACCTGCTTATCAATATACTCCTGCACCTTATCCCCGGTAAAGATCCCGAAGATACTCTCTTCGACCTGACCTTCATATCTGTATCCGATGTTATATTCGGATATCTTATCGAAGATGAAAAAATACCGAAAGGGCAGACCTATCATATCCTCATCCATGTATTCCTTACCGTCTTTTGTTGTGATAAAAGTCACCTGTGGAGATTTTGCGATAATGCTTTTTATCTCTCCGTAAGGAATAGTGATCTTCTTAAATAATTTCTTCAGATATATCCCTTTTTCATCAGCTTCGAATTTCATCTGTCACCCCCGATATTACTGTTCAAATACTTTTCTGAACTCCGTGATATTTTTGCCGTCCTCCCTGCCGTATATGGCAAAGCATATCTCTTCAAAGAAAACTCCGAGCTTTTCATCGATAATGGCTTCCCTGAAATAGCCGGCCACTTCTTCAGGCTTGTTTCCGAATGCGCCGCAGCCCCAGGCTCCTAGCACCAGCTCTTTATAGCCTCTCTCTGCAGCAGCCTTAAGTATTATCTTTATCCTTCTTATAAAAGTCTCTTTTATCTTTGCCGGCGAAGCAAGTACTGCAGCGCCGTATCTGTTTGGCGCCGGAGCAGTTATCACGGCTGTTATGAAAGGCTCATCAAGCAGGTTCAGCTTCTCATCCCTGAATACCAGCACCTCAGGCGATATTATCATATAGTCCGATTCCACACTGCTTATATGAGTATTATTGTACTTATACATCTCTGCAGCCTTGGCGGAAGTTATGGATTTATACAGTGTGCTGCATCTGCACAGAGCTTCCTCCTGGGCTGTCGCACCCAGGCGGAATCCGCCGCCGGGATTATGCGCATTTGCAAAGTTCATCACCAGTGCCTTATCGTAATCCCGGGCCGCTGCGTAGGAATCACTGTTCTTTATGACTATCCTGCACATATCCTTATTCTCCGGCAGGGACAGTTCCTTCTTAAGCAGTTCCTCTCCCATCTTCGGCGTGATGATCTCAGCCTCATAAAAGCTGCCCTCAGGAAACTTTACTTCCGTCCCGTTTACGCTGTAACATGCCTTTTCACATATCTTAAGCGTTTCATTTCCTACAGCTATCAGATTCATATATACATCCTCATTCCGTTATCTTCTTCTCAAACTGTTTTATCAGTTCCAGGTTATACAGCTCATATTCATTGAGTATCCCCTCATCAAACTCCGAGGCTTCATACATCGGATAGTACCATTCCATCTGATCAAAATACGACTGCAGCTCCTTATCGTTAAACATCCTTCCGTGTCTTGCATATATCTCGTTACGCGCGATCCTTAGTTCTTTTGCATTAAGTCCTTCCAGCTCGTCTTCCGAGAGTTTTCGCCAATCGCTGTCAGGAAGTATCATGCCGTCGGTGATCATGCTCTGATCTATATCGCCTCCGCCCGTCGGATCGATAACGAACCACTTCGGAAGGTTTGAGATAAAACGGTACTTACCGTTATCATCAACAAAAGTGATGCAGCGACTCTCGTCCAAATGATCATAGGTTGCGATATACTCGCCGTTCTCGTAATGCACATCCGTCAGCTCTACCGAGAAGCGGTTGGTATCACCATGCTGATTGATATACAGATCATAGCCCTTGAGATAAACAAAAGTCAGCGGATTATTCATATCCGAATATTCATAACCCGTAGTCTCTTTAACAAAAGCTCTTACATCATCGCCGGCTATCACGGTGAGATCCGTATATATCTCATCCTCTCCGCTCTCCTTCAGATAAGCATTCTTTATCTTTGCGGAAGGATAGCCCATGTCAAATCCCGCGCCGTCATAGAACACTTCATCCCAGTATATGTCTCTCGGATCAGAAAATATACAGCCCATGAAGCCGTAGTAGCTTCCGCTGTTAAGCTTGTTCTCTACTTCTCTAAACACATCACTGCTTACATTCGTGAATATCTCCCTGCCTGTTAATTCAGCTTCGGGTTCGGGCTCCTGCTCGGGTTCAGGTTCAGGTTCGGGCACCGTCTCGATCTCTGTCGGTGTCGGAGTCTCTGTCACAACACTTTCACTGCTCTTATCTTCCCTTCTTTTACGCGAAGTCTGCTCCTCCTCCGGCTCATCCGCGCCACAGCTTATCATAAGCATTCCGGCCAGTATCATCACCATTAACAAAAGATATGTTCTCTTTTTTCTCATATGCAGCCCCTTCTCTTCATGAATCATATCTCACTTTACACTACATGTTTATCAAGGATAAGTCCTGTTAACATAGTTATTGGCATTGTCGAATTCACTCGGACGTATTTCATCATTTATGCAGAAATCCGCAATATAGAATTCTCCTCCGTCAGAAGCCTTGAAATAATAAAGCGTTACCGGCGCGTCCTCACTTCTCGGGCAGTCTCCGGTAGCCGTCACCTGTTCAAGATCAAAACCGGTCTCCGCAAAAGTCACGATCTCGCTCCTTAAATATTCCGCATCCGCATCTATTTCTTTTGCCTTGTAAGTATACTCCTCGATCATTGCCTGGTCCGCGCCCGACCACTCCAGCTTCGGAAGAATGATATGTCCCGCCACTTCTTCATCTCTGCCGTAGTATCCCGTACGGTCATGATAATAGCTGCTTTGAGCATAGGCCATGATGACTAAGTTATCCAGTCTGTGCTTCAGATTGTTCTTCTGATATATATCTGCGATCTCAATAGCTGCCTGTTTGGCCGAGTTAGGATCGCCCGCATAGACTGTCGGTCCCAGGTCAGTACTGAAAGTCGCCCCATACTTTTGCTCTATATTACTGATCTCTGTCTGCTGATCTGCTTTTATCTTATCCACAAGAGCATATTGAAAATCATCCGAGGCCCCCGGCATGCTGCCGAATTCTTCGCCATCCATGATAAAGGCATCCATGTAACTGGTAACCCTGTAATCAAAATCCTGCAGCTTATCATGCAGGACGACTGTGGCGCCGTCAGGATCCTCGGTTTTGGAAACCACTGTAGCAGACCCGTGGGCGCGCTTGGCTTCACGGATAAGCTTGTTGGCGCTCTTCGTATGTCCGCATGCGGCCAGACTGAGCATCATAACACACAGTATCAGAGCCGTTACGATCTTCTTCATATTCATTTCCTCACACATACCCTGTACAGTCTTTTTTCCAGCCTGTATCTGCTCATGATCTCTTCCTTCAGATATTCGATCTCAAACTCTTTAAAAAACTTCCGTATATCCGCCTCGTCAAAGAAACGTTTCATCGTTCCCTGACTGCTTTCAAAAACATGGTACTCTATCTCCTTACCCTGTCCTGCGCCGTGGTTAACGTCATTGATCGAATTGACTCGCAGGATTATATGTCCTCCCGGAAGAAGTATGCGCTTTAGTTCCGAGATTATCATCTCCGTATCCTTCTCTCCGAAATAATGCAGGCAGAGGTCTGCGATGATCACTTCAAAACTCTCATCCTCAAAATCAAAACCCTCCAGCATATCCATGCATCTTGCTTCTCTGATATCCGGGAAATTAGCTTTAAGATTTGCAATGGCATGTTCCGAGCCGTCGCAGGCTATCACCTGTTTTCCCTTCTCCGTAAGATACTTGGTATCATTGCCGCCGCCGCAGCCAAGATCCATTATCGGCCTCGTTGAAGCCATTATGATATCATCAAATCGCTCCAGCCAGTCATCAACTTTGATCTTCGTGCTGTCGTAGCTCTGATGTACATCCTCCCAATATTTTTTCGAATTCTCCCTGTATTTCGGCTCCATATTTATTTATATGCCTTTCTTATTTCCTTCAGTTCCTTTGCGAATCTCTCTGCCACTTCATCAGGTCCGACTATCTTTATCTTTGTGCCGAGTGAGAATATCCAGCCTAAGAACTGATCACTGAGCGCCACGTCAACTTTCGTTTCCGACCAGCCGTTTTTCTCGGAACGGTATATGGGTATGTCTTTGCCGAAACGGTCGATCAGTACGCCTACGATATCATTCTTAAACTGCAGTCTTACCCTTACTTCCTCACCGCCGAACATGCCGAAGTTTATTCTCGCATATGCAGCCATATCTATTTTCTGAAAATGTCCTCTTCCTTCACGGCTTTTTTCCGACACCTCGATATTTCGCATCTTGTCCACGCGGTAATGCTTTATCTTCTCATCATCCGCATCATAAGCGATCAGATAATAGTTCTCATCATTCCAGCTCAGTGCCCAGGGACTTATCTCATATATCTTGTCCTTCCTGCGCACCATCTTTTTCTCCAGATCCCACTGAAGATATTCGAAACGTATCTGTTTGTTGTTACTTATGGCGTTGTGGATATCATCGATGATGTAATAGATGCTCTCATTCATGGTCTTGATGCGTCCCTGCACCACCACCTGTCGTTTCAGCTGTGAAGCTTCATAATTACTGACAAGAGCAGTCAGTTTTTTTATCAGATCTCTTGATTTGTTTTCCGAGATGAATTTCGAAGACTGTATCGCATCCACCAGCAGTTTCAGTTCCGCGATCTCAAAATGTTTCTGTCCCACATGATAAACGAAGCTGCGTCCCTGCTTTTCTCCTATCACATCCATGCCCATGAATTTAAGAGCTTCCAGATCATCGTACAGACTCTTGCGGTCCGCGCTCACGTCATACTCCTCAAGCGCCTTCTGTATCTGCGGCATAGTCAGCGCATGTTCATCATCTGTTCTTTCCAGCATGATACGGCTCAGATAATAGAGTTTCAGTTTCTGATTCCTTCCCTTAGGCATGATATGTACCTCCTAAAAATCAGATAAGCCCGTCACGGACAAGGCGTTTGTAACATTCTTCGCAATGTATCTCTGCTCCTTCAAGTATCTCATCCGTTTCATCAAGCACCACATATTTTCCGCTTTTTGTTTCGTTATTCCATAAACCGAGATATGCCAGCATGGCAAAGTCGAATACATCAGTCATATCCGCTTCGGGATCATCAAAGGTCTTGCCGTTTACACTTATGACTTCGCCGTTTTTAAGCAGCTTTATATACAGCATTGTCTCCTGATGCACTTCCCTTACTATGAATTCAGGCGAAAACTCTTCACCGAGCTTTTCCTTTATTACTCCTCTTAGCTGAGGATTTATCTCATCAATGAACCTGTCCACGTATTCATCGACACCGGCCCTGTCCATCACGCCGATTATGTTTGCTTCCACCATGCCCTGATATTTGTATGCGATATTATGCCTTACGATCATGTCAAAGACTGCCGGAAAGCGCTGAGTCAGTCCCTGGCTGCCTTCCTCATCCGTATATTCGTCTCCGTTCTTTGTTCTGATCAGAGTCTTCTGCGCGCTCAGCGCAGTGATGGATTCGATATCCTCATATGCTATCGTGATCTTCTTAAAAAGTTTTTTTGCAAACAGGCCTTTCTCATCTGCAGTAAATTCCATTGCTTACTCCCCCTTATTTTTCTGTGCTTTTTATTCTCCGAGCAGAGGCTGTTCATGTTCAAACAATGCAAGGTTTATCGTATAGCTGTCATAAACCTCCTGCTCTATGAAATATTCAATGATAAGATCAAACTTGCTGCTCGGAGACAGCGCATAGCCTGCCCTTCCCAGCAGATCCTTTGTTTCATCAAGACTCAGTCTCAAAGCAAGTGCAAAGGCTACAGCCGTTATCTTCTTCGGCTGATATGCCGCATTGCTCCTTATCTTTGAAAACAGCTTTCTGTCAACGTTAGCCCTCTTATATACTTCGGTGTCAGTGTAACCCTTCTCGTCTATAAGTCTTAAGAGGCTCTGCTGCCAGCTTTCACCCACATGGCTCATCAGTTCGTCAAGACTCCTTGCGGACTTTGCCGCCATAGCAGCTCCGGCCATCGGCATGGCTGCAGCAGTCGGAGCAACCATGGAATCCATGTAGAAGCTGGTATTATCAGCCTCAGAGCGACCAAACAACGAACGTCTTCTTGGCTTGCTTTCCCCATCCGGAGTTCTTCCGAATAATGCCACAGACTGCTCATCGGCAGCATATTCGTATTCCAGCGTCTCGGAAACGTAGTTTTCATCTATATATGCGTCTACCCCGGCGAATATCTTATCCGAAAGCACAAAGGACTTCTCGTCAAAGACGACCAGTGTGATCTCCATCTCATTCTCCGCAAGAAACTCACCGAAGACGGCGACTGCGATCTGCAAAGCCTCTGCCTTGGGGAAGCCGTAGGTTCCCGTCGATATCAGCGGAAATGCGATGCTCTCACATTCCCGTTCCTTAGCAAGCTTAAGACTGTTTTCATAACAGCTCCTTACTTTTTCCTTCTCTCCGTGTTCACCGTCGATCCATACCGGTCCTACAGTATGGATGATATATTTTGCATCAAGTTTAAAAGCCGGCGTCACTGCAGCCTGCCCCGGCTCCAGACTTCCGATCTTTCGCCTTTCTTCTAAAAGTTCTTCTTCACCTGCCGCCTTATAGATCGCGGTATCAGTGCCCCCGCCATAGACCGGCTCCGGATTTGCGGTATTGACTATCGCATCCGCGCTTACCTTTGTTATATCATTTCTGATGATCTTAAAAGCCATGATAATCCTTTCCTTTTGCAAGCTTTAACCTACCGGATGATTATACCATATTTAAGCGCCACAAACAAAAAACGGCCACATATGATATGTGACCGTCTTCTTAATCTAATCCATCTCCGTTTCGGTATATCCTACTCTCTTCCCGCAATGGGTGCAAATCTTCGGATTCGGCTTTTCGTCATCGCTCTGCCTGTTTGTCCATACATATTCATGATCGCAGGAACGCATCAGTATCTGACTGCCGGGTTCGGGATAGGTCTTGGTATGTGTGATCAGCACATAATAGCAGAATTCTTTGGGATCAGTTGATATCTCCGGAACCGGCTCGACCTTCTTAACCTCAGCCTGCTCTTTCCCTATACTGCTTATGGCCTGGGATCTGTCTACTATGGGCAGATCGGCAAGGGCCACCCTGCCTTTTGCATTCTGTTCTTTAAACTCTCTGTATCCCGGCCCGCTGAACCTTGATCTGAAAACAGGCTTAACGTATCCGGTATTCGAATTTGCCTTTAAAGTTACGGGATCTTCCTGTTTCCTTACTTTTGGTTCCGGTTTGGCCATAGGCGGATCAGGCAATGGTTCAGGCATTTCTCCGACTTCCGCTTCCGGATATATCGGATTGATGTTCCTTACCTTTGGTCTTTCATTTGTCCTTATGAATTCCGGCGCAGGCGCCACCAGTCCCGGAACAGGAACATCTTCCTGCTGCTCAGGTTCCTTTGGTTTTACCTGGGGCTTGTTTGGATCATCATCATCAAACAGCGCAAGATTCATGCAACTGGGATCATATTTCTCCCGGTTTTTGTCATCCGCAAGTCTGTTTGCTATTTTTATGGCTTTCTCCAATACCGTTTCCATTTTTCAGACCCTATACAGTTTATTCCCTACTGAAAGATTATCACTCACAAAAAAGCTAAAGTCAACAGCTGTCAGTTAAGTAACAGAGTGGTCTTCTTTTTCTCCTCGGTTTTGTTTTTCGAAGAACTGCTGCCTGTCTTTTTATCTTCGGTATTATTTTTCCCGGAAGCGGCATCGTCCTTATTCTTAAGATCGCCGATGGTGATACGGACACTCTTTCTGTCAGCACCCGACTCCTTTTTGTCATCGAGACCTATCTTGACATCAAGCAGATCCTTTGCCGTAACCTTATCGTCATTTTTCTGCTTTTCGGGTTCTTTCTCTTTTTCGGCTTCTTTCTGCTTCTCAGCCTCCTTATCTTCCTTCACTTTATTAAGAGGCCCGTTCTCCTTGATCCGATCAAGTGAAACCTTGTCTAAGAAGGACATTCCCTGGGTTACGTATTTAAGCTCTGAATCGAACACGTTAACAGCCGTGGATATCTCTCTGACATCGTTACCCTCAAGCTTCTGCTCCAGCTCCTTTATTGCGCCCTTTATCTCCTTGATATTCCCCGTATGATCCGGAGATATCTTTTCATACAGTTTATCAAAGGCTTCCTTGACCTCGGGAGTAAGCTTATCTGCCTCTTCATTCTTTATCTTATCAAAGCTTTCCCTCAGCTTGTCTACTGCGGTGATGACTTTGTCTCCCATCTCCTTTCTCATTTCATCGCTTACGCTCAGGTACTCCGATAAACCGAATTGCTCGCACAGCTTATTCAATGACTTATAGCTGCTTGAGTATATTTCATAAAACTTTACTCCTTCATGGTTCTTAGAAAGCAGCATTTCAAAGCCGGTCTTTTCTTCTCCTCCGTCTTCATGCTGATATTTGGTGAACAGAACCTTCTCCATGCAGGCATATACCTTATCATATGCAGCCTTAAGTTCATCCTCTGCTTCTTCTTCCACCTTATCGGAAAGATCACTCAGGGCATCGGACAGTTCACTGAGGTCATCGCTGAGTTTCGAATATCCGTTACAGCCAAAGTATTCGCTTATAGGATCAAGAGTCTCCCACAGCCTGCTGGCATGTTTATTCTTAGTCATCAGGAAGTTCTTTATTTCTTCGTTAAATTCTTTCTTCTCCCTGGGCTTTTCAGGCTCTGCGGCCTTTTCTTCCTTAACAGGCTCTTTTGCTTTTTCCTTATCGGCTTCGGGAAGTTTCACTTCTTCCGCCTGTATCTGCGGCTGCTCATCAAGCTTGATCTTACCGGCTTCCACATCCTTCTCGAACTTTCTCAGATCACCGATCAGATTCCGTCCTATCTCCTCGGAATGTGTATTAAGCTTCTGTGCAAATTCAAGCGGATTCAGCTTATCAAGACCCTTATATTTCATGTAGACTTTAAGCCGGTCCTTCAGATCCTCATATCCGCTTACATCATTGAGCTTCTCGGAAATCAGGTTCTGATCCACATATTTCAGCTTCATATCGTAATCAACAATGATCTGCCTTAACTTGACATATGAAGATTCGGCCTGCTTCTGCCCTTCTAATTCGCTGAATTTTCTCGTATCCGAGCTAAGAGAAGCATACCTGTCCATGATATCCTTAAGGTACTTATACTTCTCGTCCTCATCCGGTGTAAGCTGTGTCCCGGACGTTGTTTTCCTTTCACATTCAAGTATGTATTTTTTCGACTCCCTTAATGCATAATCCAGTCTGCCCATATCGCCAAAGACCTTGAGCTTTCCATCAGCTCGTCTCTGCGCCTCAATAGCGTCGATCTCATCCTTGTAATATGCCATCAGCTCCAGCTCAAGCCTGTTAAGATTATCCTTTTTATTATCAATGTACAGAGCCACGTCTCCGTTAAACTCAGAGAGGACGTTTACCAGTTTTTCGCTGTTGTCCACGGTATCCTTATCAGTGAGGCCCGCCTCCTTAAAGCGCTTGTTATAAGCATCTGCGATCTTTTTGAAATCAGGTCTGTCACCGTAAGCCCTTATCATTGCCTGGGTCTTTCTGGCCGTAGCTACCCTTAGCCTTTCGGCGAATTCATTGTCGGAATTCTGGTTATATTCCCTTATTTCATCAATTTTGTCTTTTCTTTTCTCAGCCTTCTGATCCTCTTGTATGATCGCCTCACGCATCAGCATCTCTGCAAAGCGTTCTTCTTTGATATCCTGATCTTCCCAGAGCTTATCTTTTTCAACCGCATCTTTCTTCAGTGTATCATTAGAAAGATCATTACCCAGCATGGCATTCCTGCCCTGCTTCTCCATAGCTTTCAGATTGAAATAAGTCTCCGGCTTAAGTCCCTCTCTTTTAGCGAGCATCATTAGTTCCGGATCGCGCTCCAGCATTCTGTACATACGCTGGCCGATCTCCGAATTGATCAGATATTCTCCGCCGCTGTCCAAAAGGGCATGGGTATTTGCTTCCCATTTTTTGGTCATCTTATTGAGACTGTTGGCGATCACGCGCGCAAGAGGCTTCTTATCACCGTTTTCATATGCCTTCAGATCCTGTACAGCCTTCTGTCTTGCTCTCTCTGCAAAGGGTATCGCATCCGTAAGCTTATCCAGCAGTTCCGAACAGAAGCAGTCATAGGTATGAGCTGCATAGTTATTGGCTATGGTTTCAAAACTCAGACCCTCGAAGGCTTTATAGCCTTTAAGCTTGTTGTACTCAGCTCTGAATATCTCCTTATCCGTAGTCTCTGCTACCGCGATAGCCACAAAGTCCTTATCGGAGAGCTTACTGTTTTCTCCCGCAGGACCTATGCCCTTAAATTCTTCATTGATCTCAGTGAGCTGCGTAAATGCTGATACCTTCTCGGTCTTGCCGTTCTTCGTTACATCAATGTATTTGATCCTGTACTTATCCTGAAACTCCTCAAGGAATTCGGGCTTCTTCCCGAATACGGCTTCCAGTCTCGTAAGTCTTCTCATGTGCTTTTCCGGAATATCCGTTCTGTTCCTGAAGCTCTCATCCTGCATCTTCTGCATGTTCTTGCCGAGGTTTGATATGAGCAGATCATTATAGTCCTTAACATTGCTGTCGGACTTCTTCTTTTCAAGATTGGTGTATGTCTCGCTCTTATTGCTGAAGGCTGCATTCATATCGGCTTTGAGCCCGGACAGCACCTCATATGAATCAACAGCCGCGCGTATTCTTTTCTGCTCGGTTCCGGATTTGGACTTACTGTCCTTTCTGGAAGAGTCCGCGCTGAACTGCTCGGATTTATACTGCAGATAATTCGTGGAAGCATTTGCCGAATACTCCAGTCCCTTTATGATATCCTTAATTTCATTATCGCTTATATCCTTCGGATCCTTTTTAAGCGCAGCATCCGTAAGCTGCTTAAGCATCTTGATATTATCCTTCAGATCATCAAATTCCTCACTTGTATTTGTTATCCTGAAGAAATCGCTGACTCCGTTGACATACCAGGGCGTTGAATCTTTAAGCTTTTTACCAAGCTCCTCTGCCGCTTTGCTGATCTTCTTAAGCATGGCTGTCTTTTTATCTTCAGGAGCAGCTTCCCCTGCAGATCCACCTTGACCACCCTTGCTTCCTCCCTTAGAGGGCGCATCATCATCCAGACTGTTATCCGGTACATCAGGCAGATCATCAACTACGTCATCATGTTCCTCGACATCCATAATATGCTCGACATTATATGCAAAGTTCCTGTCTATGCCGAGCATTTCGATATCGTCTTCATTCAGCCTTCTCTCCTCTTCGGGGCTTCTCTTTTCGGCTTCATGCATCAGATAGTTTAAGTTGACCTGCTTGGGCAGATATGCCTTCTCTAATTTGATGACACCGCCGTCTGTTAACAGATCCTTATCCTTTGTATCGTTCTTATTATTCTCTTCATCACCGCCCAGACGGTAGTATCTTACGCCCTCCCTGTTGGCAACGGAATTATCCATATCGGCCATTCCCGAAACAGCGTCAGGCGCGCCAAGGATCGAGCCGTCAGTTTCAACCCTCGCATATTTGCTGGGCACACCGAAGATACTCTTATAATCTTTGCTCAGTTTTATATCCGAAAGCCAGGTCAGCTGCACCGGTCTTCTGCTCTTCTGCGGTCCTATCAGATTGGGACCGATAAGCTCTTTTACCGAAATGCTGTAGGTATGGTCAGGTCCCACACCCAGCCTCTTTGCTGTCTCTTCGTTGCTGTCCTTGTACTTGATCGTGTCACCGTCAATTCCGGTGATCGTGATGTAATGGTCACCTTTCAGGAATGACATCGGACACTTATCAACCAATATGGTATGCAGTACCTGCTTTTTGAAAAGCTTCCCGGCATTGGCAAGATACTCATCCTGAGATATGCCTTTTTTCTCTATCTCAGAATCGAAGGGCACGATATCCAGCTGCCTCATCATCTTGCTCGGCGCAAAGCGCAGGATGGAATCTCCCATATCCATCATGTTCTTGCCTCTGTCCTCGGTATAGGCACTGTCCATCCTTCCGTTTTTGTCAAAGACTTCGCCTTCCGCAAGCTTAGGCCTGTAATTCCTGATATCTTCCTGCTTTACAGACCTCTGTCCGCCAAGACTGTTCACCATCATAGCTCCGGCCACTGACCAGCAGCCGTTGAAACTGCTCTGCCATTCATCCTGATGCACATCAAGCTCGGCAGCATCTTCACCTGTTATGATGACTCCCGGCTTATGTTTTCCATCATCGTAATAGTCTTCCAGATTTTCAAAACAATTATCCGCAGCAGTATTGATAAGCTCTGCGCGGTTTGAAGAATTGATATGATTCTTAAGATGCGCCTTCTCCTGATCGGTAAGAATCAGATCATTTCTCTGCATATATTCTTCTATCTGCTTAACATCCGATGTATTCTCGATACGCGCAGGTATCTTATTGTCTTTAGGCAGATATTCGGAAAGCCAGGGATTCTCCGCAAGCGCAGTTTTATATTCGCTCTCGATCTGATTCGGAGGAGTCTGGACAAAGCGTTTCCTGATCTTTTCGGGCGTCATATTGCTTCTTGCAAATATCCTGCTGTATTCCACGAGTCCCGGATGTTTGAATACGCCATGTACATAATTTATTTTTTCAAGTTCCTTTGAATGCTTGAAGAAAGCAAGGGGCAGCGTGGTCTTCTGTCTTGCCTTAAATGCCTTGTCTACCGCCATCAGGTCTTCCGAGAGCAGCTTCAATGCATCGTTGAAGGGTTTCAGATCTTTTGGCGCAACACGCTTCGTACTGTTGCGTTCTATGTATTTCCGGTTTTCGTTCCGTTCATACTTTTCCCGCAGATCCTTTATCATATCGATATTGCGGGTGTATCTGCCGCGAAGTCTCAGCAGCATATCAGCATCCAATGTCGGATACTCTGCGCTGTTCTCACCCTTTGTGAAATATGCAGTCAGATCATCAACAAGATCATTCACATTTCCCAGGGCATAACGGTTATTGTTGTAGAAATTTCTGTCGCCCCTTATGGTCTTCCTTATCTTTTCCGCAGCGGGAAGCAGTTTTCTTAGTGCCTCCGGCTCCTTATAATATGTATTGACAAAATTGGTCGGTAACTCGGAACGGCCTCCCTTATCGAATATATCCTGTATCTTATCCAGAGGCGCTACGCTTACCGGCTTCAGGGCATGGAGCACTCTGTCAAATTCTTCTATATCTCTGCCGTGCTTGATCGGAGGAAGCGCGTCTTTAGGTCTTGCAATCTCATCGGCCTCATAGATCAGCTTACCTCTTTCATATGCAGGCCTGTCAGCTTCTTTCAGTCTGTTTGCCTTGAATCTGTTGCGGGCATCCTCTAATTCGGCATCAAAATCAATATTTCCGAAATGCTCCGGCTGCGCTTCCTTAAGCTCGTTCAGCCTCTCTCTCATCAGGAATTCCAGTTCAAAGCAGCCTCTTCCCAGCTGTATTGCCTTGGAAGATCCGCCTTTTGTAAGATAATCGGCTGCGCTCTTCTTATCGCCCAGCATATTAAGACGTTTCTCAAGATCAGCAGCCTCCTCACCGATGGCAACTTCCGTCTTGATCTCTATGGCAGCAAGAGTATTAAATGCATCCCTCAGGGATTTTTCGTCAAAGATCGCATCGGCGACTATCTCGCTCTTTTTCTGTTCTTCTGCTTCGGTGTAACTTCTGTTTACATCATTCAGTGCATGGTCTTTTGCAAGATAGAATGCGGTAAACCACAGCTTCTCTTCGGTATTTCTCTGAGCCGCATAGGTCTCTTCGGTCTCAGGTTCCTTAAAGAGCATTTCGTTCTCTTTAGCTGCCAGTGCAGCCTCGGTATACATTGCATTTCCGATGGCATCGACATCACTGCCCGCAAAAGGGTTTTCCTGAACCACTTCCGCATCTTCAGCGTAAGGGCCTGCTGTGGTGCCGAATTCACCGACCCCCGCAAAGGGATTTTCCTGAATAGTTTTTTCGTCTTCGGAATATGCCCCGGGAATCTCACTCTGCCCTATGTCTTCAGGGAAGCCGTCTCTGTCTTCAGGAAGCTCTTTCTCACCTTCCTGCAAAGAATCCAGCAGCTTGTCGAGATCATACTTCTCTATGTCGGGGATTTCATAAGGATCATCTTCCGTTTTATTCTCTTCGGTTTTATTCTCTTCAGTCTTATTCTCTTCTTTTTTCTCTTCCGGTTTTTCTTCTTCCGTCTTATAGATTACAGGCCCGTTCTCAAAAGGATTGATAAACTCATCCTCTTCATATGCATGTGGCAGAAAATCATCCTCAGGTCCTTCATTACCTGCTTTATCTTCGGGAAACAGCTCGGGAGCTGCTTCGGCGTAAATATTCCTGACACTTTTCTCACCGTTTTCAAAGGATAAGTTTGCATCATTATCCATCATGGCGCGTAGAATAACCGGTCTGATAAAGCTTCTTATTGTTTCGTTATCGGCATCGGCATACAGCGGATCCTTCTTCAGTTCGCTTTCCACTTCATCCCAGATGTTTACAGCTTCACCGTC